>CACWJS010000014.1 GCA_902761275.1 uncultured bacterium | reverse complement strand
GTCGGGCGAGGCGTCGTGGCTCTTCCCGCTCTACTGCCGCGACGAGTCGCAGTTCAACTCGCCGGTCTATTCGTATTGGGACGACGCGAAGAAGGGAACGCGCGGATTCTTCTCCCTGCCGCTTCTCTCTGGCGCGAACTGGGAGACGAATTCGTGCGACAAGACCTGGTTCACGCTCGCGGGGCTTGTCGGAGGATCGTCAAATGCTTCGGGTTCGCACAAGACGAATTGGGCGCTTCCGCTCTTTCTCCGCGAGGAGGGTGAGTCGTTCTATTCCATTCCATTTGGATGGAGCGGCGGCGGCTCGGCATACACGAACACATATTTCGCGGCGGGGCTCGCTGGGCTCAAGTCTGGTGAGACGGAGGGCGGCTGGATGTTCCCGCTTTACAAGAAGGAGGCGAGCGCCGACTACAGCGCGAAGTCGGCGTGGATGGATGCGGAAAAGTTGCCTGACGACATCAAGATGTGGACGGCGACATGGACGAATCGTGTCTGGAATTCTTCAAGGGAAGCGTATGACAGGACTGTAGAACAAAGGATGCAGGCGACTGATGTATGGGCGAAGGATGTGCGGACGGCTTTCCTCTTCTCTGACAACGACAGGCACCTCAATGGTGGTCTTCCATACGGCGCCACGAACCGCTACGAGATGACGGAGAGACACAAGCTCGGCAACAAGCTCGTGTTCAACCACGAGAGCAAGCGGAAGGTCTGCTTTGACACGGCGACACGCGAGAAGATCTCAGATAGCGAGGAAGGCGACACATCGCTTCTTATGCTCCTCTACAACGGCGAGCATCGCTCTGACAAGGCAAAGGGCACGAGCTACGCGAGCCACCGTGTCCTCTGGAAGCTTTGGGACTGGGAGGAAGAGGATGGAGATGTCGCGCTCGATGTCTTCCCTGGTTTCACCTATGACTCGAAGAAGAACGGCTATTCGAAGACTTCCTTCCTCTGGCGTTTCTTCCGCTACGAGAACGATCCCGAGGAGGGGAAGAAGGTCGATCTTCTCTTCATCCCCGTGTGGAGATAGTTGAGTGGGAAATGGTATAATAAAACTCGTAAAGAACAAACACTAGGTGTTGCGGAAATGAAAAAAGGAAAAGTGATGGCAAAAACCACTGGTTTCGCTTCCTTAAATATGGTATAATGTCCGCAGTCATGAATAAAGAAAAGTATATTTCTGTCGAGGAAGCCGCCAAGAAATGGGGGAAAACCGCGCGTAATGTGCGGTTAAGGTGCCAGAAGGGGCATGTTCCTGGCGCGACCATCGAGGGCAGATGCTGGCTGATACCGGCGGATGCGGTTGATCCGGGGCAGAGCACACGGCGCAAGGTGAGGGCGAAGTCAATCTGGGGAGTGCTGAAGGCGGAGAAGCGTTCGGGAACCAAGAACGGAATCTACCATCGGCTGCAAATCGACTTTGCCTACAACTCCAACCACATGGAGGGCAGCCGTCTGACGCACGAGCAGACGCGGTGGATATTCGAGACCAAGACCATTGGTTCGCTCGGCGAGGACACGCCAGTGGATGACGTGGTGGAGACGGCGAACCATTTTCGCTGCCTTGACATCGTCATCGAGACGGCTGGCGCGGCGTTGACGGAAAGCTACATCAAGCGTCTTCACGCGCAGCTCAAGAGCGGCACGAGCGATTCGCGCAAGGCGTGGTTTGCCGTGGGCGAATACAAGCGGCTCGACAATGTGGTGGGCGAGCGCGAGACTTGCCCCGCGAGCGAGGTGCCGCGCAAGATGGCGGCGCTCGTCAGGGAATGCGAGCGGAAAAACGCTGGAGGACATCATCGACTTCCATGTGAAGTTCGAGGCGATACATCCGTTCCAGGACGGCAATGGACGCGTCGGGCGGCTTTTGATGCTGAAGGAGTGCCTGAAGAACGGCATCATGCCGTTTGTCATTGCCGAGGGGCTGAGAAGATTTTATTACCTCGGACTCGACGAATGGCGGCAGAACCGCCGCGCTCGGCTGATGGATGTCTGCCTCACTGGACAAGATGTGTTCAAGACGACCACGGCAAATCTGATAAAACTCAGAAAAGGAGAATATAATGGCGGCGACGGTGTGGTTTATCCCCGGGTGGCTCCGCACGGCGGAACCGCACGAGGGGATTATGGAGTGCGTCTCGAACGCCTTCCCCGAGGCGAGCGTCGAATTCAAGGCGTGGGACGGCGACAACCTCGTGTGGCCGCTTTCGGTTAACTCGGCGGACAAGGAGTCGTGGCGCTTTGCGTTCGAGATCGCGATGATGCCGCCCGAGGCGCGGACAAACCTGACGCTCGTCGGACACTCGCTTGGCGGACGTATCACCGCGCGTGTCCTCGCGCGTCTCGCCGAGAACGGGCTCAAGGTGAAGCAGGCGATCTTGATGGGCGCGGCGATTCCGGCGAATGACCCCGATCTTGTGAAGATGGGTCTCGCGTCGGAGCTTCCCGTCCTCGCCGTCTGCAACCCGAAAGACCATGTCCTTCGCTACGTCTACGCGACGGTCGGCGGAGAGGGCGCGGTCGCGTTCGGCGCGAACGGAACGCCTACGCCCTGTGCTAACGTCGTCGAGTGCGTGACGCCGACGAACATCACGCGCGAGGCGAGTATCGATGGAATATGGGCGAAGAGCCAGGCGCTTAAGGACATCGCCAACCACCACGAGAAATTCTACTTGGAGTATGCGCGTCGCATCCTCGGCGGCGAGGAGCCGTCTGGGAAGGTCATGGTGCCGCAGGGCTTCCCCGGCGTAGAGGGGCATGTGATGGATTCAATGGTGTGGTGGGACGTCCTTGACTCGTCTGGCGGCTGGAAGCTTGAGAAGAACAAGGTGACTGGCCATTGCCGCATCATCGACCCGGACAAGCTTCGCAAGGCGTGGGGCCGCGAGGCCGAAATGCGCTCGGCGTTCGAAAAGGTTAAAAATCAATTGAAGTAATTTTTTAGACAGGATTTACAGGATTTACAAGATTGAGATATAGTTGGAGAAAATAGTTGGAGTTGGAGAGTGGAGTTATTATAAGTTTCTTGCGCGAAGTCCTAAAATCCTGTTAATCTTGTTAATCGTGGCTAAAACAAAATAAAAGGAGGCAAAATGATGGAAGGAATAGTACTTGCCGTGCTCGCGCTCTTGAGCGTGCCGGTTTTGCTTATCGTCATACTCGTGAAGGTCTGTGGACTCGAAAACAAGGTCACAGATCTCGCGCTAAAACTTACTGTGATTGATTTCACACAGAAGCACGTAACCGCCGCGCAAGCGGGGCTCGCGATTCGTAGCGAGCCAAGCCGAGCGGAGCGAGTGCCGAGAGACACAGAGAAGAAGGTAGAGGTCGTGGTGCCGTCGCCAGTCGCCAAGCCGCCAGTCGTCGCGTCGCCAGTTGCTGCGCCGCCGGCCGCCAAACCGCCGGTCGCCCCGACGCAAGTCAAAGTTTCGGCAGCAAAAGAGAATGTTGAAAAACCGCTCTCCAACTCCAATTCTCCAACTCCAACTCCTTCACCATCCGTTCCCCATTCCCCATTCCCCGTTCCCCCAACTTCCTACGAGCCGACGGCGTTCGACATCTTCTGGATGCGAGTCGAGGACTGGTTCGCCGTTCGCGGCGACTTCGCTCCGAAGGGAATGACCCACGAGTTCGCCTTTGCGACGCGCTGGCTCATCCGCGTTGGCGCAGTGCTTATCATCGGCGCGATCATCTACTTCGTGAAGTTGTCGATCGACCGCGGCTGGATGGGCCCGACAGGGCGCGTCGCCGCTACCCTCTTCTGGGGCATGGTCGGCTGTGTCGGTGGCTCGTGGCTCGTGAAGAAAGAGAAGTATTCACTTATCGGGCACGCCATCGCCGCGCTTGGCGTCGTCGCGCTGTACCTCGGCTTCGGGCTTGGCCACCGCTTCTTCGACCCGCCCGTGATCGCCTCGCCCGTCTTCGCGTTCGCCGCGCTTGCCGCCGTTACACTCTGCGCGGGGGTAATGGCCGTCTATCTCCGCTCGCCGCACATCGCGGTGATGGGGCTCGTCGGCGGCTATCTCGTACCGGTCATCGCAGGGCGCGACAGCGGCTTCCCGCTCGGACTCGACCTCTACCTTCTCATCCTCAACCTTGGCGCGTTCTACGTCGCGCGCAAGCGCCTGTGGTCGGCTCTTGACTTCCTCGCGTCCATGCTGGCTGTCCTGATGTGCTTTGTCTGGAGCGCATCCCATCCGAATTCCGGCGGACAGTCTGCGGTGCTCGTAAACCTCGCGTTCCTCTCGGCAGTCCACGCGCTCTACATGACGGGCGTCATCGTCGGGTCGAAGACGCGCGGCAAGGTTGGCAACGCAGTTGCATGGGCGGGGCTCTGCATCAACGCAGTCGCCTACTTTGCTTGGCTCGCCGCGGTATTCCGCGAATCGTTCTCCAGCAACTACGCAGGGCTTATACTACTCGCTCTCGTCGCCGCGTATCTCGCCGTCGCGACACTTGCGATTCGCCGCGGCTGGGCCGATCGCGCCACGGTGAACATCCTGCTCGTCTTTGCGCTCGCGTTCCTCTCGATTTCGCCGGTCTTGCTGTTCGGGAAGGCGTGGTGGGTTGTCGCGTGGGCGGCGATTGCCGTCGCGGCGTCCGAGGCCGAGAT
This sequence comes from uncultured bacterium, assembly GCA_902761275.1. GTDB lineage: Bacteria > Verrucomicrobiota > Kiritimatiellia > RFP12 > UBA1067 > UBA1067. The sequence continues at coordinate 27,270 of CACWJS010000014.1, read as the reverse complement.
ACGTTCGGAACAGAAAATCCTCGGCATCCTTTCGTGGATTATCTTGATCGTCGCCTCTTTTGCGACCCTCTTCCACTTCGCGCCGCTTGCCTACTGCCAGCGTTCGGTCTCCCAGCTGACCCAGCTTTCGGGCGGCGAGTATTTCTCCGAGTTTGCGCTGCGGCTAGTCCGCCTCTGGTCGCTCCCTGCCGCAGCCGCGTTCATCGCGTACCGCAGGCGCGTCGGCCCGATCGCAATCGCCGCGCTCGCCGTGACGTTCATGTTCTTCACCGGCGAGGCGCGCATCTTCGGCTATGTCTTCTTCCCATCGCTCAAGACGGGCACCGTTTCCGTCGCGTGGCTTCTCGCCGCGTTCGCGGGGCTCTGGGCCGGCATCGTCCGCCGCAGCCGCGCGACGCGCATCACGGCGCTCTCGCTTCTCGGCGTCTCGGTTGTGAAAGTGCTCCTTATGGACACTGCACATCTCGCGACCCCCGCTCGCGTCGCCCTGTTCGCGCTCGCCGGCGTCCTCCTCATCGTCGGGGCATTCCTATATATGAAGTTCAAGGAAAGGTTTGAAGACCATGCATAAGTCGATTCTACTTGCTATCCTTCCGTTTGCCGTTTTTGCCGCGAAGGAACCTCGGTCCTGGCCGGTCACCGGCGTCGTCACCGAAGAGTGCGCTGTCGCCGTCAGCGTCAAGCCGATGCTCTACTCGGCGACGACACAGGGTCGCGAAGATGCCTTGAGGAGCGAACTCCGTGTCCGCGACTCGAAGGGGCGCGACATCCCCTACGCCTTCTGCGCCGCGAAGACGCGCGTCGTCGACGAGGTGAAGGATTGGCGCGAGCTCAAGGTGACGCGTGTCACGGAGACGGACGGACGGCTCGTCGTCGACGCCGAGTTTCCGGCTGGCTCATCGAACCCCGAGCGCTTTCTCGCGCTCAAGGTCGCGACGCCCTTGACCGATTTCGAGCAGTCCGTCGAAGTGTCGTCCGAGGGCGTGCCGCTCGCGAGCGGAGTCCTCTGCGACTACCGCAAGTTCGCAGACCTTCGCGTAACCGAGATGCCGCTCGAGGCGTCGTATCGCCGCACGCTGACCGTCACATTCGCAAAGCCGACGAGCGAGGCGGCGGCTGCGGCGTTCGAGAGGACGATCCGCGAGAACGGAGAGGGGAAGCTCGAGGCGAAGAGCGTCCGGGAGTCGGTCGTGAACCGTCCGTTCCGCATCGACTCCCTGTCCGTCGCCGTTCCGAGGACGCGTGTGCGATTTGAGGCGGCGCCGCCGATGGAAGTCTTGACTGCCTGCACGGTGGAGACGGACGCGAAGGCGAAGAAGACGGTGCTTGAGACCTCGGTGTTCGGACTTCCAATGACGGCGATTGCCGTCAACGCGACCGACCGCAACTTCTCGCGCAAGGTCGCGGTCTTCCGCCGCATGGACGCGCGCTGGCATCCGCTTACGACGGGGCGCATCAGCGCCGTCAACCTTCCGGGTGAGAGGAAGAGCAACCTTGAAATCGCCTTTGGGCGCGAAGTGCGCGAAATGGCGCTTCGCATCGAGATTGAGAACGACGACAACCCGCCGCTGATTCTTGCGACGACTTCGGACGCAGGCGTCGAGGGGTTTCCCATGACGCTCAAGGTGACGCAGTATGACGTCGTCTTTGTCGCTACCCCCGGCGAGAAGTATTCGCTCGTCGTCGAGCCAGGTGCGGATCGCCCGCGCTACGACGAGGCGATTCTCGGCTACATCGACCGCGTGCAGGATCCAGCTCGCTTCGAGATCGGCCTAAATACCGTGGGTGGGGATCCATTCATCATCGGCGGCGAGAACGGCCCGACGGCAATCTGGCTCACGACGCCCTTTGATGTGATACCGTTCATCTCGGTAATCGTCTTTGTCGTGCTTGGGCTCATCTGCATCTGGCTCATCAAGACAACCAATCCTCCTAAACAGGAATCGTAGTTGGGAACCTCGCGCAGAGATGCCGAGGCGCAGAGAAGTTTTAGACAGGATTAACAAGATTGACAGGATTGAGAAATGCGTGAGGGCATGAAGAAGAAAATACTACTTGTCGTGTTTGCGGTAATGGCGATCTTCGTCTGGGCACACGAGGAAACTACCTCAAAACCTAGGTCGGTGCCGGTACCAGCGCCTGGTAATGAGTTGTCTGCCGAGAAAAAAGACGCGACATGGACTCCGCTGTCTGTTTTGGGCGTTCCATGGAACTGCGATAAGACGGCTGGAGTCGACTTGTTTTCACACGTTAAATCTGTTTATGGGTTCCAGATAAATTTGCTGCGTGGAGCTCGTGAAGCATATGGTGGACAGATTGGGGTGTTCAGGAACTTTGCATATGAGTTGTATGGTTTTCAGGTTGGGGCGATCAACCTCATGGAAGGAGGATGTGGTTTGCAACTTGGGGCACTGAATTTTCATAACGATAATGGAAACTCGGTGCAGATCGGTTTCATTAATGCACCGTTTATGAGAAGCAATAACGGATCAGGGATTCAAATTGGCGCATGGAATTTTTCAGAGGGTGGGTCTCGCCTTCAATTGGGGGCGCTTAATTTGGCGAAGGATTCGGCTTGCGTTCAGATTGGGTGTGTCAATTCTGCATGGGATTATCATTTAAATCCATCTTCAAGGAAGAGTTGCATTCAAATAGGTTTTTTAAACTTCCGCAATGGCAACGAATTCTCGCCGATAATCGGGTGGTCGTTCTAATAATGCGGCGGAGCAGCCGGGTAATGCGGCGGAGCAGCCGGGGTCCCGCGGAATTGTTGTCTTTTAGCCACAAATGGCACATAGATTTCGTCCGCACCGTAATCTCATTTCAGCGGTTCCGACTCCGTGGTGTTTCGGTATTTGGTAAAATACTTCTGAAATGAAATAGGACTACAACAGGCGGCATGATTATGCGACGGTTCTTGGATATCTTTTGGCTAGTTGCTAAATATACATTTGCGACAGTGGGAGTGTTTGTGCTATTGATGGTGGCGAGTGTCTTGCCAGATATTCCTGGAGCCAAGCGGTTCAGACGCTACTGTTCCTATCCCAACAAGGATGCTTTGATTGCGGCTGAGACGAATGATGTAACGTTTGTTAGTGATTGCTTGCTGAACGGCACGAATTATGTCGTTGTTGATATGAGGCCCTGTCGATTCCTTGCGTCTGGCCCTGCGGTTCTCGTGTATGGTCCGGACGGACGGCTTTTCGACAAGACGAGCGATGAAGGGGATGATTGGAGATTTCAGCAAACATGGGGGAAAGCCTGGTGTAAGTCGCTTTCTGACCAGACGGCGAATTGGCTGAGGTCGACGAGTTTGCCGAAACCGATGTTGCATTCGCCGACCACGATGGGCGAGTTTGCCAAGTATTTAGGGCAGGCGTCAAAGGATTTTGCCGAGCCGCTTTCGCCGATTGCGCGGCGCGGCATTCGGTTCTACTGCAACGACAAGGCGGCGAAGAAGGTCTTTCCCCCTCGCTCGCCGCAGTCGGAGACGCCAATTCCAGACGGACAGGGACACGAGTCAGTGACTTTCTGGTATGCACTGACGAATGCCTGCGAGCAGACCGGCTGCACCTTCGACATTGCAGGCGGCACCGTTTGGATTGATCCAAAGTAATAATCGCCTTGTGCTGTGAGGATAGTTTCCCATATCCCGGCAGCATGGTTTTCCCTATCCCGATAGCATGGTTTCCCCCATCCCGGTAGCATGGTTATCCCCCATCTCGGTAGCTTTATCGTACGCAACGGTTATTGTCTGAAGCAATTGGCATCGCCCAGAGTTTCCACGCCTATTCCATTCTACAAGATTTAGTCCGCACCGTAATCTCATTTTTCTGTTGCCTTTCGCCCGGGCATTATGGTATGCTGTTCTCATGAAGTCGAAAAAGTCATTGCTTAAGCAGGAAAAGCTTTCAGAAGAACCGAGGAGGCCCCTTGCCGGCTGCGGACGAGATGGTGCGCTTGACGGCTGGTGGGCAAAATACGGCTTGGTCGAGCGCACGATTATCTCCTCGCAGGAACGTCGCCGTCGTCGCGCGAAGGCGAAGCGCAGCAGCCGTGCGCGAGAGTTCGGCGATATCTGCGAGATGACCGATGGTCTTGCCGTCCGTTGGCGCAGGGATGGATTTTTTGACGGCGAGGAGCTCGCTTGCATCCTTTTCCGCGATGCTGGCTACTATGCCTACCTCGACTTCATGCGTCGCGCGAGTGGCCGGAGGGTCTCGCGACTGAAGGCCTATGTCCGCCGGCCGAGCTATTACGATGCAGAGAACGCCCGTCGTCGCGCCCTCGCGGCCGAGCGCCGCAAGATCCGCGCCCGCCGCACCGACAACGACTGCCCCACGAAGGAGCAGATTCTCGACGCGTGGATTGCTCGGCGCAAGTCGCACGAAGACGCGATTCGCTTCGGCAGCCTCATCGAGGATCTCGAGTGCTATATTGACAACTCGCTCCGGCGCGACGAGGACGGAGTGATTGTCGGGCGAAATCCTGGCGTGAAGGGCTGGCTTCGAGAGAACATCCCCGCGCTTGCGCTCCAGTACACGACTGTGATGCGATACAAGGCTGCGGCCAAGAAGCTGAAGCAGATCACGGAGCTTTCGGACCCGACGCCAATGGATGTGGTTCTGCCTCCTCAGGCCGCGTTGGAAAGGATGGAGGTAATACGAGATTATGGTGCGGATGAGATAATGCCAGGGGCGAAAGTTGCGTTGGGAGAGGCGAAGAACGGAAGGTTGTCGGGTGGAATTGTCAAGGTGTCGCCTTCGCAGGCTGTCAAGATGCCGGAGTCGCAGGATTCCGAGGTGCATTTGTCGTCTAACGAGGTGATTGCACCGCATGTTGCCGAGGTGCCGTCGGTGGAAGTTGTAAGGGCGAGGGCGATATGGGAGGAGGTTGTCAAGGACGTGGGGAAGAGCGCGACGGCGCTTTTCGAACGGTTGGACGCGCTGGTTGATCCCGCGCGGGTCGAGGATGCGAACATGTTGGCGGCGTGGAGGGAGAAGTATGCGAATGAGATTACGGAACGGACGAAAAAGATGTGGTGGCTAAGGAGACTATGGAGAAAAGTCGGGTAGCTGGGCGAAAAAGTGAATCAAGTTGGTGAATCGAGCGCCATTCGCGTGAGTAGGTGAACGAGATTTGATATACTACGTGTGGTATGAAAAAGCCGTTGCCAGTCAAGATTGTGGAAGCCATTGGGTGGGTGTATGTCGCGCTCGTGGTTTGGTGGATCATGTTTTTGATTGTGACGGCAAGGACTTCTGAATGGCCAGGGGTGCTAATTGGCGGATCACTTATGCTTTCGCTGCCAGTTAGCATGGTGTTCTCGCTACGCACTGGACAGCGCTTCGGATTTGTCGTTCCGAACACGGTCGTCTTTTCATTTGTCATCGTTGCGTCGGTTGCTACCACCCTCCACATCAATTTAAAATGGGTGGTTTTGTCGTTGATTCTCCTGGTTGTGCCAGAGATCCTTCTTCGTCTTTCTTCGTCCAGGCAGTGGTTGACGGAAAAGGCAGTCGAATCAACCAAGGGGCGAGGGCGCCTGTACACGATGGCGATGAGGATCTTGCCATTGTGGCCCGTTATTCTTCTTGTGCTGTTCGCAATTTCCATTGTATGAAAATCATCAAGTCCAGTGCAATTTCAGGTGAGGTGTCGGTTTCGGATGTCATTGCCGAGCTAAGGCGCGGGAGCCGCGTCCTGCTGCTCCTTCGCCATTCGGAGCGCCCGAGGATCGGCTATGAGGACAAGACTTTCGGCGCGTCGCTGCCGCTTACGGAGAACGGGAAGCGGCTGTGCGTCGAGTTCGGTCGGATGCTGGCGGGCGCGACGCCGAGCGTCGAGTTCAGGGCGAGCCCGCTTCTTCGGACGGTCATGACGGCCGAACTCGTCGCCGAGGGCATGGGGCTCGCGGGCGCGGAAGTCGTCCGCGATGCGCTCGTCGGCAACGGGTCTGCATACGTCGCGTCTGAGCTCGAGGTCTGGCGGCTTTTTCGCGACGGATCTTTCTTCCAGCGGATGGGCGAGTACATGCAAGCTGGCGAACAGCGCGGGTTCAATCCGCTCGCATCGGCGACCGACGCCTTCGAGGAGCATGCGCTGTCGGTGTTTTCGGCGCAGCTCGGCGTCTTTGCGACGCACGACGTCTATGTCGCGGCTTTTCTTCATGCGCACGGCGTCAAGACCGACTTCAATCCCGACAACTGGCCGCGGTTCCTCGACTCCGCTGCAATCGTGCTGCGACCGGACGGCGAACGCCGGTATATGTTCGTCCGCGCCGGGCTTTCCCCTCTTGCCTGCGGAGTGTGAATAAAGCAAGAAAATTTGGTATACTATTGGGCAAAGGCAATACCCAAAAGGTGCATATAGTGAATAATCTCAAGACCGTGAAGGGAGCGCAAGCGATCAAGTGAGCGGAATTGTGAGAGCGGACGCGATCGTCGCCGGCGCCGGTTTCTGGGGCTGCACGGTCGCGCGCCGGCTCGCGGAGGCGGGGCGGAAGGTCCTCGTCCTCGAAGCTCGCGGCGTAGTTGGCGGCAACGTCCGCTGTGAGACCGATCCCGAAACTGGGATCGAGGTCCATCTCTACGGCAGCCACATTTTCCACACGCATGACATGGCTGTGTGGAACTTCATCCGCCGCTTCACCGAGTTCAACGGCTACCAGCACAAGGTGCTCGCGAACTATCAAGGCAAGATATACTACCTTCCCCTCGGCCTCGCGCTGATCAACAAGTTCTTCGGCGTGGAGCTTGCCCCAAGCGAAGTCGCGGAATTCATGAAGGACGAGCGCCATTCGTCGGCGATCTTCGACGCGTTTTTCCGCGGCTACACCTCGAAGCAGTGGGGCAAGGCGCCAGAGGAGATTGACCCCTCGATCATCAAGCGCGTGCCTGTCCGCGACAACTACGACGTCAACTACTTCAAGGACTATTTGCAGGGGATTCCCGCAGACGGCTACAACGCGGTCTTCGACAGGATGCTCGCCCATCCGAACATCGAGGTGAAGGTCAATGCGCCTTTCTCCTTGCAGGACATTGCGGATGCGCCTGTCTACTACTCTGGGCCGATAGACGCGCTCTTCGGCTACAAGTTCGGGCACCTGCCGTGGCGGACTCTCCGATTTGAGACGGAGGCCATTGGCGTCAAGGACTTCCAGGGGACATCGGTCGTCAACTACACGGAGGCCGAGATTCCGTACACCCGCATCCACGAGTTCAAGCACTACCACCCTGAGCTTGCAGGCGTCATGTCCGCGCCGAAGACGATTGTGATGCATGAATATTCCGCCGCATGGAAGCCGGGCGATGAGCCGTACTACCCGGTCGACTGCGAGGAGTCGCATGAGCTTCTAGGGAAATACCGCGAAGAGGCGGCGAAGATCCCCAACCTCGTCGTCGGTGGTCGGCTTGGCGGATACAAGTATTTCGACATGGACCAGTCGATTGCGGCCGCGCTCGCGGTCAAGATATGAGTTTCACTAACCAGAAAAACAGGAGAAAATCATGACAGTCAAAGGATACGCGAAATTCCTGCTTATAATGGCGGGACTTGGAGGGCTTCTTTACGGCGTTGACGTCGGCGTAATTGCCGCGGCGCTGCCGTACATCGAAAGAACCTCTACATTCAACCAAAACGAGATCGGATGGATCGTCGGCATGGCTCTTTGGGGATCGCTTCCCTCTTCGCTTGTCGCGGGTCTTCTTGCAGAGTGGTTTGGACGCAAGAAGATGATCGTCGCTTCCGCGCTTCTCTTCCTTGTGTCGATTCCGGTCATCTGCGCCTCTGGCTTTTTCGAGGGCGGCAACTTCTGGATGATGGTCGGCGGTCGTGCGATGCAGGGTGCGGCGGCTGGTCTCTTCGGCGTAATCGTGCCGATGTATCTTGCTGAATGCCTTGACGCCGACTCGCGCGGAAAGGGCACCGGCATGTTCCAGCTTCTGCTGACAATCGGCCTCGTCTTCGTCGCCGTAATCGGCTTCTGCGTCACCTTCTGCATTGGCGACGCGAAGAAGGTCGTCGATGCGAAGGCCATCGAGAGCGGCATTGTCGCCTTCGAGCAGAAGACGGACGCGGCGGGCAAGCCCGTGTGGAAGCTTGGCGCCGACGGAGAACCTGTTCTTGACGAAGCCGGCGAGAAGATTCCTGAGCTCGCGCTTGACGAGTCCGGCAGCCCGAAGCCGAAGCTTGACAAGGAAGGCAAGAAGATCGCCGACATGAAGAAGGTCACTTTCGCGATGATCAAGAGCTGGGTGCCTTCCGCGCAGATCGGCTCCTGGGTCCGCGCTTGGCAGATGATCTTCCTTTTCTCGTGCATTCCCGGAATCGTGCTTTTCTTCGGTGCGTTCCGCCTGAAGGAATCGTCCCGCTGGCTCTACAAGAAGGGGCGCAAGGACGAGGCGCTCGCCTCGCTTGCCGCGAACAACGGCGAGGAGAAGGCAAAGGAGATTCTTGCCGAGATGATCGCGGCGGACGAGGCGGCGGCGGCCGAGAAGGCGAAGAACGCCGCGGCGACCGACTCGCTGCTCCAGAAGAAGTACGTCATTCCGTTCATTCTCGCGGTCGTGATCCTCGCCTGCAACCAGACTACGGGCATCAACTCCGTTCTCAACTACACGGTGACGATCTTCCAGAAGACCGGCATGCAGGGCGCGTTTGCAAACGTCTCCGACGTCGCGATCAAGATCATGAACTGCGTCATGACGATCGTCGCCTGTGCGCTTGTTGACAAGAAGGGCCGCAAGTTCCTGCTGAAGATGGGCACGAGCGGCATCATCGTCGGACTTACCGGTGTCGGTGCGATCTTCCTCGCCATCTCGAAGGCATGGGTTGCGCCGTCGATGGTGACTGGCGTCCTCGCGACGGTGTTCTTCTTCATGTTCATCGGCTTCTACGCCGTCGGCCCGGGCGTCTGCGTGTGGCTTGCCCTCACCGAGCTCATGCCAACGCGCATCCGCGCCAACGGCATGGCGATTGCGATGATCATCAACCAGGGCGTCTCGGCCGGCATTGCGACGGTCTTCCCTAAGTGGTGCGCTGCAACGAACGACAACGGCACAGTGTTCTTCGTGCTGGCCGGATTCACGGTTATCTACTTCATAACCGCCGCGTTCTTCCTGCCCGAGACTAAGGGTCGTACCCTTGAGGAAGTCGAGCAATACTTCACCACGGGGAAGATGCCCGAGAAGAGGTGACGGGGAACGGGTAACGGGTAACGGGTTTGAAGTTTCGTTTTTTAGGAACTGGAACTTCTGTCGGGGTTCCGCAGATCGGCTGCACGTGCCGCGTGTGCACGTCGCCCGATCCGCGCGACCGCCGACGGCGTTGCGGCGCATACGTCACGGCGTCTGATGGCGCGGCGCTTCTTGTCGACACGCCGCCCGAGCTTCGGCTCGCGTGCATTGAGTGCGGCATATCAAAAGTCGACGCCGTCGCGCTGACACATGCGCACATGGACCATGTCGCTGCGTTCGACGATATCCGCCGCTTCAACACGATAAACGGCGAGAAGGTCCCGTGCGAACCTGGCGACCCGCTCTACCGGGGGCTTCCCTTCCGAATAATCGGCAAGCCCCTCGTCTGCTACGCGATGGGCGAGACGATCGGCCAGATGCACAAGATATTTCCCTACATCAGCGCAGCGGGGGGAAAGAACGGGCTTTTCCGCCCGATGGTCGAGTTTTCGGATGCGGATTCGTTTTCGGTCGGCGGCATGGCTGTTGAGCGGCTCAAGGTCGAGCATGGCTTTCCTTGCTGTGGGTATCTTTTTTCTGAGGGTTCGCATCGCATCGCATACGTGAGTGACTGCCACGAGCTGCCCGACGAGACAATTGAGCGTGTGAAGGGCGTAGATGTCATGGTTCTCAACTGCCTTCGCGAACGCCAACACCCGACGCACCTGTCGCTTGAGCGGGCGCTTGGGTATCTCGATCTGATCGCGCCGAAGAGGGCGTATCTTGTTCATATGTGCCATGACTTGACGCATGAGGAATGGCTTGCGCGGCTCGCCGGTACAAATGTCGAACCTGCCTACGACGGATTAGAGTTGAAAGTGTAAAGTGCAAATAAAGTTAAAAGCGAGAAAGGAGAAAAGCCATGGGAGATAGTCGTACGAAGAGAAAGGGTGCAAATCTACGTAGCTTTGCACTTTTCGTTTTGAACTTTTTACTCTTCTTTTCTGTCGCTGCCGAGACGGTGGAGATATCGGTCGACATCAAGCTCGACAACATCGACTATGTTGCCGGCGAGCGCATCCGCGCCGTAGTGGATGTCGCGAACTCTTCGCCTGAAAGCGTCAGCGTCGGGTATCCGAGTTCCAAGGACAAGCTCTTCATCGAGGTGTTCAACTCGGGAAGCATGGTGCAGCTTGACAAGGTCGGGAAGGGCGCTTTCGTTTCGCGCTTCAGTCTCGAGTCGAACGAGGGGCAGAAACTCGAGACCTTCCTCGGTGACCACTATCCGCTGAGGGCCGTCGGCAAGTATCTCGCCAAGCCGGTGCTCCTGCACGGCGGCACCCGCTACGAAGGGCAGCTCCGTGCGTTTTCCGTTGTGCCCGGCATGAAGGTGGGAGGGGCGCTTCAGATGTTCAAGAACGTGGAAGGGCTGCGCCGCGAATTCGAGCTTCTCTCCTGGAGCCGCAAGAACACCGAGCATCTTTTCCTCGCGGCCCACGACGAAGGACCCGTGTCTCGCAAGTGGACTACGACAGACCTCGGCCCCCTGATGCGGTTCAGAAAGCCGACCCTTTCGGTGCTTGGCACAGGCGAGGTCATAGTCATTCACTGCTGCGACCGCGATAGGTTCCGTCGCTCTGAGTTCTGGAGTCTTCCCGACGCGCTTGAGCTCAACAAGCGTGAGTTTGTGAGAGATCCTGAGACGGCGGGTTCCGAGCGCGTAAAGGAGCTTTACAAGGAGTCTGGCGGCGTAAAGCCGGTTGCCCGCCCGTGGTGGAAGTTTTGGTAGGAGTTGGAGTTCAGAGTTGGAGTTGGAGAGCGGTGGGGGAGATTCTAGTTAGGGGTCAGGAGTCAGTAGTTAGGAGTCGGAGAGGGAATGAATATCATTGGGATAGAGACGAGTTGCGACGAGACTGCGGCTGCGGTTGTTAAAGACGGGCGCGAAGTCCTCTCTAATGTCGTCTACACGCAGATCCCCCTGCACCAGCCCTACGGCGGCGTCGTTCCCGAAATCGCCTCTCGCGCGCATATCGAGAAAATTACCCAGGTCGTTGGCGACGCGATGAAAGGGCAGACTGTCGATGCTGTCGCCGTTACCTACGGCCCTGGCCTCGCGCCGGCGCTGATCGTCGGGATCAACGCGGCGAAGGGGCTTGCGAAATCCCTTGGCGTTCCGCTGATTGCCGTCAACCACATCGAGGCGCATCTCCACTCGCCTTTCATCTACGACTCGCCGGACGACGCGGCAGCGCGGCTCTCCGACCCGCGGGAAATCGGCCCCATGCTCGGGCTCGCCGTCTCTGGCGGAAACACGGTGTGGATCGACATGCCGGAATACGGCAAGTACGAGGTCATTGGCGAGACGCTTGACGATGCTGCGGGCGAGGCGTTTGACAAGGCCGCGAAGCTGCTTGGGCTCGGCTATCCGGGCGGTCTTAAGATTGACCGCATCTCTGCGGCCTATCGCGAACGCTTCCCGAGCGAGCCGCTTGTTCCGTTCCCGAAAGGGCGCCCGCGCGACGGCGTGACGGCGCTCGCGGGGCTCCCTGCGGAGCTTTGCGTGTCGTTCTCCGGGCTCAAGACTGCGCTTCTCAGGCATGTCCAGCACAATCCTTCGCTTGTCGAGTCGCAGGAAGGGGCGCAGGACTTTGGCGGCTATGCTGTCACGCCAGAGGTCGCGCATGTCGTCGCGTCCTACCAGGAGGCGATCGTCCAGGCAATAGCAGACCGCACTCGCGCCGCCTTGCGCCGCGGCTCCTACAAGGCGTTTGTCCTCGGCGGTGGCGTTTCGCTCAATAGCCGCGTTCGCGCCGTCTTGACTAAAGTTTGCTCCGCGGCACATGTGCCGCTCCTGATGGCGAAGCCGAAGTTCACCGGCGACAACGGCGCGATGGTGGCAGGGCTCGCGTTCTACCGGCGAAATGTCTCTGGCGATGCGGCTCTTCGCGCCGACGCCACTCCCTCGCTCCAAGTCGGCCTCGCATAGCGGTAGCGCGTGCGCGGAGGGGCGTGTTTCGGCTTAGGGCTCGCTAGCCTTGCCGCGAATACGCGGCAAGGCTCCGGCAAAAAAAGACGGTGGCGACATCGATTTCGCGGTCTTTCACATTTTGCCCGTGCCGTCAAGCCTCTCGGCAAAATGACGACGCGTCGAAATCGGGTCGCTTCCGTCTTTTTCACTCGCCCTCGCTTTCGCTTCGGGTCGGCTCGTGCACCGCACGAGCCACCGACAAGCGGCGGTTATGTCGCTTCGCATGCCGCCGAAACACCCCCACCGCTCCCGCGCCTTAACACTATCTGACACTAACCGACACTATCCGTCTCTAATCAGACGCAATTTGCTTCTATCGTGGCAGATTTGCACCCTGTAGCCACCGCTTCGCGGCTCGGCCTTCGGCCTCGGGCAACCTGATCGCTTCGCGACAGGCGCATGTAGTCTCGCCGTTCCCCTGCGCTCGCTCCTCACACATGCGCCGTTAGCCCGACCTTCCTCTATGGCGCGTTTGTTTTCGTAGCTTTTGCGCTCGCCGACGTCCCGTCAGCTCGCTTAACCTTGTCCGCGTATCCCCCGGAGCGAAGCGGAGTCGCCGAAGGCGAGCTCAATGCGGGGTGCAAATGTGCCGCGATACTACCCGCCGTGACGCTATCCGACACTAATTCCACCCTAACCGACTCTAACCGACGCTAATCGACCCTAACTGCTTCGCGAATGATTTCGTCCGCACCGTAATCTCACGAAATTGCAACTTATGATTTTTCGGCAAGCTTGCTGCAGATTTTGCTATAATACCCCTATCTCGCGAGGCGCATGCGCGGCGCGGGGTCATAGTCCGGGAAACGGAACGGTAGGGGCGCCTCTCCGAGGCGACCGCATCAATCCCGCCGGACGTTCGATTTGTTGCACTACTGCAACGCTGTCGTTTAGCGAAACCTGAGAAATTTCAAACAGAACGGCGTGTTGGCAGAGGTGTGCCATCTGGCACACCTCTACACGTTTTCTGTTGGGCTTCTCAGGGCCTCGCTAAAGGCGTGATAGAGGCTGTGCCTTTTTCATGTTCTGGCATCGTTGCGATGCTGGAGATGAAAAGAGATGGCGAACAAGAATCTTTCAAATGCGAAGAACGCGAAGAACGACGAATTCTACACCCAGCTGAACGACATTCAAGCTGAGGTGAACGCCTATATCGACTATGATCCCGACGTCTTTCGCGGAAAGACGATTCTTCTTCCGTGCGACGATCCCGAGTGGAGCAACTTCACGCGCTTCTTTGCGCAAAACTTCGAGCGCTTCGGTTTGAAGAAGCTTATCTCGACAAGCTATGCCGCGGCGTCGAAGAAGATTCCTAACGCAGAGGCGCGTATCCCCCAACCGAAGGTTGTCCGTGAAGCGGATGCCCTAGCAGGGGTGAGTCGCGGAGTGCGCAGAGGTGGTAGGGGCGTGTCTCCGACGCGCCCGCAATGGTATCAACCGACACTATTTGAGCAGGAGAGTCCGCAGTATGACGAGAAGAAGACGGCGGTAAAGGGAAAGATATTCGTTCTTGATCACGATACTAACGCGAACGGAAAAATTGACTTTGAAGATTTGGAATGGGAGTATCTTGAAGGTGATGGAGATTTTAGGAGCGAAGAGGTTTGCAAACTGAGGGATGAGGCGGACATGATTGTGACAAACCCGCCGTTCTCGCTTTTCAGAGAGTTCTTGGCGTGGATTGTGGGAGCGGATGGGGGTGATAATCTCGCGCAGAGGCGCAGAGGCGCGGAGGGTGTGAAATGTGGTTTAGCCGCAAAGAACGCAAAGGGCGCAAAGAAGTTTCTGATCATCGGGAGCATGAACACCGTCAACACGAAAGACATATTCCCTCTTGTTGTAAAAGGATGTTTGTGGCTTGGAAATGGTTTTTCACATGGCAATGCATTTTTTCGCGTTGCAGATGGTGCGAGGACGGAATACGCTGATGGTGTCTATGACAGCACAACCAACTTGGTAAAGTTTCGAAATTGTTGTTGGTTCACCAATCTTGAACACGGCAGGCGACATAGGCCATTGCGGTTGATGACGATGGCGGACAATATCAAGTTTTCACGACATAAGGAAATCCGTGGTGTTGGCTATAAGAAGTATGATAACTACGATGCAATCGAAGTTCCTTTCACGGATGCAATACCAAGTGACTATGATGGAGTGATGGGGGTTCCAGTGACCTTTCTCGACAAGCATTGCCCTGAACAGTTTGAGATTGTTGGTATCACTAAAACATGGTTTGGCGCGGCAACGAAGACGTATCCAGAGCAAGTTCAAGTTGATGCAAATGGGAAACGGAAGACTGTTACGAAGTTGAATGATGGTGCCGTGTTGAAGATCGACGATCCGCCGATTGGTACGACATACTATGAGGTGAACGGCGAGAAGTATATCCAGACTTATCCCCGCATCCTTATCCGCGTAAGGCGGCCAAAATAACTCTCTGCGCACTTTGCGCCTCTGCGCCTCTGCGTTAAAACACAGTCCAATCTACACGTTCTACATGTTCTACACGGCAAAATACTCGGCACAAAATCCTGTCAATCCTGTAAATCCTGTCTAAAACAGAAAAAGAAATGAAAGACCTCCGCCAATGAAAACAACTCTTCTGACCGACTTGACAGTCGATGACATCTGCCGCGGATTCGTCTACAACGAGCTCGAGGGCAAGGGGCTCTTCGGCTGGGACGGCAAGCTCGTGATCCAGCCGGAATACCAGCGCAACTACATCTACGCTGACGGCAAGAAGGACGTCGCCGTAATCGACTCGCTTCTGAAGGGGTATCCGCTTGGACTCATCTACTTCGTGAAGGTGGGAGATGACCGCTACGAGGTTCTCGACGGACAGCAGCGCATCACGAGCTTCGGGCGGTTCGTGCGCGGTAAGTTCCCTGTCGTTGACGCGGAAGGGATGCCGCACTACTTCGACGGACTAAACGCCGAGGAGCAGGGACGGATTCTCGGATCGAAGCTGACGATCTACGTCTGCGAAGGCGCGGAGACCGAAATCAAGGAGTGGTTCAAGACAATCAACATCGCTGGCGTTCCGCTCGTCGAGCAGGAACTTCTGAACGCAATCTACTCGGGCCCGTTCGTGACGGCGGCGAAGGAGGTGTTCTCCAACTCCGGCAACTCGGAGATGCAGAAGTGGAAGTGCTATGTCGCGGGCGACGAACAGCGGCAGAAGATTCTGGAGGCGGCGCTCAAGTGGGTTTCGGGCGGAGAGGTGCAGGACTACATGGGGCGGCACCGCTTCGACAAGGACTGCCGGGAGCTAAAGACATACTTCACGAGCGTCATAGACTGGATCGACGGCGTGTTCAAGGGCGTGAAGGACGAAATGTGCGGTCTCGAATGGGGACGACTCTACGAAACGTACCGCAAGACGGCCTACAATCCCGAAAAAGTCTGGCGGCGCGTCGAGGAGCTTTACGGCGACGAGTTCGTGACGGACAGGCGCGGCATTTTCGAGTATGTGCTTGGTGGAGAGAAGGAGACGCGGCTTCTCAACGTGCGCGTATTCAGCGACAAGGAGAAGAAGCAGGTCTATGCGCGGCAAACTGCGGACGCCGAGAAGCGCGGCGTTTCGAATTGCCCGCTGTGCGCGGTCGGACACGAGGCGAGCGCGAAGCGGATCTGGAAGATTGGCGAGATGGACGCAGACCACGTGACGGCTTGGTCCAAAGGCGGGGCGACCGACATTTCGAACTGCCAAATGCTTTGCAAGACCCACAACCGCGCGAAGGGGAACAGGTAAAGGTGGCAAGCGGCGAATCGAGAGGGGCGTGCCGCTTGGCGGGTGGTTTATTTTTTATACATGTATAATTTCTGATTGACGGGCGAGGCGGATTTGTGGTAGTCTGTTCTCGTCATGGCGAAGAAGGTGAAATCCAGAGGGCGCCCGTCGCTCAACGCACGCATCGCGGATGTGCTTCGCGAACGTGTCGCCGCTATGAAGCCGGGCGAGCCCTTCGGCACTGAGGTTGCGATAGCGGATGAGTGCGGCGTCAGCCGCATGACTGCGCGCAAGGCCGTCAATACGCTTGTGGAAGAAGGTCTTCTGGAGCGTAGGGCCGGTGTCGGCATTTTCGTGCGCGGTAAGGACGAAGTCACGCGCCGCTGGCGCTTTATCGCCGGCAATCTTCTGTGGGACACCGCGATCAAGGCGGCGAGCGGCGCAAGGCGCGAGGCGCAGAAGATCGGAGCGGAACTTGAGCTCAAGGACGCTGGCGGCGACATGCGGGCGTTGCTTGCCGAGATCGAGGCGCTTCCCGATTCCGGCGCCACGGGTGCAATAGTGTTTTCCGTCCACGCGAAGGCGTTCGACGCGGCGGTGCATGCCGTTGCGGAGAAGGGTTTCCCAATCGTGGTCGTCGACGAAGACCTCGGGAAGAAGGTGAATGTCTCCTGCGTTGTTGCGGACAACGTAGTCGGCGGCAGACTCGCCGCGGAGCGGATCGTGAGCGCAGGTCATTGCCGCCTTGCGTTCATCGGCGACCTCGTCGCGGACACGGTTCGCGAGCGCTGGAGCGGATTCTCGAAGCTCGCCGCAGAGCTGACGGGAGGGACTCCGCTTAAGTACGATGTGAAGGGCGAAGACAGATTTGGCGACTGGGGGACGGAGGTGCGCGCCGCCGTCGTGCGCATCGTGAAGCGCAAGGTGCGTCCGACCGCCGTCTTCTGCTCCTGCGACGCGATAGCGCGGCACGCGATGCGCGCGTTCGCGGAAGTTGGCATCTCGGTTCCGGACGGCATTTCGCTCGTCGGATTCGACGACGACCCGATTGCGGAGTGGACGACTCCTGCGCTCACGACCGTCCGCCAGGATTTCTCGGCGATGGGCCGCGAGGCGGTGAAGGCGCTTGTGGCGCGGATCGCTAAGCCTTCCGCGCCGGGAGCAACGGTAGCGGTGCCGGTGGAATTTGTCGCGAGGAAATCTCTTGCGAGAATCAAATACAGGTGATGCTCAAAGAAATTTACGTAAACAATGTCAAAAAGAAAGGGAGAATAACATGAAAAGGAAAACAGCAGTTCTGATTCTCGTCGGCTTGTTTGCCGGCGCGCTGGATCTCCATGCGGGGACAGGCTGGAACACCAACGACGGCGGGTCGTTGCAGTTCCTCGATCCCGCCAACTGGAACGAGGGCGACATCAACGGAATTTTCCCAGCCGGCTGGGCACCGACTGCCGCGCTTAATCTCCGCCTAACGAACGACTGGACCGGGACGCTGACTTTTCTCGGCAGTGTCGCCAAGGATACGACGTTCTACGGACGGAAGGACAACGATTCCGGGGCGCAGAACCGCACAATCACGCTTGACGGCGATATTCTCGTTCAGCCGTCTGCCTCTGCAGGAAGGCTTGTTTTCGATGCAACAGTGGGGTTCGACCTCGGCGACGAAACACGGACGTTTCTATGCTATGCGCCATCGACTGCCGACAAGTTCCGTGTTTCCGGTTCTTTTGCACGCGGTAACGTGATTCTCGGTGGTAACGGCGCAGGCATGACACTTGTTGGCAATGCCGCAATCAGCGGCAATGTCCAGATTCGTCCCAACACGACACTGACTGTTAACTGGGCGACGAGTTCGACCGCCGTTCGCCGTGCTGAGGAAGTGGAAATGCATCGTGCAACATTCTCTCTTAGTGCCTATCAGCGAAACAACACTTTTGAAACAGGAAAGCTTCGCGTATCCGGCAGGGACGCCGCCGCCGTTTCGATCCTCACGCTTGCGCACAACAACTATATTGGAACGCTCCAGGCCGACTCGCTTGAAGTCGCAGATGGCGGAACGCTGGCAGTGATGGCAAACGACCTCGGCGCAGCGGCGGAAGCGACAGCGGCGACACGCCTACTGTTCACCACCTCCCCCGCGCTTGCCGGCGATGCCGGCGCAGCCGGAACGCCTGGTGTGGCGGTTCTGCCCGGCGTAGTTCTCGGCACGGCTGCCAACGCGTTGCCGACGGGCACGATCAACAACAGCGAAAACTACAACGGCCTCTTTCTTGCGACATACGACGAAACGCTTGGTGTACGCCGTCTTTCCGATGACGAAATTGCTTATGACGTTTCAGGCACTGAAGCTGTCAACCTTGTCGTCACCAATGGCGCGCCTCTCGCGATCACCGGCGATGCCGAGGTCAATTCGCTGCAGCTTCTCGTAAAGCATTATCGCCACGCCGTGCCGGAAATTTCCGGTGACGGGACGCTGACCGTGAAGAGCGGCTTGGTTCTCATGACCGTTCCGAAGAACGGCGCAAACTTGAATGTCGACGTTGATTTCGACTCGGTGCAAGGGCGGTTCTTCTCCGTCGGACCCCACGGCGAACAGGCCAAAATTCTCAAGGCCGTCCACGGTACGGGCGGACTGGTCTTTTCAAAGGGTATGGCGATGAACTTCGACACGACAGTGGCGGCGTCGTCGAGTTGCCGAGGATTCGCGATTTCATCGGCGGCAGACTACACCGGAGACACCTACGTGCAGTGCATGGTTGAAATTGGCTCTTATGATTTCCTTCCCCACGGCACACGCTCCGGCAACACGATCGTGAACGGCTGTCTTTCCTTCGGAACGATCGCCATCAACGGTCTTTATGGTACAGGTGCCGTGCGCGGCACGTCTCTGACTGTCGGCGAAGACGGATCGGACAGTTGCTTCGCCGGTACTGGCTATTTGACGAGCGCTCTCAACATCGCGGGTGGCAAGTTTGATCTTGAGGGAACAATAGCGCAGGGTGTGGTGAATGTTGCGGCGGGAGCGGCGATCGGCGGAAACGGCTCGACTGCGACGACGCTGACATTTGTGGACGGCGCGAAGTTCGATGTCGATGTGGCGGATGATGTCGCGTCTTGTTTGAATGTAACGGGTGCGGTAACCGGCGGCCCCGTGACGGTTGATGCGAAGATCAAGAGCGGGACGTGGCGCACGGCACAGTGCATTATCAAGTGCGATGGAGAGGGCAGCTCCATCACCGCGACGTTCAAGCGCGGCGAGGGCATCGCCGCACTTGAACTCCGCAACAACGACACCGAGCTGTGGGCGACGCCGAAGACTTCTGCTTTTTGCATCATTATTCGGTGACGAGTTTTGATAAAACAGGTCCTGTTTTATCATTTTCAACAGCGGAGATTCGCGGCGTTGGCAATGCGGCTTTTGTAACTTGCAAGATGAATAAGTGGAGGACACTGAGATGAAACTGGCATATATCATTCAATGCACCGCGCTTGCCGCGATGGTCGCGCACGCAGACGAGGCGGCCATTGCGCCGAAGTGCCTCTATTCGGTGACGGAGACAAGCCAGGAGACCAAGGTTAAGCCAGAGAAGATCGTGACGGTCTCGGCGGGCGGCGTGGTTTCGGTCGCGGGCTCGGCCGCGGAATATCCGTGCGTCGATTTTCTGCCGGCGAATGGCGTGTGGGATCTCTCGCCGTGGGGACACATCGAGACACAGGTGAAGAACACCTCCGAAATGCCGATCGCTGTCAACATGCGCGTCGACCAGACCGATCCATTCCAGAGCAACACCGAGATCGCCTACCTGAAGCCCGGCGAGTCGCGCACCTTGAAGGTCATATTCGGCTACCAGTACGGCTTCAAGCCCGGCCCGAAACTTGACCCCGCGAAGATCAAGCTCGTCAAACTCTTCGTTGGCGGAAAGAGCGACAAGACGCGCACATTCACGTTCACGGACATTTTCGCGAACGGCCCCGCCGGGGAGAAACCGCCGCTGAATCCGAATCATGTCGTCACGGTTCCCGAAAACGGCGTTATGGTGCCGATGAAGAAGGGCACGGACAAGAACCTTTCCACTTTCAACGACGCGAAGGCAGTCTTTACCAAGAGCGGCACCGTCGCCGTGACGCTTGGAGAGCGCGAATGGGGCGCGGTGCGCGTGAAGCCTGCGATGGGCAGCTGGAACCTCGGCTCGTGGCTCAAGGTGAAGGCCGTTGTCAAAAACACCTCTGGCACCGCAATCGCCCCGCGCATGAAGATCGACGGCGGAGAGGCGATCGAGACGGACGAAACGCCGATAGCACCCGGAAAGACCGCCGTTATCGAAAAGACTTTCTTCGCTCCGAAAAGCTGGTGCGCGAAGGAAGGACAGGGCACGTTGCCCGGATGCACATATAAGTTCGAGAGCCATCGCGTGAAGGGCGTAGTATTCAGCGCCAAGGGACAGCGCAAGACGTTTGAGATTCTCGAAATCAAGGCCGAGGATGTCGTAGCTGAGCTTCCTGGCTGGCTCGGCAAGAAACCGCCAGTGCCTGGAGACTGGAAGCTCGTCTGGCACGACGAGTTCAACGGCAAGGAGCTTAATGACGAGTGGGAAATCTATACGGCGAACTACTGGGACAAGCGCACGCACTTCACGAAGGACAACGCCTTCCTGCGCGGCGGCAATGCAGTCCTCAAGTACGAGAAGAAGACCGGACACCAAAACGACGACCCGTCCGCCAAGACGACGGACTATGCATGCGGATTCCTCAGCACCTACGGAAGGAAGACTTGGACGTACGGATACTTTGAGGCGCGCATGAAGCTCCCGACGGCGCCGGGGCTCTGGCCTGCGTTCTGGACGATGCCAGACCGCGGCGCGGACAAGGGGCCGCAGTGGGTTCGCGCCGACACATGGAAGGGCGGCATGGAGTTTGACGTCATGGAGCATCTCACGGCGTGGGGTCCGCACCGCTTCAACATCGCCTGCCACTGGGACGGCTACGGCAAGGACCACAAGTCGGTCGGCACATCTGGCGCGTATCTTCCTGCGGACAAGGACGGCTACATCGTCGTAGGTTTCCTCTGGCTGCCGGGACAGTATGTAGTCTACGGCAACGGAGTCGAAATCGGCCGTCTCGAATCGAGCCGCATTTGCAATGTGCCGAGTTATGTGATACTATACATGGTGTCTGGCGGATGGGCGAACGTGCCAATCGAGGACGAGAAGCTCCCGGACGAGTTCCAGATCGACTGGATCCGCGTCTGGCAGAAAAAGTAAGACGGTTGAAGGGTTGAAAGGTTGAAAAGTTGAAAGGTTGAAAAGTTGGCGCCGGACAGATCAACTAAATCCATTTGAAAACAACAACGAGGAAATCAACATGAAAAACACATGCCGTATTCTCGCTTCCGCGCTTTGCGCATCATTGCTCTTCGCAGTCTGCGGAACCGCCCGCGCGGCGACGTACGCCAAGAAACTGGACATCACCGCCGCCGGCGTCCCGGAAAACGTCACGCTCACGGACTTCCCGCTTCTCGTCCGCCTCTCGGAGTCGATCGACGGGTTCTCCTATCAGGACTTCCTCGGAACCGGCGGCTCGGACATCCGCTTCGAGGACGCGTCGGGCAATCCTCTCGCCTACGACGTGGACACATGGAACGAACTGGGCGAGTCGCTAATCTGGGTGAAGGTGCCGTCCCTTCAAAAGGACTCAGTCGTCACGATGCAGTTTGGCAGCACAGCGCCTGACGCCAATGACCCGACAAACGTCTGGTCGAACTACGTCGGCGTCTGGCACGGCAACCCGAGCGCGCCCGGCGCAAGCACAAGCGTGGATTCAACCATCAACGCGCGCGTAGCCACCCCGTCCGCGGCTTTCCCGGGATTCGGTCTCTCGTCCAGTCGCGCCGAGCATCTCGGTTCGGCATGGACGAACTCCACTGACGCAGTCGGCACGAAAGTGCAGCTCGGCAGTGGGGCGGACAATCCCCTCGCATCACTTACGTCGCTTTCGCAGTTTGCGGCGTCGGCGTGGGTGAAGTCGTCCTCGACCGGCCCGGACTTCCGCCTCTTTTCGAGCAAATCCGTCGCATCCGGCAAGGGGTTCGAATTCATGACAGTTGCCAACGGCGCGAAGATCATGCTTCGTGGAGACGGGAACGACAGCAACAAGACCCTTTCGTGGACAGGAGGATACACGGCCATCAAGTCGCAGAACTGGACGCACATGGCATGCGTCTTCGACGATACCGCCGGGAAAGTGTTCGTCAACGGCCAGTCTTCTTCCGCCACCGTTGCGAAGCCAACCGAAAATGCCGGGCTTGCGGCGAGCGGCTACGGCTCCGATTCGGGAAACAACAGGTATTCCCCAATACTGGGCTATCTCGACGAAATCCGCATCTACAACGGCGTTCCGTCCGATGAATATCTCCAGGCCGAATACGCGCAGGTCGTCACTGCCGGATACACTACCTTCGGCTCGGTGCAGAACGCCTCGGCCGACGCGGCTGAAATCGCCGACGCGCCGACCGTGACGCGCAACGCGAACGGCACCTACACCATAGCCGGGACCGTCTCCGGCGTTTCAGGCGTCACCTACGACATCGAGGTCAAACTCGGCGGCGCAACCGTCTGGTCCGAATCCTGGACGGCATCGGCGGGCAGCCTTGAGCGCGCAGTATCATGGACGACCGACGGCAACGTCGCCGCCGGCACTTACAGCGCCTCCATAGTCGCCACGGCCCCTTCGGGAAGCGTCGCGACCCGCGCGAGCGCGAGCAATTTCCTCGTTGGCGACATTTCTGCCGCCAAGGTGGCCGATGCCTACGAGGAGGGCCTTGTCGCCGGCTCGTTCGCGCTTTCGCGTCCCGGCGACGCCACCCTGCCGCTGACGGTATCGTATGAGGTTTCCTCGGAGACCGCAGTCGCCGGCTCAGCCTATGTCGCCGTCTCGGGAACGGCGGAGTTCGCCGCCGGATCATCGACCGCCACAGTCGCGATAGTGCCAATCAACAACCAGTATCTCGTCGCGGACGCGACGATCACTCTCGCGATTCTCGCCGGCGACTTCTACGGCGTTTCGCAAAGCGCCGGATCGGCATCGCTTACACTTTACGACTACACCCCGCCCGCAGGCTACAACGTGTGGATCGCGCGCGACGCGGGCAATGCGTCGAACGGCTCCAACTGGAGCCTCGGCCGGGCACCGGTCGCCACCGACCACATCCTACTCGGCGCGTGGAGCACCCGCACCCTCACCTGGGACGCCGCCGCGACGAACGAAGTAGCGTCCTGGACCCAGAACTCCGACTTCAACGCGCAGGTGATTTTCAACACCACGTATGAAGGCGCCGACGTCGATACCGGCTTCAATCTGCTCAAGGTCGCGGGCGACGTCACACTCGAAGGCGGATACTGGGTCCACCCGAATCAGGGCGACCTTCGGACCGATGACGCCAGCAACGAACGCTACCGCATAGCCGTGGCTGTTGGCGGCGATATGACCATCGGCTCCGGCGCCACGATTTCCGGGCAGGCGCGAGGGCGCTACAGCTATGCCGACGGCTGGTATGGCCTTGCCATGTACGGCGGTTATGCGATCTCAAGCACCAACACAGCCTACGCGGCAGCCAGCACGCTGATCTGGCCGCCCTTCGGGTCGATCCTTGAGCCAGTCTCGACCGGGCGCGGCGCGGCCGGAGGATCCGACAGCGCCGAGAAGTTCGGCCGGGGCGGCGGAGCCGTCTGGCTTGACGTAGCGGGCGATTTCTCACTTGAGGGCAAAATCACGGTGAACGGTGATGCCTACAGCTATCGCGGCGGTTCCGGCGGTTCCGTC
Source organism: uncultured bacterium (assembly GCA_902761275.1). Taxonomy (GTDB): domain Bacteria; phylum Verrucomicrobiota; class Kiritimatiellia; order RFP12; family UBA1067; genus UBA1067. The sequence continues at coordinate 3,518 of CACWJS010000014.1, read as the reverse complement.
TTCGTCAGGGCGCGCAACATCTCGATTGCGGGCTCTGGCAAAATCGAGGCGAACGGCGGCGCTGCGACCAAGACAGACGGTGCTTCCGCCGCCGGCTCCGGCGGCCGCATAGCCCTCGTCGCGGCGGGGACCATAACGGCGGCCGACGCAAGCATCGAGTGCAATGGGTCTCGTTCCGGCGACAACCACCACATCTCCTCGGACCTCTACAACGCCGCCGCCGGAACCGTCTGGCTGCAGTCAGGCTCGTCAAAGGCGCTGCTCGTCCGCAACAACCATGACAACAACGATATTGCGAGGAACATCCGCGCCTTCACGCCGATCCCGGCCGATGACGACGCCGCGGCCGCGAAGGCGGCGTTTAACGGCGCGACGCTCCGACTGGCCGAGCACTCACGCGTCCGCCTGGTCGCGGCACAGCGCTTCGCCACTCTGCAAGTCCAGACGTCTTCCACGACCCTTGCGCATCTCGATCTTTGCGGCAACAGGCTTACGGTGTCGCAAATCGTTGACGAGAGCGGCAACGTTATCGCGACTCGCGGCACCTACACCCTCGCCGAAGCCCTTGCGAACGGCTGGACGTGGTTCGAGGACTCCTCGGCTACGCTGAACGCGGAAGGCACGGCTATCGAAACGGCGGGCACAGGTACATTGGTTGTCGGAGCGTCGGGTTTCTCGATCATCCTACGATGAAAGACAAGTGATAATTCCGGGAAAATAGGTCTTGTTTTCCCGGAATTGCGAAGGAGCATAGAGAATGAAGACAGTGACGGTAGTCGCCGGCATACTCGCGCTTGCGTGCGCCGGAACGGTGTTTGGAGCGCAGATGAAGCCTTTCCTTTCAACGTACCGCTGGGGCACCGGCGGATGCGAGAAGGGGCTCTACGACCAGTGGGAGCAATGGGTCGGCGGCCCGGTCTGGGCCGAGGACTTCATGCCCAAGGACGCATGGAACAAGATCGAGGGCGAGGCGTGGCAACTCGGCGTATGGAGCAAATGGCGCACCTTTGCGCCGGGTCGCCGCCTCGTGCTGAGCGTCCCGATGCTTGTGGGACCGTGGAACAGAAGCGGTCCGAAGACAGGTCCGCACGCAGGCGAACCCGTTTCGCTCGCGAAGGGCGCTGCGGGAGAATACGACGCGCATTTCGAGGTGTTGGGCAGAAACCTCGTAAAGTGGGGACTCGCCGATACGATCGTCCGTCTTGGCTGGGAGTTCAACGGCGGATGGTACACCTACCGCGCCGAGAACGAGAGGGAGGCGCGCGACTTCGCGAAGTTCTTCCGCCGTGCGGTCGATGCGATGCGCAAGGCCGACGGACAGAAGTTCCTATTCTGCTGGAATCCCGCGATGGAGCCGCACTGGAACTACGATATCGAGGCGGCCTGGCCGGGCGATGATCATGTCGACATAATCGGGCTCGACGTCTACGATCAGTCGTGGGTTCCCGATACCTATCCGATTCCGAAGGACGCGACGCGTGAAGAGCGTGTCGCACGGCAGGACCGCGCCTGGAAGCTCAAGACCGCGAATGAAAAGGCGTTCGGGCTCCCGTGGTGGCCGGCCTTCGCACGGCGACACGGCAACAAGCCGCTTGCGATCTGCGAATGGGGCGTCTGCCATCGCGATGACGGACATGGCGGTGAGGATGATCCGCTTTACATCGACCGCATGGCCGACTTCATTCTCGACCCGGAGAACAATGTGATGTTCCACTGCTATTTTGACGTGGGGGCGGATGACGGGAACCATCAGCTGATCCCCGACGGAAAGAACAAGATTTGCTTCCCTGAATCTACAGCGGCGTTCCACAAGCGCTTCGCAAAGCCCGGAACGCCCGCTGTTCCCCCGCCGTTCAAGAGGATATGGTAATAGACAGCAGAGGAGGTATTCCGTGAACAAGAGTGTAATACTACATGTGCCATGCGTCGCGCTTGCCGCGCTTTTGACGGTTTCCGCAGCGGCTGCGAACCTCGTTCCGGAGGGGAAGCGCGATTTCGACGTGCCGTTCAAGGGCGCTGGACAGATGAGTCTCGTCTACACGCCTGTCTTCTTCCAGAAGGGGACGGCGGGTGTCGTCGTGAGCGGCGAGGCGAAATGGGACGATGTCGTGCGCGGCGACAAGAGCTGGTTCGACGCGCGCATAATGACCGACTTCATCGACTCGAATTGCAAGAAGGTGAAGGGCGGCCCGGCAATCGGCGGGTGGCACGGGAAGGGCGGCGAGTGGAAGCCGTTCCGCAAGTCTATTAAAGTACCTGACGGCGCGGCGGGCATTGCGCTCATGCCATGCCTCTTCAACGTCAAGGCGGGTACGCTCGCGATTCGCAATTTGTCGGTTGAAGCGCAGGAGACGTTCGTCGAGGATCCCGAGGACAAGGCACGGCGCGAGGCCGCCGAAAAGCGCAAGGCCGAGAATGCTGCCAAGACGCGCGCCAAGGCGAAGTATCAGCTGGACAAATACGGCACCCTCATCCCTGCAAAAAAAGAGGGTGAACTTTATGCGCACCTCGTTTCTACGACGCCCGGCAAGATGCTTAACGACTACAAGGAGTATGGACTTCCCGAAGGCGTTGATGCGCTGAAGCTTTCATGGAAGTGGAATGTCGCGAATCTCAAGACGGGCGACAAGCCGTGGTTCGATGCACGCGTTCTCATGAAGTTCAAGGACGCGGAAGGGCGCGAAGTGAAGCCAGAGCCTCGCCCGACATATGTGCAGAAATCGACTGGCGGATGGCAGGAGCGCGAGAATGCTTTTCTTGTGCCAAAGGAGGCGGTGAAACTTGTCGTAATGTTCACGCTTTTCCAGGTCAAGTCCGGCGAGATGGATGTTGCAGATGTCCGGCTCGTGCCGACCGATGCCGCGCCGCTCATTGCGGCAAAAGAGAAAGAGGCGCGACAAATCGCAGCACGCTACGTACCAGAAGAAAAGCCAGCCAAAGAGAAGTGGCCGTCCGAACTTCGCGTCGTCGGAAACAGGCTCCGCGACGCAGCCGGAAACGAAGTCTGGCTTCAGGGCGTGAACGCGGGCGGAATGGAGTCCATCCCCAACACCGACCAGATCGTGAAGTCCGTCGTAGTCGCCATTGACAAGTGGAAGTCCAACTGCGTGCGTCTGCCAGTCAACGAATCGTTTTGGTTCGGGACGAGCGCTTATCAGTCGGACGGCGGCGCGGCCTATCGCGCGGCAGTGGACAAGATCGTGACGCTTGCCGCGAACCGTGGCGCGTATATCGCCCTCGATCTGCACCGCTTCCGCGCGCCGAAGGCCGAGCACATTTCTTTCTGGAAAGACGCGGCGAAGCGTTATGCCAACCATCCGGCCGTCCTCTTCGATCTCTTCAACGAACCGCACGGAATCAGCTGGGAGGTGTGGCGCAACGGCGGATGGGTCGGCGAGGCGGGGAAGGTTGACGAGTCCGCGTTTCTCACGGCGGAGGAAAAGAAAAAGAACCAGGGATTCGAGTCGGTCGGAATGCAGGCGCTCGTGGACGCCGTTCGTTCTACTGGCGCAAAGAAC
>CACWJS010000013.1 GCA_902761275.1 uncultured bacterium | reverse complement strand
TCTTCGAATCTCCTTTCAGGTTACAGAAAGACTATTCTGTATAGATGGGCATAGTATATCATATTTTCCGTTAAAGCCCCCCGGCAAACACCGATCACTTCGCGCCAAAGACACGGCGGACGGCTTCGAGATAGCCGAAGCCGTTGACGGTGTCTGGTTCGAGATACGACCCTTCCGCCCACTCGCCCTTGCCCGCGGCAAATATGCCGAGTTCCGCCCAGCGCGGTTCGGGCTGGTATGCGGGCCACAAGTATGCGGCGACGTCATAGCCGCTCTCTCCGGCAAAAGCAACGTCCGCCATCAGCGCCAGCGCCGCGACAAATATTCGCCTCGTCATGCGCAATCCCCCTTCAGCGAACGAAAATGCAAAATCCGCTTTGAATTGAAGGTTGATAGCATCCCATGTCGACCGCAATGACCGAGCCTTTGATGAAAAGGCGCTTTTCACCGATGAGATCCAGGTCGTCGGCAGTCCAGATCGACGCGTCGCCGGCGCGGGACCCGGCTGTGTCCAGCATAAGCGCATACGGAGAGGCGCCTCTGCCGCTATAGACCGCAGGGCCGACGATGTTGTCGGATGAATATGCCGACGCCTCGGGGAAGAGCGAATGGCTGGCGGCAATCTGGCCGTAGTCTGAATTGTAGGTGGCGAGGCCGCCGTTTCCGGAGACGACGGTGTTGACGAACTTGATCAGCCCGGCGTTCTGCTGGCTGCCCGAGGCTTCGTTGGAGTTGCTGGCGTCGATGATGAATCTTCCTTCCGCCGAGACGTTGTCGGCGAAGGTGCAGTTGACGAATTCGCCGCGGGCGACGGCGATGCTGTTGGCGGCGGAGGCTCCGCGGTCGATCGACCGATTGGCGGCGAACAGCGAGTTGGTGGCATAGATGTAGCCCTGCTTACTCGAGCCCATGCGTATCGCGCCACTGCGCCCGCGGCAGTTGACGATCTGGCACCGGTCGAGAAAGAGCGCCGGACGCCAGGTGGTATTCCCCTCCCAAAGCGATCCGATCGCACCGGCGCTGTACTGCGCCGCGCTCACGACATTCGAGATGACGCACCGCTCAAGCACGAAGCTGGTGCAGCCCGACGTCAGCGTAACCGCTCCGCCTTTGACGGCGCTGCCTACGGTTGGATCCTGGTGGCTGTTGCGGACGATGCAGCCAACCATCCTGCCCGCCGCGCACATGACGCCGATTTGGGTGAACTGCTCGACGATGGAATCGACGAGCGTGCCGTTGACGATGTTGACCGCGCCGTTGGACCAGCCCGTTTCCGAGGCGACGGAGCCACGGACGACGACATTGCTGCACGACTGGCCGTTCTGCAGGGTGAGCGGCTTGCTGCTTGTCGCCTGCAGCACGGTCGTGTGGTCGCCGCCGCCGATCAGGGCGATGGACTCCTTCCACTGGCTCATGTCCTCATTCGCCAGGTCCAGCGTCTGCCCGGCCTTGAGGTAGACCCGTCCGCCGGAGGCCAGACGGTCCATGGCCTGGGTGATCGTCTTCGCCGCGCGCTCCGGCGTGTTGTAGGGGAACTCGCGGCCTTCCGGCGCGTCGGCGTCGACATACGCATACGAGACGCCGTAGTCGATAGTCCCCTTGCCGTCTTCGGACGAGCACTGGGAAAGAAGCGCCATGGCGTCGTCAACCAGCACCACCTTGCTGTTGTTGAACTTGGCCACGATCTCTCCCTTGAAATCGGGCGACGCGTTGGTCAGCCGCAGGGTTCCGCCGCCGGTGACGCGGATCATGGAGCTGCTGTCGCCGGCGAGCGGAGAGTCGATGGTGACGGTCGTGCCGTTGGCGTGGCCGATGACGTTCCTGCCGACGACCGTGACGCCGCGGTTCGGGCCGATGGTCATATCGGACGTCGCAATCAGGGCGGTGGAACTGCCGTTGTTGAGAAGCGTGATTCCCTGCGCGTCGGGAGAAGCGCAGTCGCCCAGGGTCGGGTTTATGTAGAAATAGGCGTCCTTGTTGCTCTCGCCGTTGGAGAAGACGAGCCGCCCGGTGAATTCGCTGAGGTCGCCGTTAAGTCTGAACTCCGTGGTTGAGGTCGAGGGGTTGTTGTCGTCAGATCCGAGGCTGACGGTTCCGGCTCCGGAGAGGTCGGAGGCAAGGGTGAAGCCAATCGACGAAGTCGAGGTACTCTTCAGCACATTCGTGAACACGCCGCCCACGGCAATGTTCAGCTTGCCGGACAGAACGGCCACGCCGCTGCCCGCCGAATGGAGGAAATTCAAGACGCCGTTTTCGGCGACTCGGAGGTCGTTTACGGTAAGCGACTTCCCTCCACCGGTCTTGGTAAAGAGCATGCCGTCGACGAAAGTGAGCGAATCGCCCAGGAAGGTGTAGCTTTGTAGATAGGCGTTGTTGGCCCAGGGAGTTCGCAGCATGCGGCCGTCAGTAACGAAATAGTCATTGCCGGCCGTCGCCGCCCACGCAACCGCGGTGCCGTCAGCGGATGTCGCCCAGCCCCGGAGTCTGTTCGCGTAGCCGTTGGCGTATGTGCCATCCATCGAGGAGGCGGAATAGCTGTCGCCGTCATTCTCGTAGACATCTCCGGCGGCGAGATAGTAGACCGGCTTCTCGCCTGCAAATGCCGCAATGCTTGCGAGTACACACATACATGCGCCAACCACATTCTCTTTCAAATTCATTTTGATCCTCCTGATTACAAACTCATTTTATATCCGTACCGAATACGCGGCGGACGGCCTCGAGATAGCCGAAGCCGTTGACGGTATCGGGTTCAAGATACGAGCCCTCGGTCCACTCGTTCCAGGAATTGACCGTGATGAGCTTCGGCATGCCGGGCTGGGGATTCGCGTCAATCCAGTCCTTCGCGCGACGCAGAACCTTCTCGAACTTCTCCGGCGTGGAACCGACGGCCGCCGCCGCCTTGACTTCCTTTGGGAAGCGGGGATTGTTGTCCCAGCCAACGGACGCATGCGGGAAATAGGCGATCCCCAGTTCGCTCTTCGCCGCGTCAAAACGCGCCGCCGCGCGTTCCGCCCAGTCGGCGTAGTCGGGGTTGCCCCACGGGTTCGACCAGTGGACGAGATTGTAGATAGTCGCCGAGTCTATGCCGAGCGGCTTCACCCACTCGGGCTTGAGTCCGCAGTCGCAGGCCATGAGATGGACGCCGCCGAGCCCCGCCCGAACCGCCTCGGCACGAAGGAACGCAACGGATTCCGCCGCCTTCTCAATGCCTCCGACGCGGCCGATAAACGTGCCGACATCGTAGATCATCAGCACGGGCTTCCCGTCGATGCGGTAGTAGTTGGGACGCCTGAAGTAGCTGTCAATCCAGCGACGGGCAATCTTCTTGAACTCGCCGGCATCGACGTCGGCCTTCCAAAGAAAGCCCTTCGACCCCTTGTCTGCGACCTTGTTGTTCCACATCGAATCGACGTCGTGGTTCGCCCACATGACGAAGAACTTCATCTTTCCGTTGTTCTTCGCGCCGAGAAAACCCTTGTCGAGGGCGTCTTCGAGGAACGGACTGCCGCCATACCAGTACCAGTCGTAGATGAAGACGTTTACGCCATGCGAAACGGCGGCGTCGATCTTTTTCTCCACGACTTTCGGATCCGCCTCGTTCTCGTAGCCCCAGAGCGGCTTGAGCGGCTGAACGTGCCCTTCCCACTTCGGCACCGCTTCCCAGACATTCTGCCACTCGCCCTTCCCGGCGTCAAAGATGCCGAGTTCCGCCCAGCGCGGCTCGGGCTGGTAGGCGGGCCACACGTATGCGGCGACGTCATAGCCACTCTCTCCGGCAAAAGCGACACCCGCAATCAGTGATAGCGCCGCGGCAAGTATCTTCCCCGCCATGCACGACCCCCCTTCAGCGAACGAAAATCGTGAGACCGGCAGACTTGTCCGGGACGACCCACATGCTCCGGCAAGTCGCCGCGGCAGTCGTGAGTCCGAACGGCGGCTTTGCCTCGTTTCCGAATTCACTGAAATACAGCTGTCTGTCCTCGCTTGAGCACTGCGCCCAAGGCGTCACGTTCGCCGCATCCTCCATCCAGGCCTTCCATTCCGTCGTCTGGGGCATACTCATCCTCACCCGCTTGTCGCGCGAAGAGTCGAACTTGAACGAGCTGTCGTCGCCGGAGCCGGTCACCCAGGTGGCGTTGCCGAGGAACTTCACTTCCCGGATCGAAGCTACCGCACCGGAAATCAGGCGCTTCGGCAGGGACGCTCCGGCTTCGATTTGGAACTCCGCGAACCCGGCCTGGTCGAAGTAGGCCGAGGTCCGCCAATCCCCTTCGTCCACACTGCATGTCGCCAGCGTCTGCGGAATGAAGACCGGCGCTGTAATCAGCGGGCTCGCCTGGAACACATAGACGCCGAGCGACTGAAGCTTCGGCGGCAGCAGCGGCGTGAAGGAGCTGCACTTCGTCAGGCCGCGGAACGCGCGGTGGCTGATGTTGGTGATTTCATTGTGCAGCACTACCCTGCCCAGGTTCACGCAGTTGCGCGCAAAGCGCGGCGGTATCGACCTCACCGAAGTCGGGACGGCCAGCACCTCCAGCGCGGTGTTGTCTTTGAACATCTCGTCCACAAAGCCGGCAATCGAGCCCGTGCCGCCGCCGGCGACCGAAATCTCGCCCGTGAAGTCCACGGTGCCGTTAGCGCCTTCGGTAGAGGGCAATCCGACAATGATCGAATCGTTCGCGCCGCTCGCAGCGAACGTCCAGTCGCCGTTCGTAAGCTCTCCGTTGGCGTAGGTCCAGTTCTTGACGGCAAGCTTGGCAACGGCGTTGACCGGATAGCTGGCCGTGAACTTGAGGCTCTCGTCGTATATAACCGCGCCGCCGTCTTCCCAGCGGCGCAGCGCCTTCCCGTCCGGGAACTGCCTAACCGAAATCTCAACCTCCGAGGACAAGTCAACCCAGGTCTCCACCTCGGCTCCGGAGACATTCCCGACAGCGACAACTGCTGCGGCGTCATCGGAAGTCGCACGTATGCGGACCTGCCAACGGCCGTTGTTGATGCGGTAGCCGTCGGCCGACTCCCCGCGGAAGCGAATGGCGTCGAGGGCGTGGTTCCTCGCGATTTCCTGGGCCGTAAGGGCGCGGTTGTAGATGCGGATGGCGGAAATGTAGGCGGTCTGGGCGGACCCTTCCTTGTCATACCAGCCGTGCAGCGATATGGCCGCGCTGTTTCTGTCGGATCGAGCCACGACATTGGCAACCGCAACCGATCCGCACTGCTGCCCGTTTGAATACCGCAGGCATTGCGCGGCAGACGGCTGGACGATGGCGGCGGAGAAGTTCTCGTCGGCGGCAAGGCCGAAGTCGTTGTTGGTGAACCAGGAAATGCCGTTGGACTGCGGCATGGCGACTGAGCCCAGAATATAGGTCGAGGAATCGGTGTACCACATGAACAGGCGGTCCATGGTTGTCTTGCCGCTGTCCAGTCCGTCCATCGCCAGCAAGAAGAAGTTCTGCGCGCCAGAGGTGCAGTCCCGCCCGACAATCTCGACGGTCTTGACTGTGCTGCCGAGCACCCTGCCGACAGTCGTGGCGCGGCCGCCCTGGTCGTAAACTCCGAGACGCACCTTGCTTCCCAGAGAGACACCAGTTGTGTCTGTCGTCGGCTCGCCACCCATCTTCGTCAGCACCAGCCCGCCGACGAGATCCTTCCAGCCGTTTGCGGCAATGTCCCAGTGGATGCCTGCGCCGCCGTTCTCTATGCCGTCCCACTGCGCGACAAGCCCGTCCTGAATGTAATTCGAGCCGGGAATCGCACGCACCGCGGATACGGTGCTGGTCACATTAGTGAAGCTCGTGCCGAAATTCACCGCCGGACCGGCGGTAAGCCCGGGACAGTTCACCGGCCGGTCGTTCACGACATCCCAGAGGTCGGCCGTCACGCCGTCGGAACGGAGCACCGGAATGTAGCTTGATACGAGGACGTCGTTCGTGTAGTGGCGCCAGTAGGCCAGCCGGAGCGCATTGCGGTAGGTCGAGTCGGTGCCGTTGTTGAAGAGGTGCAAGGTCGAGGTCACGGTGGCGCTGCCACTACTGTATGTCACTGTTTTCGTGACCCCGTTCCCGTCCTCGTAGTAGTAATTCGCCGAACTCTGCACGAAGTAGTACCAGAGGTCCTTCGCCTGCATATTTGGATAGGAGGGTTTCCCGAAGTAGCGGCAGGGAACATTGTTCTGCGAGCCGACCCAAGTGGAAAATCCCGTGCTGCCGACGCCATGGACGGCAATCTGGGCGGCATCGATGGTGCGCATGACGCCGCCTTCGACGCGGGAGTTTTCCGTCGGCAGGACGCCGGTATCGACATCTGACGTTGAGGAAGAGTCGATGTATTCGAGACGCTGGGCGTAGTCGCCGGCCCTGAGGACGGACGAGACGAGGAAGAAGCGGACTGTCTTGTACCCGTCGCTTCCCCATCCGGCTGGCATGGCATAGTGCACGGACGAATCCGCCTCGGTCACGGTCTGGGCCGCGACGGCGACATTCGGCCAGTCGGCCAGGCTGTCGCCCATGTCTGCGTCGGCGAACGCGGCATAGAGCGTGCCGGTCGCGCAGTAGATCGGCTCAAGCGAAATGTCAACCGAGACGACCGCGCCGTCGACATACTGCATGTCGGCGATTGTGATTGCGCGCGAATCAGCCGTGTTCGCGACAATCACAGGACTGTTGTTTTGTTCGCCGAGCCCATTCGTCTGCTCAAGGGAGCCGGCCTGGGCTGTAAGCCCGGCAAAACACACAAGACCACACGCGAGTTTTCTCACCACGCTCATTTTACTTCTCCCTCAAGATTTGCCGTAATTTTACCAAACATTCGGAAACTTGCCAACCCCTACTGCGGTAGGGGTTGGGTCTTTGCCGTAGCGACGGAAACGCTATAAATAGCGCGGCGCGGCAAATCCGCCGCGCCGCACACACTAGGGCTTATGCCGCCTTTGCCGGTTCTTCCGGCTCGGGCTTCGGCGCTTCCTGCGCCGGTTTCGGCTCTTCCTTCTCGGGTTTGGCCTCTTCCTTCGCTTCTTCCTTTACTTCTTCCTTCTTCTCCTCTGGCGGGGGCTTCGGGAGAAGCTTGTCGACGGAATACTCGGGGACGATGTAGACCCACTCGGAGTTATCAAGCTTGAAGTAGCGGTCGCTGCCGTCCTTCACCTTGTTGCCGATCGTGGCGACACGGTTCGTGTCGCCTGCAATCGTCACCTTCGCGACAACGCCCGTCGCGAAGCCGAGATCTTCCTCGGAGACGCCCTCTGCGATGTCTTTGAACGAGATCCACGGAGTGTCGACGATCTTCGTCTCGACCCACGACTTACCATCGGAGCCGAACGCATCCAGCGAATCGGATACGAGCACCGTCTCGCCCGCAAACGTCGCGTAGCGCCCATGCCCCCACTTCGCGTGCTTCTCGCCGAGCTGAAGCGAGGCAAGCTCCTTGCCGGAGGCGTCCTTGAGCGTAAGCGCATCGGTCGACTCGAGCTTCTTGCCGCGCGCGACCTGGCCGACCTTGAGCTCGGTGAGCTTTAGGAGGTTCTCGGTCAGCTTCACGTGGTCGGCGGGATAGTTATGGTAGGTCTCGACGACCCAGCCCTTGTCGCTCGACGCGAGCTTTAGCTTGTCGCCAAACTCGACGTGTGCGACTTCGGACATCTCGAGCTTAGGGAATATCGCCTTGCCATTCAGCTTCGCCCCAGACGGCTTGGAGCCCGACGAGAGGCACCATGCCGCGCCGCCAAGCACTGCGGCGGCTCCTACGAGGACGACCAGATTCTTCGTTGTCATTTCAGATTCTCCTTTCTTACGCGCGCTTGCGGCGCAGATAGCCGCGCAGAAGCCCGAACAGCACGACGAGCACAGGCACGAGCGCGATGTTGATGATCTTGAGGCGGAGGCCAAGCGAGTCGATGTCGGCCGTAAGCTCCTTGCGGACGTTCTTCAGCTGCTTTCTCGTGTCGGCCTGGGTCTTCCTGAGCTTGACGATCTCGTCCTGCTGCTCCTTCGAGAGAATGAAGCGCTCGCCGCCCTTCTTCTCGCGCTGGAGCGCGGAAAGGCGCTGCTGCGTCTTCTGGAGCTCCTCCTGGAACGCGGCCTCGCGCGCCTGCCACTTCTTCGTCGCCTCGGCCTCGAGCTCGTTCACGACGGTGAACGGACGGTCCGACGCGCCGCGCGAGCGGACGCCGATCAGCTCCTCGCGCCCGGCGAACTGCTCGATTACGTTCGAGAAAAGCGTGAGGTTCTCGTTGATGAGCTGCGGTATCGACCCAAAGGGCGTGCGCATCATCCTGACGCAGAAGTCGTCTGCGAGGAAGTCGGAGTCCGCGAAGAGCATGACGTTGCCCTTCCCCTCGGAAAGCGCCTTCGAGACGTCGTTCGTGCCGTCGGGGCCCTTCGGGAACGCAGTCTTGAAAGTCCCCGCAAGACGCGCGGCAACAACACGCGACTGCCCGTCGGGAACCATGTCCTTCATGCCACCATACTGCAGCGCCATCTTGTCGGCCGAGCAAGAGTTGTCCTTCGAAGTCGTGATGACAGGCGTGAACGAAAGATCCATATCCTTCTTCTCAAACGAGAACGCGCCCGCGAACGGGAACATCACGTTCGTGAGCTCCGCGACAAGAAGATCGCCCTTGTCCATGTTGGGCTTGCCGAGCGAGAGGAAAGCCGGGTTGGACTCGATGCCGCCCTGGCCATTGTTGAGCTTCGTCGCCGCCTCGAGGTCACAGGCAATCTTCCCTTCCTCGAATTTGACGCCCCACGCATCGAAGAGCTTGCCGAGCGTCGAGGGACCGTCGCCTCCCATCTGTCCCATCATTGGGTTCTGCTGCTGGCGGGAGGACTGCATGTCCTTGATGCTTAGCGGATCGACGCACGCGACGAGCTTGCCGCCGCGCAGGACGAACTGGTCGATTGCGTAGAGCGTCTTGTCAGAGAGGTTCTTCGCATGAACCATGACGAGCGTTTTGACGTCATCGTCAATCGACTCAGCGTCGGGAGCGATTTCGCGCACATCGTAGTCCTTGGCGAGTTCCGCAAACGCGGCCCAGCCCTGAGGCGGACGCTGACCCATCTGCATCATCATCGGATTCGCCTTGCCGCCAACAACGTCGGGGAGCGAAGTCATCACGCCGACGACAGGCCGCTCGGGCCACGCGACACGCGTGACGAGACGCGTCAGGTCATATTCAAGCGTCGACTCCGTGCGGGGCGAGAGGACGCCCAAGGTCTCCTCGCGGTCACCGCAAACGGCAACGATGCCGAAATATATCCCCGCGCCAAACGGATTGCCGCCTGTCTGGGGCTCGACGCCATAGCGCTGAGCCCATTCCTCGGCGTCGGAATCCGGCTTCGGATCGTAAGTCTCGACGACAAGACGACCCCCGCCCGCGCGCTCGTATTCCTTGAGAAGATTACCGACCTGCGTCGCGTATGTCTTGAGCGCCATCGGCATCTCGGCAGACGAGGAACTGACGTAGTACTTGAAAGTGACGTCTTCAGTAAGCTGGGCGAGCACCGCCTTGGAGCCCTTCGAGAGCGTGTAGAGCTTCTCGGCCGTCATGTCGCACCTGAGCGGGAGGTTCGCGAGAATGACGACGGAAGACGCTGCAATCGCGCCGACGAGAACAAGACCGGCGACGCCCTTCGACGCACCGCGACGGCCATCGGTGACGGTCTTCGCCGCAGCGATCATGAAGACGACCATCGCGAAGTAGTAGCCAACGTCGGCAAAGTCGACGACGCCCTTTCGCATCGACTCGAAGTGCGACAGGAGCGAACACGAAGCGACCGCGTCCGTTATCGCCGTCGGAACGCCCCACGAGGCAACCGCGCCGATCACCGGGTCAAACCCGATGATGAGGAGCAGGAAGACGAGCGCGAGCGACACGACGAACCCGACCACCGAAGAACGCGACAAAGTCGACGCAAAAACGCCGATCGCGACTGCCGCGCCAGAGAGGAGGAGCGAGCCGAGATAGCCGCAGAACACGGCGCCCCAGTCGGGCGAGCCGAGGTAGCCTGCCGTGAGAGCGACCGGGAACGTCAGCGCGAGGCCGATGCCGACGAAGCTCCACGCGGCGAGGAATTTGCCGACGAGGACTTCGGTGATCGTGACAGGCAGCGTGAGCAGCAGCTCGGCGGTGCCGTTGCGGCGTTCGTCTGCCCACACACCCATCGTGGCGGCAGGAACGAGCAGCAGGTACACCCACGGATGCCAGAAGAAGAACGGCGTGAGGTCGGCCTGGCGGCGTTCGTAGAACATCGCGACGCCGAAGGTAAGGAACCCGGCAAGCACGAGGAACGCCGTAAGGAACACGTACGCGACGGGCGAATCGAAGTACGCCTTGAACTCGCGCTTGAATACTGCAATTGTATTTTTCATGTTTCCGCCTCTTTTCTTACTGCTTCATCGTCAGGTTGCGGAACACGACGTCGAGCTTTCCGCTCGGGTCCTTGGCCTTGAGCTCGGCGGGCGTGCCGTCGAACTTCTTTTCGCCATCGGCGATGACTACGACCTTGGAGCACACAGCGTCGACTTCCTCGAGGATGTGCGTTGAGATAATTATCGCCTTGCCTTCCTTGGCCATCGACTTGATCATCTCGCGGACGGTGAACTTTTGGTTGGGGTCGAGGCCATCAGTCGGCTCGTCCATGATAAGCACCTTCGGGTCGTGGATGATCGCGGCAGCAAAGGCAGTGCGCTGGCGGTAGCCCTTGGAAAGCGTCTCAATCGTCTGGCCTGCGACCTTCTCGAGCTTCGCCTTGACGATAACATCGGCGACGGCCTTCTTCGGGTCGGGGCAGGCGTCGTGCCTGACGGACGCAACAAACGCGAGGTAGTCGCGCACAGTCATCGCGCGATAGCTCGGCGCGGACTCGGGCAGGTACCCGAGCGCACGTTTCGCCGCGATCGGATCGCCCACGATGTCGTGGCCGTCGATGACGGCAGTTCCGGAAGTCGGCGGGAGAAAGCCCGTGATCATCCTCATGGTTGTAGATTTTCCCGCGCCGTTAGGCCCGAGGAAGCCCAGCACTTCACCCGCCTTGACGGAGAAGGAAACACCCTTAACCGCGACGAGATCGCCGAAGTGTTTTTCAAGGTTCTTTACTTCAAGCATGGTTTTCTATTCAGTTTGAGTCTGAAATTTCGGATATTATATCAAAAAACGGCGCGGCGCATTCGCCGCGCCGAGGGGGTAAATCAAAATGCGGAAGCCGCGTCATCGACCTGCGCCTTGCGCTTCTCGGCGGCGCTCTTCCTCGCCTCCTGGCGGATTTCCTCCGTCTCGTCGGCGGCCGTCGTCAGGAGCGCGTCGTCCCACGCGACAAGCACCGTCTCGTAGTCGCGAGACGCGTCCGCAAGGCAGGCGGTCACGAAGCGGCCGGAGCCGATGTCGAACGTGTAGATCGGGCGGCACCAGCTCCTCGGCCGGGCCCAGGTGTTGTAGCGCCTCTCAAGCGCCTCGATAAGATAGTGCCTGCGCCAGTTCGTGCCGGGATCGACCGCCTCCTTCGCGCATGCGTAGACCTTGACGACCTTGTGGGTCTTCGGGGTCACGTAGACGTAGTAGTCGTCGAAGCCGGCGAGAGCCTTCTTCGGCGTGAACGTCGCGCGGAGAAGCGTCGGCTCGTCCGCGTCGGCGACGAGGTTCGTGCCCTTGAACTCCTCTCCGAACTTAAGGCCGAGGAAGCCCTCCTCGACTTTCGCGGCTCCGCATTTTCCCTCGGCATCCGTCGCGACAGGCGTCGCGAACGAGCTCATCCCCTCCTCGCCGACCGGGTAGCTCTGCGCATACTCGCTCGTCGAGCTTTCGAGCATGTTGCCGTCGGCGTCGAGAGTGGTGCGCGTCTCGCGGCGGCGTTCGGTGACCATGTTGCCGTTCGTGGTCACCGTCGACTCGACATACGTCCTTGCGACGCTGCCGTTGTCGTTCGTGACGATCGACGCCTCGGACGATTTTTGCGAGACGTCCTTCTTTTCGTCGCACGATGCGGCGGCGAAGCCGATCAATGTTATTGCCGCGGCTAACGACGCGACTGTCAATGCTGTTCCTGTTTTTTTCATGGTGTCATTCCTTTCTTCGGGTATCTCCCGATTGAACGACGCCATTATAGGAAATGAATGTTAACGGATTGTTAACGAAATGCTGGTTGTCCCATCTGGAGTCGAACCAGAACTCTGGGTATCAAAAACCCGTGTGCAGCCGCTACACCATGGGACAAGCGGAATTGCGGATATTATACCATAATCAGAGCGTGTGGACAGCCCAGACGGAGAGGCCCTTTTTGCGAAGGGACTCCGCGATTTCCTCTGCACGCGCCGCGGACTCGACAAGCCCGAATACCGACGAGCCACTGCCGCTCACCGTTGCGCCAAGCGCGCCTGCCGTGCGGAGCGACGCAAGCGCATCGGCAATCTCGGGATGCAGGCGGCACGCGGGAAGCGCAAGATCGTTCACGAGCGAAGCTGCAATGCGTCCAAGATCACCCGTCTCAAGCGCCGCAAGACACGCATCCGTCGCAGACGGCGCGGCAAGATCGCGCGACGTGCAACGCGCGTAGACCTCGCGCGTCGAAGTGTGGACGCCAGGATTGGCGACGACGAGATCAAGCGGCGGGCAGGCGACGCGCTCAACCGCCTCGCCGCGCCCCTGCATCACGACAGGGCCGCCGAGAACGAGCGCGGGAACATCGCTCCCAACCTGCGCGCCGATTTCGCAAAGCTCCTCACGCGAACATCCGAGATTCCAGAAATCGTTTAACGCGACGAGCGTCGCAGCGGCGTCTGCGCTGCCGCCGCCAAGACCGCCGCCGGCAGGGATGCGCTTCGTGACGCGAATCTCAGCACCACGCGATGGATCAAGGGCTCGCGCAGCCTTGAGGACAAGATCGTCGTCGTACCCTATGTCGGACGAAAGAACCGCCGAAGGCGCAATCTCGAGAGTGTCCGAAAGGGAAATTGGAACAACAAGCGAACGGAGCGCGTGGTAGCCGTCACCACGCACTCCGAATACCTCAAGGGTAAGATTGACCTTAGCGTAGGCCTCAGTTGTCATCGTCGTCTTCGTCGTCAGCGTCGTCTTCGTCATCGTCGCACGAATCGCCTTCCATGCCAAACATCATCGCAGCCATTGCAAAGCTGCCGAGGCATCTGCACTCGTCGGCCGAGATGCGGAAGAACACGCGATGTACGTCACCCTGACGCCAGAACATGCACGCGCAGCCGCCCTTCGTCTCGTTCGCCAGCTGGTCGAGGACGGGCTTCATCATCACGCGCTGCTCCTCGGGAACGAACGCGACCGCTTCGCCGGCAACGGCCTTGAGCGTTGACGAGATGGAGAAAAACGAAGCGGCATACGGCTTCTTGGTCGCCGCCTCAGGGAGCGTGGCCGCAAAACGCTCGGCGACAGGCCACTGCGGGACAAAGCCCTTTACAACTCCAGCAAACGCATACGCCGGGGTCTTGGAGGTGAACTTCTTGGCGGCCTTGAGCCCCTGCGCCTCCTTCATAAAGCCCTCGAAGTCGAACTTCTCAAACGCCGCGGCGTCCTTTTCCTTGGCCGCCTTGCACAGGGCGGCGACGTCGAAGACGAGTTTGAAGCCCTTCTCGGACTTGCCCATGGAGACGAACTTCAAGAGGTCGAGACCATGCTTCTTGCAGAGGGAGATCGCCTGCGCCCAAGATTCCTCGGTCAGCTGGTTGCTGCTACCGGCGTCCTCGGCCTGGACGTCGGCGTAGATGGCGTCCTTACCGGCAAATGCAAACGGATTCTGGCCAAGCTGCTTGAGCCCGCACTTGGAACTCTCGCTGCCTTCCTTGAAGTGGATCGCAGCGCGCGCGTCGATGCCAAGGTCGGAGACCCTAAGACCCACCGACATTGACTTGTAGGACTCAAGCGCCGTGATGGTCTCGGCGTCGATGCCCTCTTCCGCCTTTGCCATCGCAATGATCGCGTTGAACGCCTTCTCGTCGACCCTCAGGCGCGCAACATCGCCATCCATCGACTTCGTGGCGGCGGGAATCTCGGTAAGCGCAAGCTTGGCCTGCTCCACCTTGTCACTTGCGCCGGCCCACTTTCCGTCCTCTGAGAAAACGACATAAGTCGTCTTGTTTGAATTTGCCTCGTCGAACAAGTCGCTCTTCACGACAAGGACGTTGTTCGTCGCGGAGGTGCCGGGATGTCGCTTGACGAACTCGTCCTTGGAAATAGACACGGGATAGAGAACCGCGAACTCAAGAGAATCGAACGCGTCGGACGGATCCTTGGCGAGTTCTTCGCCGTCGAGGAAGAGCGCGAACGACATCGGAGTCTTGTCGCGCATCGGTCCGAAGAACTTGAGAAGCGGGCTGTCCGCAATCGCGGCGGCCATTCCAGCGGCGGCGAGGGGATTTCCGATGAACGAGCCGACTTTTGCGACGGCGGCTCCCTGCGTCGCCATGTCGGCGACCTGGAGCGACCCTACGCGCTCCCATGCGGCGAACGCGGAAAGCGAGGCTGCGACTACAAATGCGGAGAGGAGCTTTTTCATTGATTAGTTCCTTTACTTGTGGTTCTTTGTTGTCAAATCTGCTATTGCCGCGTCTACCGACGCGAAAAGCTTGTCGAGCTTCGCCATCGGAACCGTCGAGAACGCGAGGCGGATGAGCCCCGAGAGAACGATGGTGCCGACGGAATACTTCTCGACGAGATGGCGGCGAACCTTCTCTGCGTCGACGCCGATCGGCTTCACGCACATGAAGTAGCCGGAGTTGAACGGCATTGGCTCGAAGTGCTTCCTGTATTCGGGATGCGCCTTGAGTATCTCGCGTATCTGATTGTAGCGCTTCTTGAGGACGGAAAACTTCTCGCGCTTCTGCGCGGCGTAACCGGAATCCTCGAAAGCGCGGACCGCAAGATGCTGGCCGATGGAGGTCACGTTGGAGATTCCCGAACGGACGTCGCCCGCGGCCTTCGCCTCGAGCGCCTTGAGCTGGTCGGCCGTCGCACCCTTGAAGGCAAAGCTGATGAAGCCGACGCGAAGACCCCAGACATAGTCTTCCTTCGTCGTGCCGTCGAGCTTGACGGCGAGGATGTTGCGGTGAAGATCGGAGAACTCAGCGAAAAGCGATTCGCCGTGGACGCCCTTCTCATAGACGAGACCGAAGTACGCATCGTCGCAGAGGACAACGATCTTCTTGCCCTTCGCGGCGACGGCCTTTACAGCGGAAACAATCTTCTTCGCGTCGGCAAGCGTCGCCGTGTAGCCGGTCGGGTTGTTGGGGAAATTGAGAATCAAAATCTTCTTCTTGCCGGGGGCGAGAAGTGCCTTCTTCATCGCGTCCGCGTCAAACGCGCCTTTCTTGAAGGTATTGAAGAGCTCTACCTTGCAGCCGACGGCTTCCTTGAAGATCAGCTCGTAGTTGTCCCAGAAGAGGTCGGGGCAGACGAGCGTGTCGCCCGGCCCTGCAAAGAGCTCCGCGCAGATGCGGATGCCGTGGGTGAGCGCGTTCGTCACGACGGGATTGGAAAACGTCTTGCCCTTGAGCGAGGGATTCTTGACGAACTCCATCGCGCGCCACGCCTCGCGCAGTTTCGGCAGGCCGAAGCTGCCCGCATAGAGGAACGCTCGCTTGTCGAGGTCAACCGTCTTCCTGAAGCAGTCCATCACGAGCGGCGAGCCGTCCTCCTCGAATGCCATGCCGACCGTCGCGTTGATTGCGCAGGACTTCGCCTCCGCACCCTGCCCGAGAATTCCACCGTATGGAAAATACATGCGCCGACCGGTCGGGGAGAGAAAATCAGCCGCCGTGCCGAGCGTCTTGTTCAGTTGAAGCGCCAGCTTGTTCATATTGGGCGGATATTATACCAAAAAGGAGCGGACGCGGAAACAGCAGTTTCCACGTCCGGATTCCCTAGCGCTAAAAGAGCGCGCGTTACTTCGCGGGAGCGGAGCCGTCGTCGCCGTAGCCCTTCGACTTGAGATAGTCGACGACCTTGCCGACGGTGGTGAGACTTTCGGCGTCCTCTTCGGGAATCGCCGCACCGAACTCCTCCTCAAACGCCATGATGAGCTCAACTGAGTCGAGCGAGTCAGCACCGAGGTCATCAATGAAAGACGCCTCCGGCGTAACCTGTTCGGCATTGACGCCGAGCTGCTCAACGATGATGTCTTTTACGCGTTCTTCAAGCTTTCCTGCCATAGTTTTTCAACTCCTTTGTTGTTGATGCCGTTATTATACTAAATTTTTGCCCCACCGCGCAAGGGGGGTAGAGCGGATTGTTTAAAATGTCAGTTCCAGAGCTTTTCTATCGCGTAGTACGCCCTCGCCTCGCGCGAGAACACGTGCACCACGACGTCGATGAAATCTGCGACAATCCAGCCGCACTCGGGGTCGCCCGCCATGCGGTTGCGCTTGACGCCCGCCTCGCGCATCGCCTGCTGGGCGTTCGCAACGAGCGCCTTCAGGTGGGGCGCGGCGGAACCCGTGCCGACGACGAAGAAGTCCGTGAGCGAACTCTTGCCGCGAACGTCGTATATCTTGACGTCCTCGGCCTTCGACTCTTCGAGCGCCTTCGCGATGATCTTTGCTTCCTCTTCTGCTTCCATGCCGAACATTATACCATAAATGCGCCGCGCGAAATGGTATAATGTCTGCAAATGCAATTTCGAGCACTTTCAATATGCATCGCACTCGCCGCCCTTCTCGCTCTCGGCGGCTGCGCCCTTATGCCGGAAGAAAGCCACGACCATTCCTTTTCCGAGCTTAGGGAAATCAGGAAAAGCGACTTCCCGAAATACCTCAGCGGCATAACCTACGCCGGGGACAACCTCTACTACGCCGTTGCCGACCGCGAGGGAAAGATGTATCCGCTTACCATCAAGCTCAAATACTCTGGCGCTCCTACGAAACCCCACTTCAAGGAAAGCGTCACGCTTGAAGGCGCGCGCGACCTCGAGGCGATCGCATGGGATCCTCTCAAGAAGACGGTGTGGGCGGCAGACGAGGCGGACGCGTCGATACGCGAATTCGACCCCACGACTGGACGGCGCCTCGGCAATCTCGACCTACCTCAAGTCTTCCGCAAGTTCCGCCCGAACCTCGCGTTCGAGGCGCTCGCGATCTCTCCCGACGGGCTTGAACTGTGGACGGCAAACGAAGAGGCGCTCTCGTGCGACGGCGCGACGGCCAACAGCGAAGGCGGATCGCTCGTCCGGCTATGCCGCTTTCGCCGCGTGGACGCAAACGATCCGTGGAAGATCGACGGTATGTGGGCATACGAGACCGACCCAACGGATGGCAAGTCCTACAAGGGATTTCTCGCAAGCGGCGTGTCGGGGCTGATGGTTGCGCCAGACGGCGCAGTCTATGCGCTCGAGCGTGAATTCAGCCAGACGCTTCTGCCGGGATTTCGCGCGCGCATCTACAAACTCGACCTCTCAACGGCGGAGAAGATTACAGAGACGCCCTTCTGCGCGAAGAAGCCAGAACGAACCGTCGGCAAAGAACTCGTCTTCGGTAAGGCGACCGGCATTGCGATGTACGAGGACTGCTGCTTTGGCCCGAAGCTAAAAGACGGGCGTCTCGTCGTCCTATGCTCTGACGGCGACGATCGCGTCGCGCACGCGTTCCTCTATCTTTCCACTCCATAGGAGCCTTCGACCGCCGCGCATTGTTCTGCGGCGGAGCGAAGGTCCGAGCGAATGGATACGGCGTATTCGCCGAGGGTCCAAGAGGAGGAGACTTCGGCCATCGCAGAACGCTACAAAGCTGGCAAAAGTTTCTCGAAGTCCTTTACCCCAAGGTGGTGCCAGCAATCGAGCGTGACGCGCGAGTTGTCGGCGAGAAGGAGCTTTACTATGCCCTTCTTCTTCCACTGCGAACGGTCAACGGACTTGATGTCGGAAATAGGCAGCTTCTTGCCGCGCCAGATGAACCCTGAGTCGTCAAACTCGAAGCGGAACGAGGCGACTGACGCGAGATTAATGCCAATCAGCATCGACGCAAGAAGGCACAGCGCCGTGAAACCGTACTGCGACTGTATCTTCTGGCGCTTGAATGGCTCAAGCTGAAAGCCCTCCGGCGGCTTAGACTTCTCGATCTTCTCGTAAAGCTCTGCTGCGGGGGTGTTAGGATATGCAACAAAACCATCGTAGCCAAACCAGCAGCCCATGCCAAACATGAGTATGCAGACGGCGAGGTGGCGATAGAAGAACTCAGGATTAAGCTTGAGCCGTTTCATCTGTCGTCTCCATCGTGGACTGAATCGCCGCGGCGAGGACATATTTTCCGCCCGGCTCGAGGGTGCGTCCATCCGGCCAGTCCGAGACTGGCTCGACGCAGACGAAGCGCCGCCATGAATCCTCGTCGAAGTCGGGAAGCTTGTAGTCGGTGCCAGGATTCCACACGACGACGCGGTCGTTCCCGGAAGATGCAATCGCGACGGCGCGGCGAAGCCCCGAGTCGATCACGGCGAATTCGTGACGAGGCGAAGACGGCAGCGTGAAGATGTGGTCGGTGGAATGGTCCATCACGAGATCGCCAGTCTGCTTGTCGTCCTTGCCTGCGACGCCGTTGAAGAACGAAAGCCCGTCGAGCCCCTTCACCGTCGCGCCGTCGCGCTCGCGGAGAAGGATGTAGGGGTGAAACCCGCAGCTGAAGCCAAACGGCTCCTTGCCCATGTTAGTCGCTGTCATCGTCAAGTTGAGCTTCATCGAGACGGACACATTGAGCTCAAGGCGGAAGTCGTGCGGCCATACGGCGCGCGTAGCGTCGTCCGACTTGAGGACAAGAGTAACCTCTGTCATCTCGTCGGAATACTCGCTCGCCTCGACCTCAAACGGCATCGCGCGAGCAAAGCCGTGCTGGGGCAGCTCCTTCGAGAAACGGTTGCCGAACTGAGGAAAGCAGACGGGGATACCGCCGTGGAACGACTCGCCCCTGTTGTAGTCGCGCTTCGAGGGACGGAAGATGACTTCCGCATGGCCCGTCGGGCGGTAGGAGAGCACGTTCGCGCCGAGAAGCGCGACTTCCGCCGTGCCGTACTTGTTTGCGAGGACGACGTTCGGATAGCCGCAGTGCCCCGGGCGGAACACGATGCGGCCAGGCGCGCCATAGCGGGAATTGAGTTGATCAATGTTCATGATGTAGAAATTATACCAAAATTTTACGCAGAGCAACTGAGATCTTCAGGTCAGCCGTGTAGAACGTGTAGATCGTGTAGAAGCAAGGAGCCGCAAGCAGACGAATCATATACAGTAGATCTTCTACAGAAAAGTCCGACCCTTTTGCCTAAGGCATTAGCAACGCCAAAGAAATCGCCGTCGCCGCTTGTCTGGTTCGCGTCTCGCTCGTTGGCAATCCCGTCGTCATCCCAGTCGTCGGGGTTGACGCGGCAGCAGACTGTCTCGACATCGTTTGAGCGAGCGACAAAGTTGCCGCTTGGCCAAAGGACGATCTGCGCATTCACGACGAATTCAGTCCGGCAAGTTGGCTTCGGGATAGGCGACAAGCTCGTTAATGGCGTTGGCGACGTAATTTGTCAGCATTGGATTCCAACATCTATTCTGAGCCGATCGCATCACTGCCAGACGCCGCTTGCTATGGCGATAGGTTGGATCGGCTGCGCAAATTGCCCCATCGAGACTTTTGTGCATTATGCTTATGTTCTGTGCATAGTCAACAGCAGCGTTAAGACACGAAGGTTTAAGATATGCCAGACTGGGTGATGTTGAAACTTCCTTGAGCAACCATTCGCACACATCCGAACGGTCGTAATCCATCTGCTGAGTAAAAGCATTGGTAACAGTCAGATAGCCACACGTCGCGGCCACCGAATTGCTGTTCACGCCCTCGATGGCAAACACGGCCTTCAACGCCTTTGCGCCATAAACTGCATTCGTGGCGTAGGAATACAGGAACGGAAGGCTTTCCGGCGTCTTGTATACTGCAAGGTTGCGGATGGCATGCGCCGTCTCGTTCGTGTTGTCGGCGGCAAGTTCGCGGAGTATTCTGGCAAAGCGGTTGGTATCATATCCGGCCATCATGATAGCCCGCCGATGTGCGCCTTTTATGAGTTCGGCGTGGCAAAACATCCCGGCCTCCACAAACTGCGCCTTGACTTTGTCGTCGGAATACGCGGTCATCTGCGCGGGAGCAGTCCGCCCCACAAGGCAAGAATACATCGCAAGCGCAAACATGCATGTTCTTCTCATTTTCGTCCTCCTATTCATGGTTCGGCGAACTCTTCTTTTCGCCGTTCTCGAAAAAGCCTATCGGCGCGAACTCGTCGTACCAAACCGTCGAGTCTCCGCTCCCTATGTAGTTTACGGCGTCGACAGGCCCGATCGTGATGTCGCGCCGGATGTCGTTTCCGCAGTGGACACCATACATCAAAAGGCGTGGCACGATTGTCGCCATTCGCGCCGAATTTTGATAGTATCTGCTGCCTCCTTCGCCTCGTCCATGACATCCGCCATTCCAATCAAACGGTGCACAGGCATAACAGATGAAATTCGTCGCAACACTCAGCGTTGACGGCGCTGAATTACCTGACTGTCCCTCATAGGCGGCGACATAGACATCCGACAGCCCGAAAGCATGCCCTATTTCGTGCGCCAGAGTAACGGCGCCCGCACTCGCCGACATCACAAGCCCTTTGCTTGCGTTTGCCGCCAATGGCGGGTTCTCCCCGTTCGACATGATGAAGTCGTTCACAAAATAGCACTCAATGCCGCCAGTTCCATGCCCGATGTTAACAAGTCTCTCAAAATCCCATCCAACGTTTGGATCCTCATCATAAACCAGATTGTATGCGGCTGGTATGTTGGTCACTATCACGGAATCGAGGTAAAATGACACTCCTACCTGACGGTAGATGTCGTTCAAAGGCGCAATCATGTTCTGGACATCAATCACGCTACGAGGGAAAGTGTCATTCTTTCCAGTTACGATCCACGCCGTGATCTTGAACACCTGCGGAGTCACGACCTTCAAGGGGAACGTCGGCGTCTGGCGCGTCCGCCCGCCGATGATTACCTCAAGCGTAGCGTCGCCTGGCGAGACGCCACGCACATGGACATTGCGGCCGGTGTTCCCGCCGACAAATAAGACGTGTTCATCGTAGTTCGTCCACACGATATCGGAATCAGGCAATGCACCCGGCGACACCTTGACGCTGAAATACGCATCGTCTCCGACAGCCACACCGCAGGGATTGACCGTATAGACGTGGTTCGTGCCGAGGACGGAATGCTCCACCGTGTTCGAGCATATCGTCTCCGCGACAGGCTTCACAACCGAAAACGGAACAGAGGAGGTCTGTGGTTCTCCGATCTCAGGAATCCAGACTGCAGTGACTCTCGGGCTCTGGTATGGCGCCCATGAAAGCGGATTGAAATAGAGGTCTACTGTCCGAGACACTTCGCCTTCGATCGCGACGTCGAAGCTTTCCGAGACCAGGGCGGCCTCGCAGTCGTTCGTATACACATCGCCGGGGAAGCCCGACAATTCTATCCTGACGGTGCCATTGGTGGGGACATCAGAGCGAAACACCACGCCGCCTTTCACTATGTCGTCCTCGACGTTGGTTTGGACATTCCCGAAGTTCACCACCTCATAGTCTACGATGCCGTCATAGTTGTCGTCGTCGTCGTTCTGGAACATCACGCGAGGAACCGACACCGAGACTCCCGCCTGTGGAGTGGCGTTCGTGCCAACTGTGAAGCAAAGAGATGACGTTAAGTTGCCGATGGAGCCGAAGAACGCAGTCACCCATTCGGCATCCTGCCCGAAGCCGTTGTGCGGAAAAGGCAGAATGCGCGGCAGATATGCCGCGATTCCATTTGTTGTGATCAAGACATCGCCGTTGCGAAAAAGCTCAAGCGCGGCAGAGACAAGGTTGTTCGTGTCGCAGTTTATTGCAACATCCGCCATATCGCCTTTGCCATGTGGGACACACATAATTGAAAAATTGCTACTGGCTTTGCGGCGAACGGTTGCCGCGCAACCAGAAACCGACGGGGACCATCTTCAATTCATAAGGATATGACACCACCCCGGTGACTTCATTTGTCGCAACGCTCATTCCTACGCCGTAGACATCGCCGGCGGTTAGGTCGCATTCCGTTCCGCTCACGCCGCCATACATGAGGAGTTTCTCGATAAGGGTGGATTGCAGAACACCATTCTCGTATCGCCCCCAATCAAGCGGCATCCGTCCAGATGACGCTGGCCCTTCTACTGAGACTGTCACTTCCACATTTGCCGCGTTTGTGAATGTCTTTTGGATATAGATATCGTCCAAACCACAAGCATGGCCAAGCTCGTGCGCGATGGTATTTGCGCTGCACTGTCGACTGAAAATGATGCCGTGATCTCCACAGAAGGCCTGCGCACCTCCGACCACGTTTCCAACGGCAAACATCTTGACACCTCCTGTTGCGGGAATTTTCCTTCTCAATTCGTCCGCCGCTTCACTCCCGTACACAATGGTTCGCCATTCATTGCTCGCTATTGTCTGTTGCGAGCGAAGATAAAACGACATACCGACCTGCGCAAAATAAGCGTTAACAGTCGGGAGCAAGGCAGAAAAGTCATCACCGCTCATGACGGGATTGCTGCCATCTGAGTTGCAGACGATGTACAGGTCTATTGGCGCTGCAGCCGACGCAATTCCCATACACAAGAGGCCTACGCACAAAAGCAACGCCCTCACCGCTCATCCTCCTTATTCGCAGGAAGAAAAACATGAGGAGCAAGACACTTGAAATCCTTGTCCAACAGTCTACGTCTCTCAAAGAAAGAGGCCAGCTTGGACTTGTCCGAGTTCTCGGCATCCTTATTTGTCTGGTTCCATAGCTTGCGTAATTCCTGATAGACGACAATCCGCGAACAATCGCCATGCCCAGATTTGAGGTCAAGTACCTTTTCGGCATAAAGCAGTTTCCTGTCCATGCTTGGCTCCATTTTAACGAGTTCCAGATATGCACATGCAACAACACCATCCCGCGCATCGTTTTCAATCAAGTATTCGACATAAGGCAAGGCGTTAGTGCCGCAATCTCCGCTCATGCAATGGACAATTCGTTCACAGGCCATTGTCTCATTTAGAGTGTCGCCAAGCCCTTCAATGCAGCGACTAAACGCCTCAAGCATCTGGTCTTCTGTCAGTTTGTACTTTACCTTGGTGGCGGCAATCGTCATCCATGCGTCTTCTGGATGGCGGAACCCGACGCAGCTGTTGCTGATTGCAAAGCAAATCCCAGCCCAATCCAATCCCTCAACCTTGACCGCGTCTCTCCTCGCCGCAAGGAAGTCCTGCGGGGCAAGGTGCTCGAAGTCCTTGTCCAGCGATTCCCGCCGCGCAAAGAAGGATGCCAGCTTCGCCTTGTCAGAATGGTCGCCGCCATCGCCCGCCTGCTTCCATAGCTTGCGCAGATCCCGATAGAGGGCGATCCGAGCGCTGTCGCCGCGTCCGGCCCCGGAATCGAGCAACTTTTCGGCAAAGAGCAGCAGCCTGTCCAGATTTCTTTCCATTCTGATAAGCTGCCTATACGCCATGCATGCGACACCATCCCTCTTGTCGCTCTCGACCAGGTGCTCGACATACGGCAATGCGTTCGTACCGCAGAGTCCGCTCATGCTTTCGACAATCCGCTCGCAGGCCACCGCCTCTCGCGGCGTATCCCCAAGCCCTTCGATGCACTGTCTGAACGCCTTTAGCAACTGGTCAGCTGAAAGATTATGTTTGAGCTTTGTGGCGGCAATCGCCATCCATGCGTTCCCAGAATGCTCCTCTCGGACGCAGCTGTTACTGATTGCAAAGCAAATCCCAGCCCAATCCGGCTCCAAAACCTTGGACACATCTTCGGCGAGCGCCGAGAATGCGACGGACGCGGCAAGGCAAACCACGTTTAACTTCTTCATCACTGCTCCTTTCATTCGGTCGGCCAGACCCTGACCGTCAGTTCGAGTTCTGGCGACGGACAGTCACCGACCTGGACGGCAAAAACAGTTGTATCGGCTCCCACCCGCGCCTTGACGTTTCTGCCCGCATTCCCTTCGGGGAACGAGGCGAACCCGGACTTGCAACGCCAGACGATGTCGGCGTCTGGGAACTGCGGCGGCAATACAAGAACACTCAGATAGACGTCGCTGTTTGTATTCACGCAGCTTGGGTTCACGACAGCGAACGGCGACACCTCGAACGTCAGTTCGTCGGTTATCGGCTCCGCCGTCCTTTCCACGACGGTAAAGTTCTTCGACAAAAGCGTCCGAACGCCGTAATCATCCTTCCACTGCAACCCCACAATCCCATTGTTGTGGCCGGGGCTCGGCGCAAGGCCTTTCAGGTAAAAGGTTTTCGTCAGGGATGTGCAATTCGTAACGCCGATCTCCTCTTGCTGCCCGGCCTCATCGGACAGGGCGGCATCCCGCCATACGCCTACCTCTTCGACTGACGCCCAGAGAAGAGACAGAACGCCGTTTGTCGGAGTTGGACTTGTGAACGAAAGAGAAACCGGCAAGGCCACCTCTCCCGGTCGCGCTACGTCAACCACCGACGGCCAGTCAAGCGACGCGGCTATGTCGCCTTGCGGCTCAGGTGTCGCACAGGAACATTCCCCGCCGCACACATCCAAGAAATACCCCCCATACAAGTACGCCCCCCACGCCTGTCTTCCAGCGCATGAGCATCCGTTTGTGCATGAAAAGCCGAAAACAAGACCGCTACCGACGACAGGACAACAACAGTTCGTGTTCCACTCGAACACACCTCCGAGGTTGCCTGGCGAAACAGACATCATAAACGGATTGCCGCCGCTGGATGTAATCGTCACAGGGCGGCGCACGTAAGTCTGGTGCGCCGCGCCGCGCATCTGCCAGACTTCCGTATCGGGATCGGACACGCCGACTACGGCAAATGGCCAGTCGGACGAGATTGCGTATGTCTTGCCAATCAGGATCACTACCTCGTTAGTGACGCCCGATTTCGCCACGAAGCGCGGATCGGGATAGTTGCAGGGCTTGTCGCCCGCAAATGTCACAAGAGCGTCTGGGCCTGTGGCCACGAGAGAAACGGTGCAGTAGGCGTTCGTGTTCGCCCCTTCGGGAAGAATATTCGCCGGACCGAAGAAGTCGCCGTCGCAGACAGTGATATTGGCATCCTCGTCGTTTGGTATTCCGTCATCATCCCAATCGTCGGGGTTGACGCGGCGGCAGACTGTCTCGACATCGTTCGATCGCGTTACGAAGTCGCCGTTCGGACAAAGGACGATCTGCGCGTTGACAGGCGCGTTTGTGTCGCCGCCGAGGAAGAAGTTTTCCCACGTGATTGTGCGGCTACCGTCTTCGCCGTCAAGCCGCCACAGTCGGCTTTGGCCTGGAACAGCGGACATTGGAACGCCGACGGCGCAGATTTCGCGCATCGCGTCCTTCGGCGTTGGGCGGATGCGACCGTCGATGAAATACCAGAACGACGAAAACGCCGCGTTGTTCGTTCCAATCGGGAACGCCCAATTGGTAGGGACGAGCGTCCCGCTCGTCCGCACAGCGCCCAAATCAACCACGTTGTTGCCAAACGACGACGCCGCTCCGTGGACATGCCAGTTCCCGACAAGCGTTGCGTTCGTCGGCATCGCATACAAAACCGCCGCGTTAGTCGCGACGCTTTCCACTCGCCACCCGCGGGCGATGTCGCCGCTGGTTGTTTGGACAGGATTAACAAGATTTACAAGATTACCCTCCCCCACAAATCCTGTCAGTCGTGTAAATCCTGTCTGAAAAGAACCGCCGCCCTGTTGCATTTGCGGCTGATTCATGTTCGGCGGCACATTGTTTGTCTTCTGTGCGGTAAGGGTTGCGACAGTCGCGGCTGCGGCAAAACCAAGCAGAATCGAACGCGGCAAACGGCGAAGTGCGCGGAGACCGAAGGCGGCAGCGTATGCGAACGCAGCGGCGAACATCGCCATTACGGTGCAGTAGCCGACATAGAACCAATCCACCATCACCGGATCCTTATGTCGAACCGGACGCGCTCCTCGTCCTTTTCAACCGATTCGCCGATTTCGCCAAGCCCGCGCCTCACAACCTTGAGGCGATTCCAAACCGGGTCGAACTGCCTCTTACCGATGACCAGCGCATTTGTCGTCGCAGTCTCGATCTCGCCCGTGCGAAGGTCGGCGCTATACCATGCGCCGCAGTCGCAGCCAAACACAATGTCGGCTTCGTCAACCGAAAGATCACCATCCAAGTCCGCATCCGCGCCTATGGCGACAAGCACCTCGTTCGTCACACACGATTCGAACTCCACTGAAAGCGTCAACGTCTGTAGCCGCGCAGCATTGACATCCAGCGCGATGTTGGTACTTACTTCTGCATCAGGCGTCACCGCCTCCGGCAGCGACGACACGACAACCCGCGCAGACGCATGTACCGCCAGTGCCAGACCCAAACACAAGACTATTAACAAGTGTTTCATTCGCTACGCCGGTATTATACCATTTCACGCGGCGGATTTGCCGCGAGTGGCAGGGCGTGGAGTCAAGCCGCACCGCGTTACTTGTCGAGGTTGTTGTTGCGGGCGACGGTTGACTTGAACGCTGTCGTTTCGAGGTCGACTTCGACGTAGGCCTTGCCGGTGGCGGAGTCGCTGCCGGTGGCTACGGTAAGAGCATAGCCGCCGTCGGGCGAGAGGCGGTCGGCGTACTTGGCCTTGAACTCGGCGATGATCTTGCCCTTCTTCTCCGCGGCAGTTTTTTCGTCGGGACAGTTGACGGAGGCGGAAACGCCGAGAACGGCCTTGTTCGTCGAGACCATGACGCCGAATTCGTCATATCCGCCCTTCGGCGCTTTCGAGTCGCACTGCCAGTACGTGAACTTCTCGTTGGCGAGAACTACCGTCACCGGCTCCCCTACCCCGACCTTCTCGCGCACCTTCGCGTCTTGGACGTCCAATGTCCCGCCGACCTCGACGCCGAGAAACTCCACGGTAGCCGAAAGCGCCATCACCGACGCAAGCGCAACCGCAACCATAACCATCATTCTCTTCATTTCGTTTTCCTCTCGTTTTCAAATTCTACTCCGCGGCAATTGCGCCGCGGTCGACACCTGTCTGCCCGCCGTAAAATATCTTCGATACAAGCATCTACAACCCCTCTTCCTCCGCGGCAGATTTGCCGCGCTACAGTCAATCACCGCCCACTGTGGCATTCTATCTGTAGCAATAAGCCTGACCCTGCTGGATTCAAAAGCGGAATGGCTTCGTCGCGGCATCACCTTAGGAGACGACCCTCACCATCTGTTTTGTAGGACAAAGCTTCAACAATGCCCCAGACCCAGAGAACGAACAAAATCACCGCCCCTAATCCGAAAACAGGGATTGTAAAGAATCCAATTACAGCCAGAACAAACTCTATCATCGCCCTCTTTTTGTATCCCAGATATGAGTTGTGGCCGCCAACTATTCCAAGAAAGATGGCAAAGACAACTGCCACGGAACGTTTCTGGTCGGACAGTCCTGAAGACCCCCCGATCGCCTCAATCGGCACACCACAATTAGGGCAAGTACATGCCTTATCCGATATTCTCTTCCCGCACTCCGGGCAAGTAATCAACATAATTGTTCCCTCCTATTTTGTGCATTAGATATGTTTGTTATTATTGTTACTATAGCAATCGTTAGCGACAACATAGATGTCACCTGGGTGTGCCTCGAGCTGTTTTTTCTTGGCCATTATAGCCTCCTTTCGTTAGAAATTCACGCCGCCGCGTAAACTGCCGCGATGGTTGCGCACATCCAACATTTAGCTTATACAGTTAATCATATACGCCTCCTTGCCTCACGCTGCGGTTGCACCCTTTCTTGAGATTACATCTGCTAAACTCTTTGCGATCTTTTGCTTCCATTCTGGGGCGTCGCAAGTGTCACGCTCAGAAACACATTCTTTCAGCATGCCTACAATCTCCCCGTTTGAATGCCGCCCAGACTCGAATATCGATACAAAATATTCCCGAAATTGTTTCAATGTGAGAGGCACTATATCCAATCGTGTTTTAACATCTTCTCTGGTGTACCATGTTCCTCCGCGAAAGGTTTCAGCTGTGTTAGTATCAATGTGATTAGCGACAAACAGACCATATGTAGGCTTCCCTAATTGCAAACCGACATCTGACACATGACGACGAACGGGTTCGCCCTCCATTGCTTCTTGCCTCGAACTGTCAGACAATGTGACCTCGATAACGACTGCGCAATCGCCGTACTCTGCAATCAAATCTGGCCCGTTCCCAGGAGCCGTGCCAACCGGCAAGAAATCTTGATCAACCTTAAATCGTCTCACTCGGTATGGTTTGTTCTTCAACGTATTCATTGCAAGGAATGCGCGCCACAAACACCATTCCAAATATGATGATGCCTCCTCCTTTGGAACATTTATCTCAGTATCATCGTCATAAACTTTTTTGCCCCCACGCTTGATGACCAGTTCCATATAATCTGCAATTTCCCTCCATTTATTCTTCTGGTCCTTGGCGTAAAGCTCTTCTTCGTTTTGCGATAGAAGTTCTTCTATCGCATGTCGAGCGTTATTTATGTCTGCGGCTGATTTAAGCGTTGCATGATCGATGTCATAAGGAATTCCTTTTGCCTTTAATCGCTCCTCAAGTCCATCAAGGACAATTCTGGCAACGGATTCTTCGTCTGTTGGCAACGATGGCCCCGCATAAAGTTCTTTATACCGCGAAAGTAAAGATTCATCTGTAATCAAATTACCCGCAAGCCGTTTGGCTAGCTCATGTTTTTCAGCAACAATAACAATTCCTTTGCCCTTTGATTTTACAATGCCTGTTGCCTTCAGATATCGTAGATTCATGTCGCCATATTCCGAGAAATTGTTGGCCTTTTTGCTGTAATCCTCCCCAAGTTTTTTGAACAGTTGCTTATCAAATTCACGCTTTGATTTAGCAGTGTTCCTTTCGCTCCTGATTTTCAACAGAGAATCAACTACAGATTCAATGTCCATTTCAGGGTTAGTCGTTTGAACTTTGGTTGCGAACTCTATGAAACTTATCGAATTGTCACCAGTCCTCTCTTCTACGAGAAGCATCACAGCCAATGTCCAACGCAACGGAGAAAATGCTTTCTCAGATCCAAGAGGTTCCATCATCATAGACATGGAGCGTAAAAAACATTCCTGTATGGCAGGAACGGTTGTCGCTCCCAAAAAAGCATTTCCGAAAGGTGTTAGTTCGTCAACGGGGCCGCTGTGCGATTGACCACGGACAGGAAGATTGTAGGTAAAACCATTCTTATTAAAGACCAAGCGCCACTTTCTGCCGTAACTTCCCGAGCTGTCATTACCTGCCTGATTCTTCAATACACCTTTTGAATGAAGCAACCGCATTAGTTTGCTAGCCCCAGATACAGTTCGTATCTTGCCAACAAGATTGGATTCAGAATACACACGAAGTGCATCTTGAATACGCATTGGATTTCTTACGCCTGTATTGCCAATCTGCCAGATGGTTATCATGACTGCCTCTTAATATCCAAGGAAAATGTATTCTTTGACGACATCCCTCTTAACCTTGCCATCCGAACGATTTCCAAAGTTATAGCGATAATCTATTGGTACGACTTCTACATGTGTTTTATACTTGGACATCAAGGCGACCATTTCATCTTTGGCCGGGAGACTATTAGATGAATATGAAACAATCAACACCGAATCGCGGAATCGCGAGAAGAGTCGATCAAATGCATCTACAGCTCCTGGCAATGTTGAAAATGGCGTAGGATAAGATTTGAACTTTTTTGTCAACGTGTTTTCTTGTATCTCCACTCCGTTCCAATCTCGGGCAAGACCTTCAATAAAGTGGTACCGTCTTACATATTCGTTATCTGACTGTGGCGTGAAATATGGTGGGTCAATATACACAACATCAACACCATCTGCTGATACTTTCATTGCATCGCCATGTCGTGAGAGGTTTTCCTTGTGGTTACTGAATACAGCAGCATTCACAGCTTTAACACCAGCAAGGAACTGTTCACGCATTGACATTTTAAGGTCCTTGCGTCCATCATCATATCTCAATCCGATATATGTAAACAAACCACGCGGACGTTTTTTTGTGCAAGCTCGAATTAGAGCCGTCATAGCAATTGCCTTTTTGTAGCGATCGCGAATCCGCGCTATATTAGAACGCAAGATGTCTATTACAGCATTGTCTTCATCTGAAAAATACAATCCCCTAAAGGTTCTGGACACGAAATCATCAACATCGCATTTTGGTTCAAGCAATTCATTCGCCTCTTTGTCAGAAAGAACAACATCGTTATTCTCGATCATTGCTTTTGCATATGTCGCTGATAGAGCCATA
>CACWJS010000012.1 GCA_902761275.1 uncultured bacterium | reverse complement strand
TACCGTACAGTTTTTCAGCTTCGGCGCGATATAACCGGTGGGGATCAAATCTCCGACCGGCAGCGCGTTGTCAAGAAGGATCGTGATCAGATCGCCCAAGCCCACGCCGGGAATGGCGTTGAGAAGCGATGATAACGCGTCAACGGTTACGCCCAGCGCCTGTGACAATCCGCTGTACTGTGTTATGCCTTCGCTGTAGCCGATAAAGCCGCCGGTGCGATCCTTGGCGTTTTCCACCGTGACTGAGCCTGTAACAGCGCAGTTGAAGATTTGAACATCGCCGACTATTCTGCCGGCAAAGCCGCCCGTTGCAAAAATCGTGGGGTCTATCGCACGGGCGTTCAGCAAGCTGCTGAGCGTATCGTGAAGCGAAAGCTCCATGGAGCCGAACGAAAGTGCTGTACCTAACAAATCGACCAAGCCGCCGACCAGCCAGCCCACTCCGGTCGCCAAACCGCCGAGGATCGTCTGGGTCGATTTTGCGGTCGTGGCGGTGTTGTGTACCGCGACCTGACTAAGCTCGAGGTTTTCCACATGAACGGTTCCTGAGCTGATACCGATATTTGCCGTGTTCACCTCGTTGGTAACGGTCGCAAAGAAGCCGATTCCGATGAACTTATCCACTTCGATGGGATTACTGTTGTTAACATAAACATTTGAAATAACCGGGCGATTCGCTGTGGTGCGGGCAGTCATCTCCGTCGCGTTTCCGATGGCGTCGCCGTTCCACAGCTTGTCGTTATTCACGCTCTTGATTCCGTACATATTGCCGGTGAACATCAGCGGCGTCCAAGGTTTGGACTGTCCGCCGAGATTAATATCACGGAAGACGATATAGTTCGCAGTATTCGTGTATTTTTCGCCTGTTTTGATTTGGTCACTGTTCTTAAGGTCGCTCGTATGATTGGCATCCAAATACACGTTGCCGGTACTCTGATCAACACATCCATAAGACTTATAGGTAAGAGCTGACTTATTATCAATAGATTGAAAAGGATAATCCTTTTTTCCGTTTTGACTTTGAAGCAGATCTGCGTCTCCACCATAAAGCATGATTGGATTATTATTTGAATCCACATCTAATGAGTAGTCGCCGAAAGCAACATGATGGCCTACTGCACCTCCATCCTGAAAGGCAGCACGGCGACTTCGTCCTACGACGCGATGACCGACCAGTCGGTCGCGCAGTTCAACGCATATGTCCCCAACAACAATACCATGTCCTGGCTCTTCGACCAACCGTTCGAGCTATACGAGTTCCGCGTCTTCTCCCGCTGGGGCGATGGCGGCCGCGATGACATCGGAATCATGAAGTTCGAGACGCGCGACGAGAACGGCGTCTGGACGGTTCGCACCGACTCCGATAACTATGCGGTTGTTGGCGTCGACACGGGCATCGATACCGGGACCGCGAGGACGGGCTCGAACTACGCGTTCCTGCGGCGCAACGACGGCGAGCCGATCGCGCGCGGTGTCACCGGCATTCGCGTCTTTTCGTACTACTACCTCAACGACCCATGCTGGGCCGAGGTCGAGGCGGAGGGCTTCATGCCGGCGGGACCGGCCATCTTCGACGCGCGGTCGGTCGCCGTCTCCAACAACTGCTTCAAGGTCGACTGGACGGCGCAGCTCTCGAGTCTGGGCGCAAGCGACTCCGCGACGGTCAACCTCTGGACGAGCACCAACGGCGTGGACTATTCCCTGGCGGACTCGGTCCTTGTCACCGAGACCGGCGTGGGCTACGCCTTCACCAAGACGTTCGACGCCGTGGGCCTGACGATCAGCTACCGCTTCGAGACCATCAACACCAACGCCACCAGAAGCTGGTGCTCGACGAACGAAGTCGCGACGTTCGTCAACCACGACAACTCGACCTACTACTGGCGGCCGGAAGTCGCCGCTGGCTCCTGGGAGAACGCCTCCAGCTGGTCGAACAGCCTCAACGACGCCCGGCTACCCTACCCGTCCCAGCAGTACGCGACGGCGAGCTTCGCCCTCATTGACCAGGCCCAATCGGTCGAGGCCACGGTCGGCGCCTCGCACACGGTGCGGTTCGTGCCGCCGCCGTCGGCCGCGGCAGTTTTGACGCTGAAGGGCGACTCGTCCGTGACGCTGGAGTTCGCCAGGCTTAATGGGACGCTGGTGGGGACGAACGTCCTGGATGGACTCGTCGTCCGCTATCCCGACCGGCCGATCCTCGCCGCCGGTGCGCGCATCAAGGCGCGGAACGGCGCCAAGTGCTACATCCTGCCGTCCAACAGCTGCGGGCAGCACGCCGGCATCGAGCTTTATTCCGGCGCGAAGCTGAACATCCCCGCCTCCGTTGCCGCCAACGATACGCAGTATTTCGCCGCCGATTTCGAGATCGTCCTTGACGGCGGTTCGGTCGAGACCGCCGGCTACTTCATCTGGTCTGGCAGCGGATATGGCCGTGCCAACCGCGGGCACATCGTCTTCCGTCCGGGCGGCGGACAGTTCCTGGCGCCAGACAGCCATACCATGCTGAATAGCGGCGCGCTCTGCGAGATGCGCTACGAGCTGCCGGGCGGCGACTGGCGCGGCTATGCGGCCGCGCCGCTGCAGCCCGGGGACGTCAATGGCGACCATCGGTTTGGACGGGTAAACGGTAGCGGGACCTTCTTTGTGAACGTCGTCTTCGGGGAGGACAAACCACGGCGGGAGCTTGACTTGCCGCTCATCCGGAAGACCAACAACAATGGGATCATTACGAACAACTTCGCCTTCGCTGCCTTTGGGACGAACCTGACCGCAAACGAGCCCAGCAACAAAGGCGACTACTTCTACTGGACCTACGGCACGAACGACGCCCTCGAACCGGCGAACGCCGGCGACCTGCCGACAGGCCTGAGCTTCTACTATGCAAAGCGCCAGAATGGGACAATTATCTTTGTCCGATAGGATCTATACGGTATAGACATAAAAACAACTCTTTCGTGCCAAAAATATATCCTATGGGTTTGGCACGAAATCGGTTTTAAATTGATTTCATGCCAAATTCTTGTTGCCAATTACTGAAAAAATGGAAAATGCCAGAAAGCTATCAAGTCGATGTCATAAGCCGGCCAAGTGGTCCTGCCTAATAGCTCCATAGCCAGTCCCTAACCCACCCCAACCCCTACCATGGTAGGGGTTGGCAATTTTCCGCATAAGTGGTAAAATATACCCAAAATCTCGAAGGGGGATATTATGCTCATGGTGAAAAAGTTTGCGTATGTTTTTATGGTTTTCGCGGCAATGTCCGCGGCAAGCGCGTATGCGGCGGACGCCGACGTCACGGGGCTCGTGCCGAGGCTCTGCATGACGTTCGACAGCCAAAGCCTGGCCAACGCCGGCACCGGGACGGCGACATGGAGCAACGAGGGGACGGCGACGTGGTCCCAGACCCCGCGCGGCTACGCCATCGACACCTCGAAGTACGTGCCGTATGCGACTTACTCCGGCGTGTTCACGGCCAACCATGTCTCCTCGATCGCCGTCGTCGCGACGCTCAGCGAGAAGTCCACGGCGATCATGCTACACTTCAAGTACGGCACCACCGAGCTCCTGCTTCGCCGC
The DNA here is from genome assembly GCA_902761275.1 of uncultured bacterium. Taxonomy (GTDB): domain Bacteria; phylum Verrucomicrobiota; class Kiritimatiellia; order RFP12; family UBA1067; genus UBA1067. The sequence goes on along the minus strand of CACWJS010000012.1, from coordinate 27,184 downwards.
GGAACGACCTCCGGCTCCCTTGTCCTTACCCACGACAGCTCCACGACGCCGGTAATCACCGTGGATGGCATTGAGGACGGCGACACGGAGTACCACCTCTACGTCGTGAACATCAAGTCGAACGGCACCGACCTCTATGTCGATGGAGAGCTGAAGGGGACCGCGCCCTCGACGCCGTACGCTGCGCCCTTCAATAACGGTCAGCTCGGCAGCCGCCACGGCGGAGCAAAGTCCGGCGAGTCGAAGTTCGGCGGGCTAATCGACGACTTCCGCGTCTATCCCGACGTGCTCACCGAGATGCAGATGTTGACTCTTGCGAATAGTCTGGGGGTGAAGTACGTGTCGGAATTCGCGATCCTGCCGATTCCCCGGCAGCATGTTCTGCCGGGCATCTGCCCTGAGCCGGGCTTCACGCTCACAAATATTCAATCCGGGGCGAGCTGGATTTTCGCCGAGGGCGGCGTCTCGACCAACGGTGCTCCTTTCAACGTTGCCTACAGCCATGCCGACGGGGTCGGCACCGTGACCGTGACCGGCAAGGCCGGCGAAGGCTACGCGGGCGTGACGGTGACCAGGGAATTCCTCTTTTCAGACGAGTTCCTGGTCAACGGCGGATTTGAGTCAGGCAGCAACGACCCCGGCTGGACAGGTGGCAGCGTCGGCAATTCCTCGAGCGGCTACAAGCCGAACCATACTACGACCTTCATCTCCGGCACCTACTGCGGCATCATCCAGATGAGCGCCTACAAGACGCAGGTATTCGAAGTCGAGGACCGCTGCCTCGCCACGCTTTCCTGGAAGTGCAAGCACCGCTGCGACTGGAATAGCGGCACCCCGATGTACTACTCGGTGCTGCTTGACGGTGAGGCCATCTACCCAGAGGAAAAGACCTTAGGCAGCGATGTCCTCTACCGAAGCGTCGAGGACCTGGTTCTGGAACCCGGGGAGCATACGCTGACGTTCCAGGGGCGGACGGACGGCTCTCAGGACTCGACCCTCTTCCTCGACGACGTCTCGCTTAGGAAAGTCTCGCCGATCCATATCCTGCCGATACCCAACCAGAGCTGCGCCGGCGGCGTGGCGTGCCGTCCTGAGTTCACGGTTACGAACCTCTTGGACGCGACCGCCTGGACGCTCGGCGGCGACATCGTGAGCCCGCTTTTCGATGTCGAATACACCGACAACGCCGCCCTTGGCATAGCGGCTGTGACGGTCACCGGGAAAGGGGCTTGTGCCGGGCTGGTGGCATCCACGACCTTCGGCATCTCGGAGGACGACTTCATCTCGACGAGCGATTTCACCGTCCGTCGGATTGATGTTGAGGACGACATCGTCTATGTCTTCACCAATGCGTCGGCGCTGACGACGCTCACACCCAAGCGCGGCTTTTTCCTGTCAGGCGCGCTCGTGGTCGGCGGCGGCGGCGGCGGCGGCATCACGATGGCCGGCGGCGGCGGCGGCGGCGGCGTCATTGCGCTCGATGATGTCGCAATCGCCTACGCGCCAGGCGAGACGATTTCCTTCTCGGTTGGCGCCGGCGGTGTGAACAGCTCGGGCGCCGCCAGCGTTCGCAACGGCGGGAACTCTGTCTTAACCCTAGGCGGAATTGCCTATACCGCGATTGGCGGCGGCGGCGGCGGCACCTGGGAGAAAGAGGGCGCGGCCGGCGGTTCCGGCGGCGGCGGATCAAGGTCTCATTCCGGCGGTGCCGGCACGGCTGGCCAGGGATATGCGGGTGCGACGGCCGGGACCAACAGCCGCTCCGGCGGCGGCGGCGGCGCGGGGCACGCCGGCTACACCTACACGGACGATCCCAAGCGCGCCGGCAACGGCGGCGAGGGCGTCGCCAATGCGATTACCGGCGTTGAGGTCTACTACGGCGGTGGCGGCGGCGGCGGCGGCTCCACCAGCAGCTTCGATACCTACAGCGGCGGACTCGGCGGTGTCGGCGGCGGCGGCGACGGCGGCTCGGGCGGATACGGCGCCGATGGCGTCGACGGCCTTGGCGGCGGCGGTGGCGGCGGCGGCTACAACGGCACCGACCGACACGGCGGCGCGGGCGGCGCCGGCACGGTGATATTCCGCTTCAAGACAAATGACTTCGAGGTCGACCCTCTCCCGAATCAGTATCTGGCCGCGGGCGGCTCAACTCCGGAGCCGGTCGTGAGGTCGGGCGGGACGCTGCTGACGAAGGGCGTCGACTACACCGTGTCCTACACGGACAATACGGCGCCCGGCACGGCCACGATGACCATTACCGGAATCGGGACGTATGCCGGCAAGTTCGCCTATGCGTCGTTTACCATCGCCGCGCGCTATTACCTCAAGCCGACGGTTGCGGAGGAGGGCGACGGATCGAGCTGGGAGAGCGCGATGTCCGTGACGAACTTCTTCGCGACGATTGGTGAGATCGAGAGCCGGTGCGAAGTCTGGATCGCGGCGGGGACCGTTTCCGCGCCGTCTATCTCCATCACCAACAACGCCGCGCTCACGATCCGCGGCGGCTTCGCGGGAACTGAGACGACGCTTGACGAGCGTCAGCCGGGTGCGCTTACGATCTTTGATGGCGAGACGACATCTACGACCGTTTTGAAGATTGAGAGCGGAACCGACGACGACATCGTCCTTGACCGACTGAATATCCGCAGGGCGCGCGGCAACGGCTTCATCCGGTCCGGCAAGGGCGGACTCAAGGTCACGGACTGCGTTATCGAGGCAAACGGCCGGGCAATCGGCAAGGTGTATGGCCGTGGCATGAATGTGCAGTCCGATGGCGGCGGCTCGCTCGTCGTCTCGAACTGCGTCTTCGCCGGCAACCGCAACGTCACGCAAGGTGACAACTACGGCGGCTTCGGCCTCTACATCGTCAACTTCAAGAACGCCTTGGTGGATAGGTCGCTCTTCGTGACCAACGGCTTTGACATCCTGACGCCGGAAGGGAGTGTGGAAGGACATTGGGGCTGGTGCGGCACCGATGCGAAGGGCTCCTCCATCTACGCGAACAACACCCCGATCACCGTGCGGGGCTGCCGCTTTGCCGGCAACAACTGCCCGATCAACGCGGGTGCAGGAGGCGGCACAATCCATCTCGCGGGTGCATCCGGCGGTTCTGTGATCGACCACTGCACCTTCATCGGCAACTCCGAGCACCTCAGCTACCAGGCGCAAGGCAGCGGTCTGTTCGGCGGCTGTGGCGCGCTGGTGGTCAACCTCGCCAACGCTACCGACAAGGTTTCGGTGGATCACTGCACTTTCGCCTACAACTTGACTGGCGCTGGCTATTCGGCGGGCGGCATCTCGGTGGTGAAGGGCGATGTGGACATCGACAACTGCATCTTTTGGAAGAACATTCGCTACAATACTACGACGATTGGCTACGGTTTGGATGTTCATGTCAGTTCTACTGGCACGGCGAACATTCGCCATTCCACGGTGACGGCTCTCGATGGCACGGCGCTGGGTGGAGTCGGCCTCACCTACGACCCGCAGACGGTATTTGCCGCCGATCCAATGCTCGTCACGACGACCGAGACGTTCACGAACCTACTCAAGGTGACTTCCAGCAGGATGTACTACGACCCCGGCAACGCCACCCGATACGAAGATCTTGCGTCCATGGACGCACACCTTCTTTCGCCGACGGGATATGTGGACAATGCCGGAGTCTTCCACGACGGCGGCAGCGCCTATTCGCCGGCGATCGATGCCGGCGACCCAGAAGCCGACTGTTCCAACGAGCCCGCGCCCAACGGCGGGCGGCTCAACGTCGGCGCGTTCGGCAATACGGCCGAGGCGTCTTGTTCTGCCGAGGGTCAGCCGCAGGCAACAGTCGAGGTGCTGTACCCCAATGACGAGCCGCGCCCGGTCGTTCGGATTACAATGGGGCTTGAGTCTGGTGATGCGTACAATGCAACGGTACGCCTCGTCTGTTCCGTCGGCGGGGTGCCGGTGGCGGATGAGATGGTATACTATGGAGTCGGCAACGGTGCGATAATCGAGCAAAGACTGCCGGTGTATCTGCCAGTCGGGACGGCATGCCAGGCCAGTGTGACGATTACGGCTGCCAGTGCCGAGGACAAGAACTATGAGGTGTCCGAGCCCGCGACCGGCACGCCTCCGCCTTTCTTCGGTAGGGGCGGTGGTGCTAGCGTCATCCATGTCCGCACGGGTGCGGACTGCAAGATGGACGGCACCAGCTGGACCGACGCGTATCCTGATCTCGTAACTGCGTTCGCGTCCGTACCGGACGAGACGATAACCGAGGTCTGGCTTGCGGTCACCAACGACTTCATGAACAGGACGGTGACGCTTGGCTATCCGCTCACGATCCGCGGCGGATTTACCGGCGTGGAGGACTCTCCGGATGAGCGCCCTGAGGGTCATCGTGCCAATATCGACGGTAACTACGTCTACACCACCATGTCGTTTGAAGTCCCTGAAGGGGCGTTGCTGGAAGTCGAGAGAGTCCATTTCTTGAAGGCATACCAGAACGAACTGAGGAAAACCGGCAAGGGCAATCTGCTTGTCCGCGACTGCATTTTTGCGGAACATTGGAGCGACAGCAGAATCAGCGGCCGCGGAATCTTTGCTTCGGGTGGCGGTACCGTTGCGGTGACGAACTGCACCTTCGCCAGGCTCGGCGGGCCGACCGAGCTGAGCAACACTACCGACGGCGGAGATGCCATCTATCTCTCTTCCTGCGCCCGGGCGTACATCGACAACTGCCTGTTCGTGACGAACGGTGCTCCGTTCTCTGTTCCCCTCAGCCCCTGGGGACGACATAAGGCCGCGTCCATCTATGCCAGTTCGACGCCGACAATTATCAGCAACTGCCGTTTCGCCGCGTGTTGCGCGGCTCAGCGCCACGCCACCGACGGTGGAATAGTTTGCTTCACCGGCAATAGCGGCGGATCGAAGATGGTCAACTGCGCCCTTGTCGGCAACGGCGACTTCCTGAGCTATCAGGGCGGCAATGCGGGGGCCAGCGGCGGCGCTATCGCCTGCGAGATGTCCGCCGCGGACTTGACCCTCGACATCGAGAACTGCACCGTCGCCTATAACCTGACCGATGGCTACAAGTCGGCGGCCGGCATCAATGTCTACAGCGGCACGGTCAATCTCAAGAACTCGATCGTCTACGGCAACGTCCGTGGGCGCACAAACACCGCCGAGATCGCCGGTGCCGACATCGACGTCAAGTCGAATGCAACGCTGAACATCTCCTATTCGCTTGTCACCGGGCTTGAGACGAACTATGTCGGCAATGCAGGGGGCTTTGGCGTGATCAACTGGGGAGAAGGGGTCATCACCTCCGATCCGCTGTTCCTGATGACGACGAATGACTTTGTCTTGCTTCTCGCTAACGCTTCCGGTAATAAGTATATTCCTTCATCCGCCTCGCCTACGGTTGCCGCTATTGACGTCCATCCGCGCACCCACACGGGCTATATGCTCGATGGTGTGTTGATTAGAGATTTCGAAAGAGTGGAATCCCCGACGATCGACGCGGGCGACCCGGATAGTGACTATTCCCTTGAGCCGGAAATCCCCGGTGCGGGCGGCAACGGCCACCGTGTCAACCTCGGCGCCTACGGCAACACGCCCGAAGCGGCACTGACCAAGCCCAAGGGATTCTATATCTTGTTGCGGTAAGTCGCTTTCGGCTATTGCGCAGTGCGTCTCAAACGCCAACCCCTACCGCTGGAGGGGTTGGCAAATTCAGCATATTTTGGTAAAATTTCACCGAAATCTGGAGAAGGATACTATGTCCATAAGAAAACTCGCGTGTGGTATCATGTGTCTTGCGGCGATGTCCGCAGTAGTTGACGCGCAGGCCGCCTCGGCGTCGTTGTATGTCCAGGATGGGCTTGTCGCCTGCTGGGACGGCATTGAGAACGCCGGCAAAGGCGTCCACGATCCCGCGGCGACGGTGTGGAAGGACCTTGTCGGCGGGTACGAGTTTACCTTAAACGGCGTCACGGTCAATGCCGACCGCATGACCTTCGCTGGGACCACGTCCTCCTACGGCACACTCTCTGGCGACGCCACGACATCGTCCTTTGTTGCAGCAAAGGACGGCACGATGGAAATCGTCTATCGCTCGGACACCGGTGCTGGTACACAGGTCTTGTTGCAGTCCACGGATAGTTCCGGACTGGCGTTCGGCATTTTCAGCGGCAACAACATCATCCTTCGTTCTTCCAGTTCGACGGCCGCGCAGATGCTACCGTTCACGTCGGGGGCCAATACGAATTGCGTCTCGGTGTTCTACACCTCTCGTGCGCCTGTTTCCGCAATTGTCAACGGCGAAAAGAAGGCCTTGTCCGGCAGCAACTACTGGGGAGCGCCCAACGCTTCGCAGACTTTCATCGGCAAAAGGGCTTCCAATGCCTCTGGCTTTCTGGGCTCCATCTACTGCATCCGACTCTACAGCCGCCAGCTGACGGACGAGGAAATCGCCGCCAACTACGAGATTGACAAAAAGCGGTTCATTCTCCAGGTCGACGAATCCACCCTCCAGGTATCGTCCTCGGTGGAAGGAATAGGCAGTTCGCCGTCGCCGGATTACGGACCTGTTTACGGGCTTGCCGCCGGCGGTACCGTCTCCGCCACGTGTGGCTATACAGAGGTGACGAATTCTAACGGATCAGTCTATTCCTGCACTGGCTGGAAGCTCTACGACGAGAACGGTGCCGTGGTCTCGAATGGGACGGAATCTGCCTTCACATACGTGCATCCGACTCCCGCCGCCTACCGCAAGCTCGAATGGCAGTGGGAGATTACTTCGCCGCCTACGAGATACGTCCAGGATGGTCTTGTCGCTTGCTGGGACGGCATCGAGAACGCCGGCGCCGGCGTCCACGAGGACAATGCGACTGTCTGGAAAAGCGTCGTCGGCGGATATGAGTTCACCCTCAGCAACGTCACCGTGGACGCCAACTGCATGACATTCGCCGGAGACAACACATCCTACGGCATCCTCTCCGCCACCGACACGGCTTCGACCTTCCTTGCCGCGAAAAGCGGTACGCTGGAAATCGTCTATCGCTCGCGCACCGGCACCGGCAGCCAGGTCATTATGCAGTCCACGGCTAGCGCCGGAATGGCATTCTCGATATGGGAGACTTCCAAAATCCTTCCCTACACCTCTAGTTCCCAGGCTGCGCAGCTGTCGTTCTCGTTCACGTCGGGAACCGAGACCAACCTTGTCGCGGTGCGCTATGTATCCGGTGCGCCCGTCACTGCGATCGCCAACGGCTCGGCGCTGGAGCCGGCCAATGGCAGTAGCTGGGCGAGCCCCGGGTCGGAGACCATAATCGGGAACCGGTACACCAAGGCCAGTGCAAACTCATTCCCTGGCTCCATCTACGCGATTCGCCTCTACGACCGCCAGCTGACGGACCCGGAAATCCTCGCCAACCAGTCGATTGATCGACAGCGCTTTTGGCAGGATGACCGCGAATCCATGCTCGTGGTGTCTGGCTCGCAGGACGGACTGGGCTCGCCTGCCCCGGCATACGGTTATCTTGTCGGCCTGTCTGCCGGCGACGCCCGCATCGTCTCGTGCGGCGAGGGCGTATGCTCGAACTCCGCCGAGACCGCCGAGTATGTCTGCGATGGCTGGAAACTTTTTGACGACAGCGGCACTGTCGTCGACAGCGGCACTGGCCAGTCCTTCACCTACACCCATCCGTCGCCTGCCGCGTTTCGCCGGCTCGAGTGGCAGTGGCGGGCGACTTCGGTGCGCGGCACCGTCTCCGCCGGTGCCGGTGGCTCGGTCACTGTGTCTGGCACCGCCTGGTATGCGACCGACACCCCGGTCAACCTTGCCGCCACTCCCGATTCAGGCAAGGGATTCATCCAATGGACGGGAACGGTACCGACTGGGATTTCCGGCACTTCCGCATCATTCGACTTTACGCCGACTGTGCCTTTCGAGTTGACGGCAATTTTCGGCCCGAGTTTCTACGTGGCGAAGACGGGCAATGACGGCAACCCAGGTACCGAGGAACTTCCCTTCGCCACCATCTCCAACGCAATCGAAAAGGCAGCCGCGGAAATCGACGCGAACGGTGGCTCGGCTGCCGTGCATATCGCGTCCGGCACTTACGAAGAAACCGGCTTTGTCCTCGACAGGCCGATCGTGGTGATTGGCGATGACCGCGACGCCGTTAACATCTACGATGCCGTCCAGAAAAGCCGTGCCTTTGCCATTGTGCATCCGCAGGCGCGCGTCGCCAGCCTGACGATATCGGGAACCGGCTATTACTGGGCAAGCAGCACGGGCGGACATGTGCAGATGTCTGCCGGCACGGTCGAGAACTGCATTATCCGCGATGGCCACATCAACCAAAGCAGTTCCGCTATATCCGGTGGCGGCAATGTCCATATCTCCGGCGGGCGGCTTGTGCGCTGCCAGGTGCTGGACGGCGTGCTAGCCATAAATGCATGGAATCAAAGTGCCAGTTATGGTGCCGGCGTATATGCCAGCGGCGGCATTGTCGACTCGTGCCTGATAAAGGGCAACCAGAGCTACAACAACGGCCGTTGCGGCGGCATCTACGTTAGCGGCGATGCGACGGTTGTCAACTGCACGGTGACTGGCAACCTGCCGCCGCCAAGCGGGAGCGGCGACACCGTTACCGCGGGAATCCACATCGGCAGCGCGGAGGCGACGGTCGCGAACTGCGTTTTCTACGGCAACGGCGACGGTTCCGCGGCCGCCAACTTCGGCACCGCGAACCTCAACAGGTTCTTCAACTGCGCTTCGTCCGCGGACAATCCTTCGTGTGCGACGTGGAAAGTGCTGACGGACGACGACTTCGCCGAGTACGCGGCGGGCAACCTTAGACCAAGGGCGGGTTCGCAGCTCATCGATAGCGGTTCCAAGTCGCGCCGCCCGGCGGACGGCGCTACGTTAGACCTTGACGGCGAAAATCGCGTCTCGGGCGAGTCTGTCGACATCGGTGCCTGGGAATACGACCAGTCGCAGCTCTCGTGCGGCGGACATCTGTCCTCCTATTCCGCGCTGGAGCAGTCGAACGTCGTCTTTTATGCTACCGCGATCGGCACAGCGAGCAACCCTGTCTTCCGCTGGGACTACGGCAACGGGACTGTGGAGGAGACACAGGAGTCGGCACACGTTTACGCCTATCCGGCGAGCGGTCTCTTTACCGTCCGGCTTTCGGCATCGCCAGACGGCGGCGCGAGCTGGTGCGAGTGGTACACGGTGCCGACCAGGATGGTCGTTGCGCCGGAGACGATGTATGTTGATTCGAATTGCGCAAAGTCGGCGTTTCCGTACAAGACGAGGGATACGGCCGCTGCTACGCTTGGCGCGGCGTATGGCGCGCTCACGAACAATGTCTCGGGGGGGGCGACCTGTGTGGACGGCGCGGAGATCGTGATCCTGAAGGGGTCTCGCCTGACGGAAACCGACATGCATCTTGAAAGCGCCGTCACGATTCGGGGTGACACGGACGATCCGAGCGACGTCGAGATCGTCGATGCCGTCCAGAAAAGCCGTGCCTTTGCCATTGTGCATCCGCAGGCGCGCGTCGCCAACCTGACGATATCTGGAACCGGCTATTACTGGGCAAGCAGCATGGGCGGGCATGTGCAGATGTCTGACGGCACGGTCGAGAACTGCATTATCCGCGATGGCCGCATCAACCAAAGCAGTTCGGCTGATACTAAGTCTGGCGGCGGCAATGTCCATATCTCCGGCGGACGGCTTGTGCGCTGCCAGGTGCTGGGCGGGGTGCTTGCCGCGAATGCATGGAATCTAAATGTTAGCTATGGTGCCGGCGTATATGCCACTGGCGGCATTGTCGACTCGTGCCTGATAAAGGGGAACCAGAGCTACAACAACGGCCGTTGCGGCGGCATCTACGTGAGCGGCGACGCGAAGGTTGTCAACTGCACGGTGACCGGCAACCTGCCGCCGCCAAGCGGGAACGGCGACACCGTTACTGCGGGAATCCACATCGGCAGCGCGGAGGCGACGGTCGCGAACTGCGTTTTCTACGGCAACGGCGACGGTTCGGCAAAGGCCAACTTCGGCAATGCGAATCTCGACCGCTTCTTCTACTGCGGCTCGTCGGTGACGAACGAGTCCTGCGCGACATGGACGGTGCTGACGGACGAGGACTTTGTCGACTACGCGGGCGGCAACCTGCGCCAGAAGCGTGATTCGCAACTCGTCAACCGCGGAACAAAGGACACCACCTACCGTCCTGCCGATTGCTCTACGCTCGATCTCGACGGCAACCCGCGCCTGTTGAACAAATCAGTAGACCTTGGCTGCTGGGAGATTATGTCGAGTCTCGGCTTGCAGATTATCGTCCGCTAATCAATCCTAAGGGCCTCTACCTCTTAGTCAGATGAACGGTAGAATAATTGTTTGCGCTATTGCTGTTGCGCTTTGCTGCGCCGTCGCGACGGGTTGCAAGACGCGTGCGCCGTTGATGGTCGCGCATCGCGGCGCGGGCGACCTGGAAATGCCGGAGGCGTCGCTTTCGGCGTATTCAAACGCCGTGGCGACGGCTTGCGACATCGTAAAACTTGATCTGCTTGAGACGAAAGACGGTGTCGTTGTCATGGGGCACGACAAGGATCTGCGGCGGCCGAGTATCGAAACGCCGGCGCGGACGCCTTTGTGACCGATCATGTCTCCGAGGCGCGCCGCGGGCTTGGGTTGGCGATTCCAAAATGATCGTAAGATTACAGTAACTTTTGCGGAGGATACTATGCTTGGTGTAAGAAAGTTTGCCTATTGTGTTGTTTGTCTCGCTGTCGCTATGTTTGCAGACGGCGGCGAATTGGAGACGGCGAAGTGGCAGTCGGCGATTGACGCGGCAAATGCGGCGGGCGGCGGCGCTGTCGTGATTCCTGCGGGCGAACATCCTACGGGGATGCTGCTTCTCAAGTCAAACGTCGAGCTGCGGCTTGAGAAGGGGGCTCGTCTCGTCGCCTCGGGGAATCCGGCGGACTACGCGACGTCGGGCGGGGCGATGCCGCGCGCGGTTGTGGCGGCGGTCTGCGCGACAAATGTTGCGGTGACCGGCGACGGCGAGATATTCGGCAACGGCTGGGCCTACGACTATTCGCGAGGCGACCAGCCAAAGCCGATGGGGCTTTGCTTCCGCAAGTGCCGTAAGGTGCGATTGGAGGACTTTACCCTGCGCGATGCGGCGTCATGGGGCATAAACATCTTCCAGTGCGAAGACTTGATTGCTCGCCGCGTAAAGATCAACTGCCATGCCGGCGTCTGCACAGACGGTTTCGACATCGAGGGCAAGAACATCATCATCGAGGACTGCGATGTCGATTCCGGCGACGACGCGTACTGCGTGAAATCCCACGACGTCGGCTATGCCGTCGAGAATGTCGTGGTGCGCGGTTGCACCGCCCGTTCGCACTGCAACGCGTTCAAGATCGGCACGGCCACCCACGGCGTCGTGCGAAACATCTCGTTCGTCAATTGCCGCGCCTTTGCCTCCCGCCGCGTCTACCGCGATCTCGCGCCCATGCCGGAAGACCCGCTCAACTGGAAGCCGATAGAAGGCGCGCCGTGGTATCTCTGCGGTCCGGGCTTCGGATGCATCAACGTAGAGTGTGTGGACGGAGGTCTCGTTGAGAACATCGTCGCGGACGACATCGAGATGGAGGGTTTCCAGACGCCGATCTTCGTGCGCGGCGGCGACAGGCATGGCTTCAACGACGGGCATGCCGACGTCAGTCAGGGCCGTTGGTTCACGCTCCGCAATGTCGTCATTTCAAATGTCCGTGGCAGAGCCGATGGACGCACTCCCTCGACCATAACAGGCGCGGGCAAATGCCGCCCATGCAATATCGTCCTCAAGGACATTGATCTTGCAATCCCTGGCGAGGGCAAGAACGACAAGCCGTATTCGTGGCCGGGCGAGGACAAGGCAGGCGCGTATCCCCAGACGAACATGTTCGACTCCTACCATCTGCCGTCGTATGGGCTTTTCATTGACAAGGCCGATGGCGTGCGGATGGAGAACGTCAAATTCCGCCTTCGCTCGGGGACGACGGACACCCGTCCCGCAGTCTGCGAGAAGTAGTAGGGGGTTGGCAATTTCAGTATATTTTAGTAAAGTTCCACTAAAATCTCGAGGAAGATACTATGCCCATGGGAAAACGCGCTTGTGGTATCATATGTTTTGCGGCGATGGCCGCGGTATTTGTAGCGCAGGCCGCCAAGGAGTCGCTCTCGTTCCATGGCACGACCGACAAGGACCCCATCGCCTACGCCTGTGGCGAGGAGATGGTCTTCACGGTGACGCTCGTCGACCGTAACGCGAAGAACGCACCGGTCGCCGGGTGGCGCATCGCCTGGACGCTGGACGGCGATGACGGCAGCCACCGCGCCGGCGAGGCGACATCCGACCAGCCGCTCGTCGTCAAGGCGAAGCAGGACACCCCCGGCTTCGTCCACCTCGTCGTCCGCGCGATCGATGAAGAAGGCAGACAGGTTCCTGGCTCGGACATCTTCGACTCGAGCGCCGGTGCGGACGTGATGCACATTCCGGCGAAGCTGCCGCCGGATGACTTCAACGCGTTCTGGGATCTTGAGCTGGCGCGGCTCAAGTCGGTGCCGATGAAGTGCGCCCTCGAGCCGGTCGAGACCAAGGACACGAACGTCGTCGTCAACAGCTTTTCCGTCAATCTCATCCCGTCCGTCGGCCCTGCCACCGGCCTTGTCGCTTGGCCGCGCTCTGCTGCGGCGAAGTCGCTGCCGATCATCGTTGACGTGCCCGGCTACGGCTACGGCCGCGCCCGCATCGACGAGGGCTCGGTGCTGCGCGACGGCGGCGCGATCCGCCTCCATATCACGCGCTACGGCGAGGATCCGCTTGCCGACGGCGCCTATCACGAGAATATGTGGACCAACGTGATGCAGGGCTACTGCTGGCGCAACAACAACGCGAAGACGGCGAATGAACCGTATCTTATGGTGATGCGCGACGTGCGGGCGGTCGCGTTTGCCAAGACCCTGCCGCAGTGGGACGGGCGCACGCTCAAGGTCGGCGGCGGTTCGATGGGCGGCTACCGCTCGATTGCGCTGGCGGCGCTGGATCCGGACGTCTCCCACTGCTCGCCGAGCTTCGCCTGGCTGTGTGATCTCGCGGGGCGGCCTGTCCTCGGGCGGATCGGCGGCTGGTTTCCGCTTTGGACGCCGGAGCTCGCCTACGTGGACGGAGTCAATTTCGCGATGCGCGTCAAGTGTCCCGTCGACATGATGTTCGGTCTTGCGGACTATGTGTGCCCGCCTTCGGGGCAGATGGTGCTCTATCGCAATCTCCGGGGGCCTGTGAAAATGAAGTATGCGCAGTGCGTCGGTCATGGTTGCGGATACGGTGTGAACAGTCCGGACTGGACGCGCGAGAAGCCGGCGGTGGACGATGCAGCGGAAGGGTGCGACCAGTGGGGTGGCTCGCTTACGGGGCCGCAGCTCGCGGCGACGGGACGGTTTCGCGTGCAGCGGCATAACGGCGTCTGGTGGACGGTCGACCCTGACGGGCGGCTTTATCGCAATCTTGCTTCTGCCGAGACGCCCGACCCATCCGCACCCGCGCGCCCGACGCCGTTTGTCGCCTATGTGAACGCCGAGTCGCGTCCGCTCTGGAAGGCGCCGCGCGCAATGCGTGACCCGTTTGACTCGACCTTCGGACTGTGCGTCACTTGGGACTTTGCCGGACGTCGCCCGCTGCCGCACAGCCCATGGTGCCTCGGACTCGTTGTAGACCGCGACATCGACTTTGGCGCTACGCACCAGGAGCTCGCACGGCGCGCGCTGCTCGCGCCCGACGACCAGCCCGCGAAGCGCGCTCTCCTGAAGCGGCTTGTTGCGGACGGAATCGATTACTACGCGGCGAAGGGTCCCGACCAGCTTTCGGATCAGGTTCTCTGCGGGCTTTCCGACTACCTGCTCGGCGAGTACTTTTCGCGTACGCGGGATTCCGTGGAGCACGTCTCCGGCGGTGCACTCTACCTCGGCTGCCAGTTTGCCGCGCCACCGCCGCCGTGGGTGGTTGCGCAGGCGACGGGGCGGGTCGACATTCTCTGCGGCGACGGCGCGACACAATGGCGAGGCCTGCCCGACAACCTCCCCGCCGCCGAACTCGCGCCCCTCCCCTGGCCGTCTGTCTCAGCACGTCCTCAGTAGAGGCGGGCGCGACAGCGAAACGAAAATCCATTTCGTGCCAAGAATACACCCTACAGATTTGGCACGAAATTGATTTTAAATTGATTTCGTGCATAGGGGGGGGGTGTGAGAAAGCGCGGGATTATGGTACAATATTCCCAAACTCGTAAAAGGAGTATGCCATGATCACTTCGCGAAACAACAGGTTCTTAAAGGGTGGATTCAGCGGACTGATGATCGCCGCCGCGGTTCTCTGTGGCGCATCTGCCGCGCAGGCGGCCGATCCGGGCGCGATCGAAGTCGTCGCCGGCAATTTCGGCACTGGGGAGTTCACCCTGCGCGTCCCGACCTCGGAAAAGCCGCTGGAGCTCTACTGGGCGGCCGCGTGGGCGGACGACACGGCGGACTACGCCCAGTGGCGTGCGCCGCTCTTCCTGCAGGATGTCCCCGCCGGAACGACGGAGGTGACCGTCACGGTCCCGGGCTTCAGTCCGGACGCGGCCTCGCGCTTCTTCCTCGCCGATCCCGACAACGCCACGGTGACGCGGCCCGTCACCGTGATTGGCGGCAAGGACAGTTCCGGACATTTCAACTCGGCATTCGTGACCGGGCTCCATCCCAACTACGACTGGAAATACGACCTTGTCTTTGATGTGCCGGAGTTCGTCAGCGACCACCAGGCCTGGCTCCTCTGCCACCGCAACAGCAACGGCAATAATAATTCGCTCCTTCATTTCATCGTGCGCGCTTCCAACGACAAGAGAGTGCGTTTCGGCCACGGCTCGCATCACTCCATATATTCGACACCTACGATTGAGGCGGGTGTCAAGTATCAAGCGGCCATCGATGGGCGGGTCTGTGTGGTTTCCAACCTTGCCGACAATGTTCTCTTCGACACCTTGACGGCAAACACGTCCGTCCAGAACTACGGCGAGTACTGGTTCTGGTTTGGCGCTTCGAGCGGCACCAACGGCAAGAACTACAACACCGACGACCGTTGCTCCTTCGCGCGGGTCTATTCGTTCAAGGCGTGGAACGGCTCGGGTGAGCTGGTGGGCGACTTCCGCCCGATGGTGACGAACAGCGTGGCCGGTTATTTCGACATCGTGACGCGTCGGTTCTTCCAGTCGGGCGACGAGGTTACCGCAGGCGAGACGCACGCATTCACGCCTTATGTCGCCTCCGCCGAGACGCAGCATGTCGATTCGCTCGTCGCGCACCTCGGCGCGCTGGCCGCCGTTTCGCCGGCGCTGAAGACCGGCCCGGTTGAATGTGCGTCGGAAAGCCTGCCGTTCGCCATCGGCGGAATTCCGCTTTACGGCAAAAGATCAGTCGATGTCGGCGACAGCGTCACCTTCAGCGTCCCGACTGGAACGTTCATTTGCTGGGACGAATCGACCAGGACGTCTTACCGCGTCGCCTCGGCGGGACTGCGCATCGACACCTACGACGCCAACAACGACGAGTTCGTCGTCGGGACGCCGCAGCCCGGACTCAGGAGCTATACCTTTACCCGCAACTCAGACACCGACGGTGTGCGGGTCGTCTGCCTCTGGGACGCGGAAATGCTCGTCGATCCGCCCGACGGCCTGCGGGCGGAGTGCCTGCGGCTCGTCGATGTCGCGACGAATGCAAACGGCAAGACGGAAGTCGGTCACGGGCCGTTCAATACCGGCGTCCACCCGGTCCCGGCGACGACGCGCGTCTTTATCGACGTTGGTTTGGACAGCAACAACCGCACCGCCCAGAACAACCTCTCTCCTGTAACCGAGCGGCGCTTCTTCGGTTGCCGCGACGAGTCGGCCCACGGCCAGGATCCGGGGAAATGGCAGTACAATTTCCAGCTCAGCCGCGTGTGGCCGAACCAATCTCAGCCGGCGCTGCGCGTGGACATGTGCAACTGCATGGACGGAGCAGTGTCTCAAACCCAGTATTTCAATATCAACAATACGGCTCGTTTCGAAATCGACCTCAAACCGACGACCGTCCGCCTCTACGACGTGCTTCAGAATGCGACGCATCTCGCCGAGATGAAGGACACCGGCTACGAGCGTTCGTCGGAGCCGCTCATCGGCACGCTGCACATCTTCGGGCAGCAGCGCCTCTCTGACACGACCGCGCCGCTCTGCGTTGACTACAACAACACGCGCTACTACACCTACGCGGTCTGGACGGACGGCGTCAACTTGTCGCGCGACTACGCGCCGTGCATCGACGCGGAAGGCAAACCGGCGTTTTACGACCGCGTGGCCAGGAACTACATCTACCCGATCGGCGACAAGGCGGAGTTCGTCGCGGAGTTCACGGGGAACGTCGGCACCAACTCGGTCTACGTGACCGGCGAGAACGAGAAGGGCGAGCCGGCGGCGTATCTCGACCCGGACGCCACGGCGCTTGGCTACCACCAGATCGCCGTCGGCAGCAGCGAGACGTTCACGGCGACGGGGCGCATGGTCTTCGGGCGCACGGTGAAGGGCTACCGCATCGACACGTGGACCGACGGCACCGGCTGGGTCAAGGGCGCGGAGCAGAGCGGACGCACGGCGACGCTCGACGGCGAGAAGTCCTTCCGCCGCCTCGTCTGGCTCTGGGGAAAGTCTGCTGGGCTTTCCATTTTCGTGCGGTAGGATAAAGTTGTTGTAGTGAGTAGTATGACCCTCCCCCTAATTTAGGGGGTGTGCTTTTTGGGTGGATTGTGGTAGAATAATCACAAACTCGCAAAAGGAGCAAGCTATGATGACTTCGCAAAACAAGAAGCTCTTCAAAGGGGAATTTTATAGACTTCTTATCGCTGCCGCGGTTCTCTGCGGCGCATCTGCCGCGCCGGGCGTGGAGGCAGGGGGAGAGGTGCGGTATCTGGCGGCGGCGGGCGATGATGCGGCGGACGGGAAGACGCCCGCGACGGCGTGGCGGACGATCAAGCGTGCCAATGCCGCGCTGCCGGCCGGCGCGACGTTGCGACTGAAGTGCGGGGATGCGTTTTACGGCGGACTGATGCTGCCGTCCGGACCGGACGCGGCGCATCCGACCGTGCTTACGAGCTGGGGCGAAGGCCCGAAGCCGGTCATTTCAGCAACCAAGAACCTGAAGCCCGATCCGTCCGGCTGGCAGGACCTCACGCACTGCCGCTGGCGGATCAATCTCGCGAATCCGTCGAACTTCACGGGCATCGCAACGGACGACTGCAATCCGGGATTCCTGCTCGTGGACGGAGAGGTGAAGGGGTGGAAGCGTTTCTGCCACGCCGACCTGGTCTCGCCCTGGGACTTCTGCGGCGAGGACGGATGGCTCTACGTGCATGCGGAAAGGAATCCGGCGACGCTCGCGAAGGACATCCGGGTGGCGCTCCGCGTCCCGTGCGTCCAGTTCGGCTCGCACAGCGTGATCAGCAACGTGGCGGTCCGGGCGACGGGGGCGCATGGAATGCATGCCGGCTGGGGCTGCGACGTGTCGGATGTGCGCATCGCCGGCTGCGAGCTCGAGAACATCGGCGGGTCGGAGCTTGAGGGATACTCGCCGCAGATGCGGGTTCGCTTCGGCAACGGAATCGAACTCGGTGGCGATGCGGAGGACGTCGTCGTCGAGCGCTGCTCCTTCCGCGGCGTTTACGACGTCTGCTTCACGATGCAGGGATACCCGAAGAAGGGCTGGCGGGACGTCCATTGCCGCGATTGCACGATGACTGACTGCACGCAGGCCTTCGAGGTCTGGTGCCAGCGGGCACCGAAGGGCGTCGGCTTCGAGCGCTGCTCGTTCACAGGCAACCGCACGCTGCGCGTGGGCGGCGGCTGGGGTGCGCTCGTGAGGCCGAAGCGCGAGGTCGCGACGCCGCTCCTTATCTACCGCATGGACACCGACACCGTTGACATCACGGTCACCGGGAACACCTTCGAGAATATGCCGCGCGGGCTTGTCTTCAATCGCGGCGGCGTGGATAAGATTCCTCCGGGCTACCGCATCTACGGCAACACCGACAAGTAGACTGACTGGCAGTCTGCGAGAAGCAGGCGCCCCCAGCCAACTTGACATAGCGATTTGCAAGCCCCCCTAATTTAGGGGGGTATGCTTTTTGGGCGGATTGTGGTAGAATATTCCCAAACTCGTAAAAGGAGAATGCCATGATGGCTTCGCGAAACGACAGGTTCTTAAAGGGTGGATTCAGCGGGCTGATGATCGCCGCCGCGGTTTTCTGCGGCGCATCTGCCGCGCAGGCGGCGGGGACGCTGCCGGCCGGATATACCGAAGTCCAGTACATCCTGGGCAATAGCGCGAAATACATCAAGACCAACTACACGCCGAACCCCACCACCGACAAGGTCGAGGCGGTGGTCGAGTGGCCCGACTCGACGTCGCTCAGTGGAAACCAAGCGATCTGGTGCGCCCGCAACAATGGGAACGTCAAGACCTGGACGCACTTATTGATTAGCGGTAAGATTCGTCTTGACTACAACACGACAACCGGCACACAACTGAACCCCGAGGTTGTGGCAGGCACGAGATACACCAATACAGTGGATCGCAATGTGATCACCTGGTCTGGCAGCAACGACAGTCAGACGCATACCGCGGATCCAAACTTCACCGCAGCCGGCGGCCCGGTCCAGCTCTTCGCATCCTACACCGGCAGCATTGGCAATGGCCTTGGCAACTATGGCAAGCACAAGCTCTATTCCTTCAAGGTCTGGCGGTCGGGCGAGCTCATCCACTACTTCGTCCCGTGCAAGGATGCGAACGGCGTGGCGACAATGGTGGACATCTGCGACAACCCCGCGACGCTGGAGCTCGCCGGCTCCGGCAACTTCACCGCCGGACCCGAAGGCCACTACTACGACGACTCGTTCTTCAACACCGACGGCCTGCTCGACATCCAAGGATCGCCTGCCGATATCGGGACTCCATCTCCTGCCTACGGGCTCCTGTCCAATCTCACGGCCGGTCAGACGGAGTCTGTCTCCTGCGGCACGCCAGTAGTGACGAACGCGTCCGAGAATCTAGAGTATACCTGCATCGGCTGGAAGCTCTACGACTACGACGGCAACGAGGATTCGTCAGGGTCGGCGACCTCCTTCGCCTACACGCATCCGTCGCCGGCTGAATACCGTCGCCTCGTGTGGCAGTGGGCGGTGAGTTCGGTCAAGGGCACGGTCACGGCCGGTGTTGGCGGCTCGGTCGCGCCGTCCGGAACCGCCTGGTTCGCGGTCAATACCCCTGTCACCCTGACGGCAACGCCGAACGCAGGGAAGGGGTTCATCAAGTGGTCGGGAGATTTGCCTACGGGCGTTTCTGATATGTCCGCATCTTTTACCTTTACGCCGACGGCGCCGTTCGAGTTGACGGCCAGTTTCGGTTCGGCCTACTATGTGGCGACGACCGGTAGCGATGATAACGATGGCAGCGAGGAGCATCCCTTCGCCACCGTTTCCAATGCGGTCGAGAAGGCCGCCGCGGCAATCGACCTGAACGGCGGGCGTGCGGTCATCCGCCTTGCCGCCGGCACCTACACAGAGTCGGGGCTGGTCCTCGACAAGGCGATTTCCGTAATCGGTGCGAGCCGTGACTGCGTCATCATCAACGACGGCATTGTCGGCAAGCGCGCCTTCACGCTTTCGCACGACGAGGCCTTGGTGTCGAGCCTGACGATCACGAACTTCGGCTACAGGACGAACGGTGGACAGGGCGGCCACATCCGGATGACAGCGGGCAAAGTCGTGGACTGCGTCATCAAAGACGGCCGCGCCGCCGCGTACGCAGGCTACGGCAACGGCGGCAACGTCTGGATGTCGGGTGGCCGGCTTGAGCGCTGCTACGTGGTGAACGGCAGGGCCAACTGGGGAGGCTGGAATGGTACGTCGGAAAGCTACGGCATGGGTCTCTACGCCTCGGGCGGCGTCGTCGACAGCTGCTTCTTCAAGAACAACCGGGACGACAACGACAATGGCCGCAACCGCGGCAGCGTCTACCTCAACGGCGCGGTCACGATGGTGAACTGCACGGTGACCGGCGGCTATTCGCGCTATGGCGAGGCATCCGGCATCGTCATCAACAACGCCAGCGCGAAGGTGGTGAACTGCATTGCCTACGGCAACTACAACACCACCTCCAGCACGGCCGACTCGAACTTCGGCAACAAGAACCTCAACCGCTACTTCCACTGCGCATCGGTTATCACGAACGCGTCCTGCGCGACGTGGACGGTGCTGAAGGACGAAGACTTCGTCAACTACCGTACGTATTCGCCCCCGACCCAGCGGAGCCCGACCTTCAGCGACCTGCAGGCTTACTTGACCAGCGAGGAGTACGAGAACTTCGACTGGCGGCTGCGCCTCACTTCGTCCGCCATCGACGTCGGCACGACTGACACTGACTACCGTCCCGCCGACTGCGCAACGCTCGACCTGGACGGCAACGCCCGCGTTTCTGGTTCGTCCATCGACCTCGGCTGCTGGGAGTACGACCAGTCGCATCTGACCTGCGGCGCATACCTGGACGGCTACGGCACGCTTGAGAACGGCGTTCTTTCGTTCCATGCCACCTCCGCCGGCGCGTCGGGCGCAGTCCTCTACCGCTGGGACTACGGCAACGGCGTGACCGTGGAAACGCCAAACGCCGACCATACCTACAGCTATCCGGCGGCCGGCTACTACACCGCGCGGGTCCAGGCTTCGTCCGACGGCGGGACAACCTGGAGCGACTGGTACACGGTGCCGACGCGCGTCGCCGTCGCGCCGGAGGTGATGTACGTGGACTCCAACTGTGCGACGCCGGCCTTCCCCTACAGGACGCGGGCGACGGCGGCGACGACGCTCGGCGCGGCGGTGGGGGTGCTCACCAACAACGTCTCGGAGAACAAGACGATCATCGGCGGCGTGGAAATCGTGGTCCTGAGCGGGTCGCGATCCAACGACACCGGCATGTTCCTTGCGACCCCTGTCACGATCCGCGGCGAATCTGCCGACCCCGCGGACGCGGAGATCGTGGACGATGTCGTCGGCAGCCGGGCGTTCACGATCACGCATACGGACGTGGTCGTCTCCAACCTCACCATTTCCGGCAAAGGCATTCGCACCAACGGCGGACAGGGCGGCCACATCCGGATGTCGGCGGGACTCGTCGCCAACTGCGTCATCACGAACGGCCACGCCAGTGCCCAGAAGGGCTATGGCGACGGCGGCAACATCTACATGACCGGCGGGCGTCTCGAGCGCTGCCTCGTCACCGGCGGCAGGGCCCAATGGGGCGGATTCCCCAACCACGAGAGCTGCGGCATGGGTCTTTACGCCACAGGCGGCGTCATCGACAGCTGCTTCTTCAAGGACAACAAGACCGACAGCAGCGACGGGCAGAACTCTGCGAGCGTCTATCTCAACGGCGCGGTCACGATGGTCAACTGCATGGTGACCGGCGGATGGTCTCGAAACTACAACGGCAAGGGTTCGGGCATCCATATCAACAATGCCAGCGCGAAGGTCGTGAACTGTATTGCCTACGGCAACTACGTCGTGAATAAACCCTACGCCTACCATACCGCCGCGGCGAACATCGGTTCGGCGAACTATGGACGCTACTTCTACTGCGCCGCGGCCTTCACCAACACGTCCTGCGCGACGTGGAAAGTGCTGACGGACGACGACTTCGTCAACTTCCGGACATTCTCCGGAACGCTGATAGCCGAACTTACCGACTACTTAAATAGCGAAGAGTACGCGGGCTTCGACTGGCACCAGCTGCTCGCCTCGCCCGCCGTCGAAGGCGGCACGACTGACCCGGACTACCGTCCCGCCGACGGCGCGACGCTCGACCTGGACGGCAACCCCCGCGTCGCCGGCACGTCCATCGACATCGGCTGCTGGGAATACGCGCAGTCGCAGTTCACCTGCGGCGGCATCCTGTCGAAATACGGCGCGCTTGAGAGCGAGGCGGTCACGTTCAACGGATTCGCGGTCGGACCGTCGAGCGACGTGGTCTTCCGCTGGGACTACGGTAACGGCGTGACCGAGGAAACGCGCGAGGCGGCGCACGGCTACAGCTATCCGTCGGCCGGCTACTTTACCGTGAAGGTCCAGGCTTCGCCTGACGGCGGCTCGACCTGGACCGACTGGTACACGGTGCCGGTCCGCGCCGCCATCGCGCCGATGCAGATGTTTGTCGACTCCAACTGCGCGACTCCGGTCTTCCCCTACAAGACGCGGGCGACGGCGGCGAATACGCTCGGTGCGGCGGTGGGGGCACTTACCAACAACATCTCGGAAAACAAGACGGTCATCGACGGCGTGGACATCGTGGTGCTGAAGGGGTCTCGCTCGAACGACACCGGCTTCTTCCTCGCGACCGCCGTCACGGTTCGCGGCGAGTCCTCCAACCCTGCAGACGCAGAGATCGTGGACAACGTGCCTGGCTTCCGCGCGTTCACGATCACGCATCCGGATGTGATCGTCGCGAACCTCACCATATCCGGCAACGGGTTTAAGACGACCGGCCTTAACGGCGGTGCGGGCGGCCACATCTGGATGTCGACGGGGCTTGTCTCCAACTGTGCCATCAAGGACGGTCGCGCCGGTGGGCAAAAGGGTTATGGCAACGGTGGCAACGTCTGGATGTCGGGCGGGAGGCTGTAGCGCTGCCTCGTCTCCGGCGGCGCGGCCAACTGGGGCGGCTTCCCCAGCCAGCCAGCTTACGGCTTGGCGCTTTACGCCACTGGCGGCGTCATCGACAACTGCTTCTTCAAGGACAACAAGGACTATAATGCCAATGGCCGCAACTATGGTGGCGTCTGCCTCGATGGCGCGGTAACGATGCTGAACAGCACGGTTACGGGTAGCTGGGCTCTGGACTACGGCGGCGTAGGATTGGGCATTTACATCAAAAACGCCAACGCAAAGGTGGTGAACTGCGTCGCATACGGCAATTATGCCTATTACTCGAATCCCGCCAGGATCGTTAACAACTTGACGTCCAACTGCGGCAATGCGAACCTCGGTCGCTACTTCTACTGCGGCGCGGCCTTCACGAACGCATCCTGTGCGACGTGGAAGGTGCTAGCGGACTCGGACTTCGTCAAGTACGAGACGTTCACGGGAACGACGTTCGCGCAGCTCGACGAATACGCCAGCAGCGAGGAATATTCGAAGTTCAACTGGCACCAGACACGCAATTCGCAGCTGATCAACAGCGGCACAAAAAGTACTGACTACCGTCCTGCCGGCAGCTCCGCGATTGACCTTGACGGCAACCCGCGTCTGCAGAGCAAGTCCATCGATCTCGGATGCTGGGAAGTACCGTCTGGCTTAGGCTTCCAGATCATCCTGCGGTAGGATAAAGTCGCGGGTGTGAGGGTGTGAGAAAAATTGGGAAAACAGGTATGACCTGTGGTAGAATATTCCCAAACTCGCAAAGGGAGCAAGCCATGATAATTTCGCGAAACAACAGGTTCTTAAAGGGTGGATTCAGCGGGCTGATGATCGCCGCCGCGATTTTCTGCGGCGCATCCGCCGCGCAGGCCGAAGACGCGTCCATTGTCCCGGTTCCGGGGTACGATATCCTGGAATACCTGGAGTCCTCCGGGACGCAATACATCGACACTGGCGTCGTGTATGCGAACGACACGAAGCTTACGCAGCGCTTCTGCGTTGTCGATTTCGCCGGCGCGCAGATGCAGATGGGCGCGCTCGACCGTATCGCCAACGTTTGGCACCGTTTTCACTGGGGAGTCGCCGGCGAGTCCACCCTCAGGTATATCAAGTGGATTGGGCTTGCTAATGTAAGCTATACAACTCTTCCCGCTGGAGCCGACGGCTGGGTTGATGTGACGCTTGACGCCAGCGACCAGTCCTACACGGAAGACGACCACAGCACAATCGCCATATTCGCGCGAAACGAAAGCGGCACGTTCACGTGCGGAAAGTTCCGCGTTGGGATAACGCGCATCTGGAAGGGAACTGATCTCGTGCGATTGCTTGTCCCTGCGCGGCGTCTGTCGGACAACGCCCTCGGCCTGTACGACTACTGCGAGCCGAAGTTCTACGAGAATGGTGGTTCTGGTGAATTCGCGGCCGGACCGGCCATGAAGTATCTTGTGGTTGCCAAGGCAATTCCCGATTCGCTCCAGTCCATCGACTCGCCCGTCGAGGCTTATTGCCCGTTGCCGGTTGTCAAAGAAGTATTTACGGGCAGGACATTGACGAAGGATGTGGACTATACCGTCGCCTGGACGAACAACACGCGCTTCGGCGAAGGGACGTGCACGGTGTCCGGCGCGGGCGACTATGCCACGGCCACACCGGGCTCGGCGACTTTTTTAATAGTGCCGCAGGCGAAGCTGCCGCAGGAGTTCCAGCGGCTCCTTTACCTTGAGACAACGGGGACGGTGCATTACGTCGATACGGACATCCATCCCACCGCGAACACGCGCATAACGGCTGTAGCGCAGACAACGGTGAAGAATGCCAACACATATCTTGTCGGCATCCTCGATACTCCCCAATGGCGTCGTTTCCACCTTGGGGCCAAGTGGATGACAAATCAAAAATTTTATCTCGCCGGTGGCGTCGGCGGAAACGAGACCCAATACACAAACGATGATAGGTTGCTGATCGACGCCGGCTGGAACAAGCTGACAATGGATGCCGCCAACAAAGTCCTTTCGGTCAACGACGGCACGACATACGCGCTTGGGACTTCCGGCACCTTGCCGACGGAGAGCACGCTTCGCATCTTCGGGCGCATGAGCAACAGTGAGTCTCACAACGCCGGCAATCCGGTGCGTATCGCGGATGTGGCGATCTATGAAAGCGGCGAGAAGACGCATGAGTTCATCCCTTGCCGGCGGGAGAGCGACGGCGTTCTTGGCCTTTACGATGTCGTCGGCAGGCAGTTCATGGTCAACAGCGGCAGCGCCGAGGGCGGCTTCCTTGCCGGTCCCGAGCTGAAGGAAGCCGGCGCCAGCGGCCTCACTATTTTCGTGAGATAGTAATGCTATGGGGCTGCACCCATAGCAACCGTCTTGGGCTGCTAAATGACAAAATGTCGATTAGTAGCCCAAAACATCTGATATTCGATATCCTGTCCGTCGTGGGCGGTGTGCCACGTTATCTCGAGGAGATACGGCCGTCGCTGACCGTCGACGAGAACATGCGCCGAATGTGCTTTCTCAAGCAAGGTCTGCTCTTTCGCGAGTTTGACGAGACGTTCAACGCCGTGTTCGGCTCTGATGCGGTCAAGCGGAGGGCTGTGCTTGAAGCTTTGTCGGGCGGTTCGATGAAAGCGTCCGCTATCGCTGGAAAGCTTGGCGTCGCCGTCAACGGACATCTTACGCGAACGCTCAAGGAACTTGAGTATGCCGGGTTCGTGGCGAGGGAGTCGAACCTGAACGTGGAGACAGGGAAGCCTGCCCGCATAGACAGATACAGGATATGCGACAACTACACAAGGTTTCTAAAGGAGTTTCAGTCAGGACGGCTCTCGTTTATGACGGACGGCTCTCGCCGCGTATAGAGGCCGAGCATGGGTTTGATGTCGTCATACCAGCCGATAGGTTGCTGAAGTAGCCCCCCCTAATTTAGGGGGGTATGCTTTTTGGGCGGATTGTGGTAGAATATTCCCAAACTCGTAAAAGGAGTATGCCATGATGACTTCGCGAAACAACTGGTTCTTCAAGGGTGGATTCAGTGGGCTGATGATCGCCGCCGCGATTCTCTGCGGCGCATCCGCCGCGCAGGCGGCGGGCACGCTTCCGGCTGGCTACGCCGAACACGAATACCTTGAGTCGACTGGCACGCAGTATATCGATACTGGCGTTGTCATCACGCCGACAATGGCGGTCGAGGCGGACGTGCAGTTCACGGACAAGGACACCAAGCAGCAGCGAATCTTCGGCAACTCGCACAACGGCACGTCCGACCCGGACGGAGATCTCGGGACCGGACATCTGAACTTCGACATCTATATCCAGGGTCAGGGCTATTTTGCGTCGGCGCTGGCGGAAGACAAAGGCGACTGGGTGAGGACCAATACCACGGCCGACAAGAACAGGCACACCCACAAGCTCGACTGCACCGATAGGAAGTACTACATCGACGGCACGGCCATGACCACCCACAGCACGGCCCCGACCAAGAGCACGAATGGCTCTCTCTTCATCTTCGCGAACAACTGCGTATCAAATAACTGCTCGAAGATACGGTTCTATTCGTGTAAGATCTACGACGGTGGCGTCGTCGTACACGACTATGTTCCGGCGCGCCGCGTTTCCGATTCGGTTTTCGGCCTCTACGACACCAAAACAGATGTCTTTCTGACCAACGCCGGCACCGGCAAGTTCAATCCCGGTCCCGCGATATTGGAACCCCTGACCTGGCCAGGCGGCAAGCCGAGGACCAATGGCTTCGAGAAGACGATGGAGATTTCGATTGGCGAGGGGATGTTGCCGGCCGCGAACGTTTACACGAACTTCCAGGTGCTGGTGCGCCTGAGCGAGACGCGGCAGAACAAGTTCCACTACGCCGACTGCGGGGATAATGGTTCTGGCATCCGCTTCACCATGCTGGACGGCTCGCTTCTCGCCCACGAAATCGACACCTGGAACACCTCCGGCGAGTCGCTCGTATGGGTGAACATCTCAAACCTGACCGCCGCGACAAAGTTCCGCATGTACTGGAAGCCGCGGCAGGGGGTGGAGCTTCCGGTGGTAGAGCCGGCGCTGACTTGGCCGGGGCATGCCGGCGTCTGGCACTTCAGTGACGCCTATCCCACCAATGCCTCGGACTCGTCAGCGAACCACTACGACGCCGTCTCCACCGCCAGCGACACGACCCAGATCGACGGGCCTGTCGGCAAAACATACCACCACCCAACCGCGAATGCCTACAAGACCGGTATCACGGTACCGCTTCTCGGCGGCATCGCGAATGTCCAGAACTTCACCATTTCCGGCTGGATGAAGGCCGATTCCTCCTCTTGCGGCTATGCGATTCTGGCAATAAAAGGTGGTGTTGACACGGACGGCTGGGGAATCAA
>CACWJS010000011.1 GCA_902761275.1 uncultured bacterium | reverse complement strand
ACCTCCAGTCCGTCAAGACTTCCGCCTACCAGGACAAGGACGGCGTCTGGCGCGTCAACGGCGTCAAGCGCTTCATCACCAACGGCTGCGGCGAGGTCCTTCTCGTCCTCGCCCGCACCGAGCCCGAGTTCAGCGACGGACGCGGCCTAAGCTGCCTTCTCGTCGAGAAGGGCCCGTGGGTCAAGGTGCGTCGTCTCGAGAACAAGCTCGGCATCCACGGCTCGCCCACTTGCGAAATGGTCTTCACCGAGGCGCCCGCGAAGCTGATTGGTCTTCGTAAGCGTGGTCTTATCACCTACGTCATGGCGCTTATGAACGGCGCCCGCATGGGCATTGCCGCCCAAGGCACTGGCATTGCAGAGGCCGCCTACCGCGCTGCCCGCGATTATGCCGCGGCGAGAAAGCAGTTTGGCGTTACGATCGACACGTTCCCTGCGCTCCGCGAGCTTATGTCGACGATGTCGGTCGAGCTTCAGGCGTCGCGTCTACTTACCTACTACGCGGCGAAGAACGTCGACCTTGAAGCGGGGCTCGGCAAGAAGTTCGAGTCGCTTAAGGGGACGCCCGAGGCGCAGGCCGTCCGCGCGCGTCTCAAGAAGGCTGCGGCGTTCAACAAGATGCTCACCCCGATGGCGAAGTACTACGGCTCCGAGCTTTCGATGCGCAACGCGCAAGGCGCGATTGCGGTTCTCGGCGGCTCGGGCTTCATGAAGGACTATCCGTGCGAGCGGTATCTCCGCGACAGCCGCATCACGACGATCTACGAGGGCACTTCGCAGCTTCAGGTCGTCGCCGCGATTGCGGGCGTCACGGGCGGTCTCGTCCATGAAGTTATCGCCGATATCCTCGGCAAGGAAGACTGGCACGGCGAGCATCCGCGAATGACGGCGCTTTTGAAGGCGCTCGACGACGCTGTTGAGTTCGTGAAGGCGCGCGAGGACGCGAAGACCTACCACGACCTTTCCGCGAGGAAGCTCGTCGACGCGGCGATTGCGCTTATCGTCGCCGCACTCTTCGTCAAGGCCGCCGAGAAGTACGACTACAAGAACGCCGCGCTCATGTTCTGGCTGAACGTGGAGTTCCCGCGTGTCAAGGGCGAGCTCGAGCAGGTCATGTCGGGCTATGTCGGCTCGACCGCCGAGTTCGAGACGCTCGCACCCGCTGTCCCCGCCGAGGACTAATCCCCGGCGGCCGGTTATGGCGGTATAATGGCATCATGAAACTTGCCGCGAGATTTGTCCTTGCTGTTTCTCTGGCGTTTGGAGCGTCTCTTTTTGCCGCCGAGCCCAAGGTAGACGTTCTGGCTGCGCGAGCAGGGAAGGGCGTTCTCGTCCTTCAGACCGGCAGCGACTGGTGCGTCAGCGGCGAGAAGGTGCGCAGGGTGTTTGAAAGTGCCGAGTTCCGGCGTGAGGTCGGCTCGAAGTATATCTTCGCGGTTTACGACGAGATGGAGGAGCCGACTGATGCAGTAAAGGAGTCTAACGCCGTTGTATCCGACATTCTCGTCAAAACGAAACGATTCCCCGCTATAACATGCTACGCGCCTGGCACGCCACTCCGGTTCTTCGCGCAGATCGAAAACGTTCCGCAAGACATCACCGCCGAGAAACTTGCCGGAGCCGTAGAGAAATTGACGGCTCGGAAGGATCAGGCGGAGGTGCTTTTCAAAAAGGCCGCGGCGCTGAAGGGCTCAAATGCCGCCGACTCATACGGTGCGGCGTTTGACAAGCTCATGCCGATGGTGGGGCAGTTTCACAGGGACGAGATAATCAAGGGCAAATGCGGCTGGTCAGACGAATGGAAGGCGCTTTCTGCGCTTGATGCGAACGACTCCTTCGGCTGGGTAAAGCATTTCGAGATCGACGACTACAAGGGAGTCGCGATGGTCGAGAAAGTGACGGCCGAGAGAAAGGACGGCTCTACTGCGTTCTTCGACGGCTTTCGCCGCATCCCCACTCTCCATTTCAGCGCCAGCCAGCGCCAGCTCGTCAAGATAATGGAATATGCCGCGACAACTGACGGAACCGACAAGCCAATCAAGCCGGAAGGCAAGGCCGCGCTAAAGGCCGCGCTTGAGCTCGGGCGAAGCACTTTCTGGGGGCAGTATGCGCTGGGACGGCTGATGATGGACGGCGAGAAGTACGAGTCGAAGGGGCTCCCGCACGCGGCAGTTCGGCCGCGCCCAGACGTCGATTCGCGCAGCGAGAAGCCGCCGTTTGCGCTTGAACAGTTGAAGGGCGTTATCAGCAAGATTAAGCCGACAGCCGCCCTAAATGAGCAGCAAAAGCTGGCTGTCGCACGCCATGCAGTTTTGCGGCTAATAGGGCAGAAGGGCTGGGACGACCTCGTTTCGCGACCGGGCTCGGCTTTGTTCGTCAAGGCGTTTATGAACGACCGCGCATGGCTTGAGGACTTTGCGTGGAGCGGCACGTTCCCTGCAAACAGCTCCGACGGCTGGGCGCGCGCCGGCGACGGTCCTGGCGATGGCGCGGCGGCTGTTCTTGCGCTTGAGTCGCTTGTTTTCCAGGATAACGGCAGGTGGGTTCCGTTTGCGGACGGCGCGTTCATGAACAACGAAGGTCGTCGCTTTATGACTGCGCTTGCGCTCAACTATCCCGACAAGGACGAGGCATGGCTTGCCGATGTCCTCGATGCCTATCGCGCGACGGCGAAGGCGGGACGTCTACACAAGAGCGCCTATTCGCAGCCGGTCTGGATCTGGCGCTTCGCCTTGCACCAGGGTCACGGCACGGCGAGTGCCGACAACATGGCGGCGCAGCAGCGACATCTCGACAAGTTCGTGAACCTGCCGAGCAGGGAGTATGGCGGTGCGTGCTGGATGATACAGTATCGCTTGTCAAACTGCTTTGGCGATTCCGTTCATGGCCCGCTCTACTACAAGCCGTGGGCGACTGCGGGCGAATGGCCGAAAAGAAAGTATTCGCAGATCGTTGGCGGCGTGTGCGGAGAGCTCTCGAAGTTCGGAAGCGCAGTCTCCAACGCCCACGGGCTCCCCTCGACTACTGCGGGGCAGCCGGGTCACTGCGCCTACACGCGTCGACTCCCGAGTGGGCGATGGGAGGTCGACTATAGCGTAACCGGCCATTCGCAGATGCATCTTTGCTTCTGGAACAAGCACCCCTGGCAGTATTCCGTCTCCATCGAAAAGACATTTCGCGGCGACCGCGAGAAGCGCCATGCCGCCAACCGGCTTTTGGAGCTTGCGGTCATAGCCGAGGAACGAGGGCTAAAGTCGTCCGACGTGGAGGCGTATTTTCAGCAGGCCTGCCGCTCTTGGCCGGCGCACTACGGCGCGTGGAAGGCGTACGGCGACTGGGTTGACCGCACAGGCGCGTCGATCGACACAATGCGGACGTGGGTGCGTGGCTGCTCGCGTGGGATGAAGACGGGCCGACAGCCGGTCTGGGATTTCCTTACCCCCTACTTCGCGCGCGTTATGAAGGAGAAGGGTAAGCGGGCTCTTGCAGACGAGCTTGTCGCATTTGCGCCGTTGCTGCGGCAGAGCGACGAGCAAATACAGGAGGAAGCCGACTTCAAGAAGATGCTCGAAGAGTGGGCAAAGCCACTCGGCTCTGATGTCGAGTTTGTGGTGCCAGTCCTTAAGGCGATGCTTCTCGCACAGTACGGAACTAAGAACTACTTTACGCAGGTGCTTGGCTGGGGCGGCGACGTCATGATGGGCAACACGGGACTTTCCGCCGTCTACATCAAGACGCTTGGCGAGGTTGTCGCGGAAAAGGCGAAGGACGGCGCTGGCTCTGCTCTCGACTTCAATCCGCTGATGCTCGGCGCGTCGAAGTCTGACAATCTCGAGGCCTTCCGCCAGATTGCGCTGCTGCAGGACAAGCTTGAGCCATATAAGGGCAACGGCAAGCCCTATTCCACGAGTGACTTTGGCGGGCTGCTTGTCTCGGCAGAAGGGCTGCTCAAGACTTCGTCAACGAGCGGATGGGACAAGCCGAAGAACTACGCCCGCTGCATCGACGCGACGCCGTGCGGCGAGAATGGTTTCCATACGGCGAAGGAGAAGTCGCCCTGGGCAGTCGTGATGCTCCCAGGACCCGTCGCGGTGTGCGGAGTAGTCGCCGAGAACAAGGCGGGGTGGCAGAATCGTCACCGTCAGGCGCCGCTCGAACTTCAGATTTCCGAGGATGGTTCGGATTGGACAACTGTTCATCGCGACGACCAAGTGCGCGACACCTACCGCATCGACTTGAGATCGTCCGCGCCTCGTGCGCGTTATATCCGCATCCGCCGCGTTCCCGACGCGAAGGACGAAGTCTACCACCTTAACAAGCTGCTCGTCTACGGCAAGAAGCTCTATTAGTCTGGCGACTTACCTTCCTGTCGGGAGAATCTTTACGAACTTCGGGCGGTAGGCCGACCAGTCGGCGAGGATGCGAGTGGCGAGAGGCGAGCCGGTGCGGTCCGCGTGTTCGCGGATGAGCGCGAGGAGATCCTGTTCGTCGTCGGAGTTTTCGGCTATGCCTGCGAGATCGATGGAGTCGAGGTTGCACTTTAGGTCGAAGTCGCCCGCCTCGTCGATAACGTATGCAACGCCGCCGGTCATGCCGGCGCCGAAGTTGACGCCCGTCGATCCAAGCACAAGCACCTTGCCGCCGGTCATGTATTCGCAGCCGTGGTCTCCGATTCCTTCCGCGACGAGCGTGACGCCAGAGTTGCGGATTCCGAAGCGCTCTCCCGCCTGGCCGTTCAGGAAGATCGCGCCCGACGTGCCGCCGTAGGCGATGACGTTTCCTGCGATGACGTTTCCTTCGGGGACGATGTCGGACTTGGGCGGCCTGATGGTGATGATGCCGCCGGAGATTCCCTTGCCGATGTAGTCATTTGCCTCACCGACGAGGTTGAAGGTGACACCGCGCGCGAGGAACGCACCGAACGACTGTCCTGCGACGCCTGTGAAGTTGACGGTTAGGTGGTTTGGTAGTTTGGTGGTTTGGTAGTTTGGTGGTTGGGGGGCTACGAGCCAACCTGAAAGGGCGGTACCTACCGAGCGGTCGCAGTTGGAGATATTGCGGCTGATCTCGGTCTCGCCTTTCTCCACTGCCGGGATAAGTTCGCGGAAGTCGTAGTTGTCTTTGATAGTTGGAGTTGGAGTTTCGAGTTGGAGAGTGGAATTGCCAATCTCTTCAGAGGCGAGCATCTCCGAGAAGTCGAAGCTCGTTCCGTCCTTCGCCTTGAGAAGATCTGCGCGGCCACGTGCCTCTGCGAGCGACTTGAGCCCCAGCGCGGCGAGGTGTTCGCGCACTTCCTCGGCGAGGAAGCGGAAGTAGCGCTGGAGATGTTCTGGCTTTCCTGCGAACTTGCAGCGAAGCTCTGGTTTCTGCGTCGCGATTCCTACGGGGCAGCAGTTCAAGTTGCAGTTGCGGCACTGGACGCATCCGATGGATACGAGCATTGAGGTGCCGAACGCGAATTCGTCAGCGCCAAGCATCGCAGCGATGACAATGTCACGCCCGGTCCGAAGCTGTCCGTCGACCTGCAGTTTCACGCGATGGCGCAAGTTGTTCTTGACGAGCGTCTGGTGCGCTTCCGCGAGGCCTACTTCCCATGGAAGCCCCGCGTGCTTCATCGATGTGAGAGGCGCCGCGCCGGTTCCGCCGTCGAAGCCGGATATGACGACTACGTCTGCATGCGCCTTTGCAACACCTGCGGCAATCGTGCCGACGCCCGCTTCGGAGACGAGCTTTACCGAAACGCGCGCCTCGGGGTTTGCGCACTTTAGGTCGTAGATGAGCTGCGCCAGGTCCTCAATCGAGTAGATGTCGTGGTGAGGAGGCGGCGAGATGAGGGTCGTTCCCGGCTTTGCGTGCCTCAGGCGAGCGACGAACTCATCCACCTTGTGCGCGGGAAGCTGACCGCCTTCGCCCGGCTTTGCACCCTGGGCGAGCTTGATCTGCAAATCCTTAGCAGAACGCAGGTACTCGATCGTCACGCCAAAGCGCCCAGAGGCGACTTGCTTGATTGCGCTGTTCTTTTCGGTGCCGAAGCGTTCGGGATTCTCGCCGCCTTCGCCGGAATTGGACATCGTGCCGAGTCCGTTCAGTGCGAGGGCGATCGTCTCGTGCGCCTCGGGCGAGAGCGAGCCGAGCGACATCGCGCCGCCTACGAAGTGGTGGACGATCGAGTCAACGGGCTCGACATCATTTGTTCCCTGTATAGTTCGAGTTTTGAGTTGGAGTTCGAGAGTGGAATCGTTCCTTTCTCCGACTCCAACTTTGAACTCCAACTGAGAACGCAGCGTCACGTGGCTCTTCTGGTCAATATCGTCGGTGTAGCGTTTGAAGCGCGCGTAGTCATCGTGGCGCACTGACTCGCGGAAGTCGACGAGACGCTGCGGCGTCCAGAGATGCTCCTCTCCGCCATTTCTAGTGCGATACTCCCCGCCGGGAGGGAGAGTTGGAGTTTTGAGTTGGAGTTGGAGAATTGAATTGCATTCTTCCTTTCTCCCACTCCAACTTTTCACTCCAACTATCTTCTCAATGTCTTCAAGCTCTAATCCGCCGACGGGCGAGGTGACGCCGTCGAAATACTTGGCCATGATCTTCGGACCAAGGCCAACCGCCTCGAAGATGCGAGCCGAGCGATAGGACCTCAAGGTCGAAATGCCCATCTTGGACATTATCTTCATCAATCCCTTGCATACGGCTGTAACATAGTTCGCCGCTGCCTTGACCGTGTCGTCCTTGCCGATTTCCGTAACGGTCGCAAGTGCGAGATATGGATTCACCGCAGTCGCGCCAAACCCGAGGAGAACTGCGAAGTGGTGGACTTCGCGCACTTCGCCGGACTCGACGACTATGCCAACAGAAGGTCTCGCGCCCGCATCGACAAGCGCCTTGTTCACCGCGGCAACAGCCAAGAGCGAAGGAGTAGTTTTGAGTTGGAGATTTGAGTTGGAGAGTGGAATTGTTTCCATTCTCGAACTCGAACTCTGAACTCCAACTTTTCTGTCGGACAGAATGATTATCTTTGCGCCTTCCTTTACGGCTGCGAGCGCATCGGCCGCGAGTGTATCGAGAGCGGATTTAAGTTCGCCGTCGAAGTACATTGAAAGCGTTTTTGCTGGGAAGTCGGGGATGTTGCGCATCCTCTTCAGCTCGTCGTCGGTCAGGACTGGGCGAGTCATCTTTACGAGCCGCGCGTGTCCGGGCGTCTCTGCAAGGATGTTGCCTTCGTTGCCGATGTAGGTCATGATCGACATGACGAGCTCTTCGCGGATCGGGTCGATCGGCGGGTTCGTCACCTGCGCGAAAAGCTGGTGGAAGCAGTCGAACATCTTGAACTGTCCGTTGTTCCCCGCTCCCCTCAGGCACGCGAGCGCCGCGTCGTTGCCCATCGCGCCGACTGGCTCGTGTCCAGTCTCGGCCATAGGACGTAGTATGAGTTCGACGTCCTCAAGCGACCAGCCGAATCTCTGCCGCTGAGCTGCGGCGGTTTCGTCGCCCGCGTCCGGCTTCGAGGGAACGATCTCGGTAAAGAGCCCGGTAACCGGAATCTGGTTTTCCTTTACCCAACGACGGTAGGGGCGGCGCCGCGCGTAGGAGTTCTTGATTTCGGCGTCTTCCACGAGACGGTGCTTCTCGAGGTCAAGCCAGAGTATTGCGCCTGGTTTCAGTCGTCCGTGACGCTCGACGTCGCCTGGCGCGATGTCGAGAACGCCGGTTTCGGACGCAAGGACGAAGAGCCCGTGTTTCGTGAGCGTCCACCTTGCCGGCCTCAGGCCGTTGCGGTCCAGTGTCGCGCCGAGGCCAAGTCCGTCGGTGAAGGCGACTGCTGCAGGACCATCCCACGGCTCCATAAGCGCGGAGTGGTATTCGTAGAACGCGCGGACATCGTGACCCATGTGGTACTTTGCGCCCCATGCCTGGGGAACGAGCATCATCATTGCGTGCGGCGCGTCTCGCCCTGCCGCGACGAGCAACTCGAAGATGTTGTCGAGCGACGCGGAGTCAGACTGTCCGCCGTGGACAATGGGAAGTATCTTCTTGAGATCGTCGCCGAAAGTCGGAGACTCGAGCGACGCCTCGCGTGCCGCGAGTGCGGTGAGGTTGCCCTTGATCGCGTTGATCTCGCCGTTGTGCGCGATGGCGCGGAAGGGGTGTGCGAGTTCCCAGGTGGGGAACGTGTTCGTAGAATAGCGCTGGTGGACGATTGCGAACGGAGAGATGAAATCCGGGTTGGAGAGATCAGGATAGAACTTCTCTATCTGCGTCGCGAGGAGCAGCCCCTTGTAGACGATTGTGCGCGAAGAGCAGGAGCAGACATAGGTGTCCTTCGTCGCTTTCTCGATCTCGCGGCGAATGATATAAAGACGGCGCTCGAAGTCTTTGTCGTTTTTAACGCAGAGGCGCGTAACCGCCGCGCAAGCGGGGCTCGCGCTTTGTAGCGAGCCAAGCCGAGCGGAGCGAGTGCCGAGAGTCGCAGAGTGCGCAGAGATGAAGACTTGCCTTATTCTCGGCATAACGCTACGCGCATCGTGTCCGATGGCGTCGGGATTAGTTGGCACGTCGCGCCAGCCAAGGACCTCGCAACCCTCGCTCTTTACAATTTTCTCGATCTTCTTTTCCTCGCCTTCGCCGCCGAAGATCATCGCAACACCAAAAGTCTCTGCGCACTCTGCGCCTCTGCGCCTCACCCCTGCTAGGGCATCTGCTTCGCGGACAGCCTTCGGCTGGGGGATACGCGTTAAAGATTTTCCGAGCACCTTCTTGAAGAACCCATGCGGGATTCTCATAAGAAGCCCTGCGCCGTCGCCGGTCTCCGGATCGTTGCCGGTCGCGCCGCGGTGCATAAGGCGCTTCAGGATCGTCATGCCTTTCTCGACGATGTCGTGGTTCGCCTCGCCAGAGAGGTTGGCCACCATTCCGACGCCGCACGCGTCGTGCTCGTATTCTCGCCTGTAAAGGCCCTGCTGTACGTATTTGCCGTTCATCTTCTTTTCCTCGAGATCATTCAACTGTTACCGATTTCGCCAAGTTGCGAGGCTGGTCTATTTCGCATCCGCGAAGCCGCGCGACATGGTACGCGAAGAGCTGGAGCGCCACCACTGTTACGATGGGCGATAGCTCCGCGCATGTTTTCGGAATTGTAAGCGCGTCGGTGACTGCCGCTGCCGCCGCCTCGTCGCCCTCGGTCACCACGCCGATGACTGGCGCGAGGCGTGCGCGGCACTCCTGCACGTTGCCGAGCGTCTTCTCCTTGCCGGGTATGTCGGCGAGAAGCGCGACGACCGGCGTCTTTTCGGAGAGGAGCGCGATTGGTCCGTGCTTGAGTTCCGCCGCCTGGTAGCCCTCTGCGTGGACGTAGGCGACTTCCTTTATCTTGAGCGCTCCCTCGAGCGCCACAGGGTGCAACATCCCACGCCCGATGAAGAACATGTCGTCCGCCTTCGCGTACTTCTCCGCGACTTTCGCGATCGCGTCGTTCCCCTCGAGCACCTTGCTGACGAGTTCTGGGAGACGAGAGATTTCCTTCACAAGCCTGTCACCGTCCTCGAAGGAGAGGCGGCGCGTACGTCCGAGCTTGAGCGCTGTCATGAGAAGGGCAGTCACCTGCGCGGTAAACGCCTTCGTGGACGCGACGGAAATCTCTGGTCCCGCGTGGAGGTAGACGCCACGCCCGGCCTCGCGTGCAATCGTGGAGCCGACGACGTTGCAGAGACCCGAGACGAGCGCGCCTTTTCTGATCGACTCGCGGACGGCCGCGAGCGTGTCGGCTGTCTCGCCAGACTGCGAAAGCGCCATCACCCAGTCGTTTGGCCCGACAATCGGGTTCGAGTACCTGAATTCCGCCGCCTGCTCGGGTGCTGTCGGAATGTCGGCCAGCTTCTCGAAGAGGTACTTGCCGACCATGCCTGCGTGAAGCGAGGTTCCGCACCCCACGATGACGACGCGCCTAACGGCGGCGAGTTCGCGCGGCGAGAGCGAGAGCCCCGAGAGGAATGCCGTTCCTCCTGCGGGATCGAGTCGTCCGCGAATCGTGTTTGCGAGTGCGTCGGGCTGCTCGAAGATCTCCTTGAGCATGAAGTGCTCATAGCCGCCTTTTTCTATCGCGCCGATATCCCAGTCCACTTCCTGCACTTCGCGGGTGACGGGAGAGTTGTCGAGAGTGTGGATGTCGACGCCGTGCGGCGTGATGCGCGCGATATCGCCGTCCTTGAGGTAGATGACTTGGCGGGTGTAAGCGACGATGGCCGACACGTCGCTTGCGACGACGATGTCGTCTTCTCCAACGCCGATGACGAGAGGGCTTCCCTTGCGAGCAACGACCATCTCGCCCGGATGCTTTGCAGATATTGCGGCGATGCCGTAAGTTCCCTCGACGCGCTTGAGCGCCTCGGCTGCGGCTGCCAAGAGGTCGCCCTTGTCAAACGCGGCGATCAGGTGCGCGACAACTTCGGTGTCGGTCTGCGAAAGGAACTTTACGCCGCGCTTCTCGAGTCCCGCGCGGAGCGCCGCGTAGTTTTCGATTATGCCGTTGTGGACGAGGGCGAGACTGCCGCCATCGGCTACATGCGGGTGCGCGTTGGCGACGGTCGGAAGGCCGTGCGTCGCCCAGCGTGTGTGCGCGATGCCGATCGTGTATTTGCCGCGCTCGTTTTCTGGAAGCGCCCGCGAAAGGAGATTGTCGAGCTTGGCGACTTTCCCTGTCTGCTTGTAAACTTTTATGCCTTCTGCAGATTCAAGCGCGACGCCCGCCGAATCGTAGCCGCGGTATTCAAGCCGCCTGAGTCCGTTTACGAGAGGCCCGACAGCCGACTTGCTCCGTGAAGTAAATCCTACTATTCCGCACATGGTCTTTTTCCTATATCTGCAACGACTTGCCGCTTGCGAGCGCGCGGACGACGAGCGACGCGCCGTTTGCGCAGTCGCCGACGCAGTATATGTTCTTTGCGGCATCCGGTATAAGCGCGGTGCGCGGCGTCTGCTGTAGGCCGAGCTGCGCGACAATCGGGCTTGTGGTCGGAACGCCGGTAAAGCCCATCGCGAGAAACACAAGGTCGGCCTCGATGAGTTCCTTCGTGCCCGGCACAGAATGAAACTTCGCGGGCCTGCCTTCAGGAGTGAACTCCCATTCGACGGTCTCTACCTCTACGCCAGCGACATGGTTAGGTAGTTTGGTAGTTTGGTGGTTAGGTGGTTCGGAGCCGACGAACTTGAGCGAGTTGAGGTTCCAGCGCCTCTCGCATCCTTCCTTGTGGCTGGAGCTCGTGCGGAGCATGTAAGGCCAGAGTGGCCAAGGAGTCGAGGCGTCGCGCTCGTCCGGTGGCTTTGGCATGATCTCGATCTGCGTCACCGACTTTGCGCCTTGGCGGATTGACGTGCCTACGCAGTCAGAGCCAGTGTCGCCACCGCCAATTACCAGCACCTTCTTGCCTTTGGCGGAAATCGGCGCTGCGGGAATCTCGCCGGTGAGGAAGCGGTTCTGTCCCTCAAGTAGTTCAAGCGCGAGATGAACTCCTTTAAGTTCGCGTCCTGGAATCTTGAGATCGCGCGCCGCAGGAGTTCCGATTGCTACGACTACGGCATCGTTTTCCTTTGCGAGCCATTCCGCGGAAACGTCCTTGCCGATTTCGCAGCCAGTAACGAACTTGATGCCTTCCGCTTCGAGGATCTTACGGCGACGTTCGATAAGCGCCTTGTCGAGCTTGAAGCAGGGGATGCCGTAGCGGAGAAGTCCGCCGATATTGGCGCGCCTTTCGTAGACCGTGACCGCCCAGCCACGGCGGCGAAGCGTGACCGCGGCGGAAAGCCCGGCTGGGCCTGCGCCGATTATCGCCACCTTCTTGCCGTTTTCCTGCGTGGGTGGACGCGGCACCACCCAGCCGTAATTGAAGGCGGTCTCGATGATGCGCTTCTCCGACTGTCGCACCATGACGGACTCTTCGTCGAGCTGGTGTACACAAGAAGCCTCGCACAGAGCTGGGCAGATGCGCGAGGTGAATTCGGGGAAGTCGGAGTTTTGGCTAAGGAGATCGTAGGCGCGTTTACAGTCGCCTTGCGCCACGGCGCGGTTCTGGTCGGGAACGAGATTCCCGAGAGGGCAGCCGTAGGCATGGCAGAAGGGCTGGCCGCAGTTCATGCAGCGCGAGGTCTGTTCCTTCAGTTCGTCGTCGGTAAGGGGCCTCTCGACTTCGTTCCAGTCGCTTTTGCGCTCTTCCATCGGGCGATAGATGTCGTGTATTCTCTTCATGATAATCCTTGCTTATCAAGTGAAGAGATTAGCAAATCTCATGCCAACGCCTTAAAAGGGTCAGTTTTTTACATTTTTTGTAATCTGGCGCGAGAGTGGCGTTAGAATATTACAAATCTTGAACTTGTAAACCTAAAAACGGCAGCTGGAAAATAGAAAGTGTAAGCCACAAAGAACAGGAGAATACAGGAGAATATCTTGGCTAGAAACTGGCGAATTTAGGGTAAATCACTTGAGAAGGGGGCCTGCGGCGACGGCGCAAATACGTAAAGACCGTCGCCGCAGGCAAAGTGTTTAGAACTTGAGCGTTGCGTTGACGCCGCCCCAGACGATCTGGTGCTCGCCCTCGCCCATGTAGCCCTCGTGCCGCAGCGTGTGAGAGGGCGTCCATGTGTAGTTGATCTGCGCTCCGAGCGAGAGCCACTCCGTGACGGCGTAGGACGCCGCGACTCCGAGCGTAAAGTCGGTTGCCTCGGTTCCGCCGGCCGAGCCTGTGTAGGCGTGGTTGGCGAAGTTCAGGGCGGCCGACGGTGTGACGGTCAGCTTCTCCATCGGCTCGAATTCGTGCGAGAGCGCGAATGTCGCGTACGCGGCCGAGACATCGTTTTTGGCGGTGTCGAGGTAGTCCCAGTACGCAGTGAACGACGGAGTCACAATCGGGTTGTTGTACGCTACGGTTCCGTAGAGCTCTTCGGTGGAGCGTCCGTTGCCATAGGGGAACGAGTACCAGATGTGCCCGATCTCGATGTCTACGGGTCCGAACGAATTGGCATACGCGAGCGTGTAGTCAAGCTCCTGGATTCCGCATGCGTGGCGGCTTGCGTTCATTGTTCCGCGCCGGTGCGTCAAGTCCATGCTGGCCCAGACGTTTGCGGAAATCTTTCCGAAGTCCCCTGCGTCGTACCCGAGCGTGACGCTCGGCTGCCAGACGGGATTCCCGTTGCAGATCTTGCCGCGCCAGATGTAGTCGCTTAGGACGTCTACCGAGGCTTCGACGAAGAACGCGGAGGATTCCGCACTTTCGACTTCGTTCGTCTCTGCTGCCGCCGCCGCGAAGGACGCGGCGACGGCCAGGATGGCTATGGTTGCTTTCATTTTCATGGCCCTTTAAATTTGTTTTCTTTTTTCGACTCTAAACTTTCTGAGTTGCAATCAACTGCGAAGGTTGTTTTAGGTGTTGCTGAAGAACTGGAACGAGGCGTAGGCGTCTTGGCCGTGTTCGGTCACGTCGAGGCCCTTGAGCTCCGTTTTCGCGCTGACGCGGAGGATGCCGAGTTTCTTCAGGGCGAAGAAGATCACAAGACCAGTGCCGAGCGCCCAGACCGCGGTCATTCCCACGCCGACGAGCTGCACGCCGAGGAACTTGAAGCCGCCACCATAGAAAAGCCCGACCATCTCGTTGCCGTAGCCCGCCGCAGCAGGCGCCGCGAAGAGCCCGACCGCGAGCGTGCCCCAGACACCGTTCACGCAGTGGACCGACACCGCGCCAACGGGATCGTCGATGTGGATCTTGTCGAGCGCGAACACCGAGAGGACGACGATTATGCCTGCGACGAGTCCGATTATGACTGCGGCGTTTGCGGTCACGAGGTCGCAGGGCGCCGTAATTGCGACGAGACCCGCGAGCGAGCCGTTCAGCGCCATGGTGAGGTCGGGCTTGCCCATGATCGTCCAGGCGGTGACGAGCGCGGCAATCGTGCCGGCGCATGCGGCGAGGTTGGTGGTCATCGCGACGCGGCCGATGGAGCCGATACCGGCGGTGTAGCTGCCGGGGTTGAAGCCAAACCAGCCGATCCAGAGGAGGAACACGCCGAGCGTTCCAAGGACGAGCGAGTGGCCGGGAATCGGATTCGGCTTGCCGTCGGGACGGTACTTTCCAATGCGCGGGCCGAGCGCGATTGCGCCAGCGAGCGCAATCCAGCCGCCGACGGAGTGGACGACCGTCGAGCCCGCGAAGTCGTGGAAGCCGAGGGCCTCGATCCAGCCCTGCGACGCCTCGCCCGCGAGCGATCCCCACATCCAGTGGCCGCTTATTGGGTAGACGATAGCCGACACGATCACCGAGTAGATGAGATAGCTCTTGAACTCGATGCGTTCCGCGACTGCGCCAGATACGATCGTCGCGGCGGTCGCGGCGAACATCGTCTGGAAGAAGAGGAACGTCCAGTCCCAGACGCCTTCGCCGGTCGAGAGCGACGGCATGCCAAGCCCGCCCCAGCCGAGCCAGCCCCCGAGCTTCGTTGCGCCGAACATAAGCGCCGCGCCGAGGATGTAGAATCCGAGCGAGCCCGCCTCGAAGTCCATCAGGTTCTTCATCATGATGTTTGCGGCGTTCTTTGCGCGGGTGAAGCCGGTCTCGACGAGCGCGAAGCCCGCCTGCATCGTAAAGACGAGTATGCCGGCGATGAGGG
Organism: uncultured bacterium; assembly: GCA_902761275.1. Taxonomy (GTDB): domain Bacteria; phylum Verrucomicrobiota; class Kiritimatiellia; order RFP12; family UBA1067; genus UBA1067. Next base: position 26,854 of record CACWJS010000011.1, on the reverse strand, counting down.
TCCAGACTACGTTCAGGTTGGTCTGAACTGCTGCGGTTGTTATTTCAGGTTCCATTTGATTTCACCTTAGCTTTCAACTTTCAACTTTAAACTTTGAACTTTAAACTTTAAACTCTCTACCCTATTGCCGACGGGCCGCGCTCGCCGGTTCTTATTCTCACGCACTCGTCCATCGGAAGGACGAAGATCTTTCCGTCGCCGATGTCTCCCGTGCGTGCGCCTTCGATGATCGCCTCGATTGTCTTGTCGATGTAGTGGTCGTTCACCGCGATTGCAAGGCGCATCTTCTTGTGGAGCGTGACTTCCTCGACGGCGCCTCTGTACAAGTGTAGGTACCCGCCCTGCTTTCCGCATCCAAGTGCGTTTGTGACGGACATCTTGTATATCTCGCGGGCGAACAACGCCTGCTTGACGGCATTCAGTCGCTCTGGTTGAATGTAGGCTATGATCAGTTTCATCTTTCCTTTCTTGCGCCGCGACCATCGCAGCGTCGCAGCGTGTTTAGCACGCATCGTGCCAAGTCTGCAAATGATGCGTTTTCCGGCCTTTATTCCAGATAATAGGCGCGACGCACTCCGAGTCGCGGTGACATAACTTGTCGGCGAGGAACTTTGCCAATAACAAAAAATGAAATGTCGGATGTCTTTCCCTTGGACGCGGAAGCGGCATTACATTTTCTGTTATGCCCATGCCTTATGCATGACATGTCTTGTCGGTTGTTGCCGTCGCACACTTTGCGACCTTTGCGTTCTTTGCGGCTAAAAACATTTCTCTCGCTTTCGTTTTCGCGCATTTCGTCTTCTTGGCACGGCGTGTGCTATTTCTTCGGCGGCGGATGCGATGACCGCGTTCGACAAACCAAACAAGGAACAAGAAAATGACGGAAGAGACAAAGGCTGCAACCAGCTTCGGCGCAGACGTGTTCGGCGAAGAGGCGATTCGGACATATTTGAGCAAGGACACGGCCAAGAAGCTACAGGCGACGATCCGGGAAGGGAAACCGCTCGATCCGTCAATCGCGGGCGAAGTCGCGCACGGCATCCGCCACTGGGCGATGGATCGCGGCGCGACGCACTACACGCACTGGTTCCTCCCGATGACCGGCTCCACCGCCGAGAAGCATGACTCGTTCCTCGAACTGAAGGACGGCGAGCCGATCATGCAGTTCAGCGGCAAGAACCTGATCGTCGGCGAGCCCGACGCGTCGTCGTTCCCGTCTGGCGGCATCCGCTCCACCTTCGAGGCGCGCGGCTACACCGCGTGGGATCCGACTTCCCCGGCGTTCATCAAGCGCCACTCGAACGGCGCGACCTTGTGCATCCCGACCGCGTTCTGCGCCTACACGGGCGAGTCACTCGACAAGAAGACGCCGCTTCTCCGCTCGATGCAGGCGCTCGACAAGTCGCTGAAGCGCCTCATGAAGCTCTTCGGGCGCGCCGAGGGCCACGCCGCGTGCACGCTCGGCGCCGAGCAGGAATACTTCCTCATCGACAAGGAATACTGGAAGAAGCGCCCCGACATCGTCCTCACCGGCCGTACGCTCTTCGGCGCTCCGTCCGCGAAGGGACAACAGCTCGAAGACCACTACTTCGGCACGATCCCAGACCGCGTCCTCTCGTTCATGAACGACGTCGAGCGCGAACTTTGGAAGCTCGGCATCCCGGCGAAGACGCGCCACAATGAAGTCGCTCCCGCGCAGTTCGAGCTCGCGCCGCAGTTCGAGGAGCTGAACCTCGCAAGCGACCACAACATGCTTGTGATGGACACACTGAGGAACGTCGCCGAGAAGCACGGGATGAAGTGCCTTCTCCACGAGAAGCCCTACGCTGGCATCAACGGCTCGGGCAAGCACAACAACTGGTCCGTCGCCTACGGCGGCAGGAACCTCCTCGACCCCGGCACCGATCCGCACGAGAACGCAGTGTTCCTGACGATGCTCTGCGCGGTGATCGAGGCGGTTGACAAGCACGCCGACCTCCTGCGCGCCTCCGTCGCGGGTGCTGGCAACGACCACCGTCTCGGTGCGAACGAAGCGCCGCCCGCAGTCATCTCCATCTATGTCGGAGACCAGCTTGCCGAAGTCCTCGACCGCATCGAGAACCCGAAGAGCGCCAAGCGCGAAGAGAAGGGCTCGCTCAAGATCGGCGTCGACACGCTCCCTGCCATCCCGAAGGATGCGACCGACCGCAACCGCACGTCGCCGTTCGCGTTCACCGGCAACAAGTTCGAGTTCCGCGCTCCTGGTTCGAGCGTCTGCTGCTCCGGCCCGATGACCGTCCTCAACACGATCGTTGCAGAGGCGGTAGACAGGATTGCCGCCGAGCTCGACGCCGCCAAGGTCGCCGGAAAGGCGAAGCCGGGCGAGCATACGGCCGCGTTCCACGTCGCGCTCCAGAAGATACTGCAGGCCTCGCTCAAGGAGCACAAGCGCGTCGTGTTCAACGGCAACGGCTACGAGTCCGACTGGCCGAAGGAAGCCGAAAAGCGCGGACTCCCCAACGCGCCCGACACGCTCTCCGCGCTTGCGGCGCTCGGCAAGAAGGAGAACGTCGCGCTCTTCGAGAAATACGGCGTGATGACGAAGCGCGAGCTCAAGAGCCGTCACGAGATCTTCCTCGAAGAATACGAGAAGAAGGTCCGCATCGAGGGCAACGCAGCTGTCGACATCGCAAAGACGATGATCCTTCCCGCGGTCCGCGCCGAGTATCTCGAGGCGGCGAAGGCCTACAACGAGACCGACTCGAGCAACGTGAAGGTCGCAATCGACATGCTTCACGGGCAGATGGCGGAACTCGGCAACGGTCTCGTCAAGATGAACGAGGGCATCACCCGCCTGCAGGACGCCTTGGACAACTTCGACACCATGGACATCCTCGCACGGATGGCGGAGCTCCGCAAGATCGCGGATGCGCTCGAGACGGTCGTGTCGAACGACAAGTGGCCGCTTCCTAAGTACCGCGAAATGCTGTTCCTTTACTAGGGGTCAGTAGTTAGGAGTCAGGAGTCAGTGATTAGTGATATCAAATGACTGATGAACTAAAACACGAATGTGCCGTGGCGATGGTGGTCTTGCGAAAGTCCGCCGTCGCCACCGGCGATTTCGGTGGAACAAAGCTCTCGCTCCTTCTCGAGAAGCAGCACAATCGCGGGCAGGACGGCGCGGGCGCGGCAATACTCTCTGCTAATCCCGAACCGGGCGAGACGCCATACTGGATTGCCAAGTCCGCATCCGCTACACCGCTCACGGATGTGCTTGGAATGATCGGGAAAAGAAGCTGTGTTCAGACAGGATTAACAAGATTATCTGGGGACATGTCCCCAGACCCCAAAAATCCTGTAAATCTTGTAAATCCTGTCAAAACCAGATTTGAGAAGATTTTCCTAGGTCATCTTCGCTACGCCACGTTCGGGAAAAACGACGTGGCGTTCTGTCATCCATTCGTGCACGAGTCGAGCGAACTGGACCACACTATTCTTCTCGCCGGAAACTTCAATCTCACAAACGCCCACGAACTTTTCGACGACTACCGCCACCATGGTTCCTTCCCGACGAGCAAGTCGGACGGCTACCTGATTACGTCCCTTATCGCAAAGCAGCTGGAAGAGCGTTCAGCGAAGTCTGAGAACCATATTTCAAAGGCGATCTCCGCCGCGCTTGCAAACGCCGACGGCGCATGGACGCTCTGCGGCATGACCGCAGACGGATGGGCGTTTGCGACGCGCGACCCACACGGCATCAGGCCAGGCTGGCACTATATCGACGACGATGTCGTTGTCGTCGCCTCTGAACGCGCCGCCATACAGGCGGCGTTCGACGTGCCGCCTGAAGCCGTGAAGGAGCTTCCGCCTGGCGAAGCTCTCGTCGTCTCGCCGGAAGGCAAGGTCGAGTTTTGCGAATTGGACAGGCAGCAGCCGGATGTCGAGAGCCCTCGCGCTGTTCGCCATTGTTCTTTCGAGCGCATCTACTTCTCACGCGCAAACGACGCCGATATCCACCGCGAGCGCAAGGCGCTTGGCGCGGCACTTGTGCCGCGGATCCTCGAGGCCGCCAATGCGCCGATGGACCGCATCTTCTTCAGCTACATTCCAAACTCCGCGCGCATCGCATTTCACGGACTGTTGGAGGAACTGTTTAGGAGATGCTTTTTAACGCAGAGCCGCGTTGATAATATCCCTCGCTTTGGAGAGGTGGCGGTGAAGGACGCGAAGTTCCGCACGTTTATCGCTGACGCGGCCGCAAGGCGCGAGTTCTATAAGCATGTCTACGACGTGACCTACGGGCTCGTCAAAAAGGACGATACGCTCGTCGTGCTCGACGATTCGATCGTGCGCGGCAACACGATGAAGAACGCGATTCTCCCGATGCTCGACCGGCTTGGACCGAAGAGGATCGTGATCGCCTCTTCTGCGCCGCCAATCCGCTATCCCGACTGCTACGGCATCGACATGTCGACGCTGGGCGAACTCGTCGCGTTCCGCGCGCTCGTGAACCTTCTTGGCGACGGCGCGAACGACTTGCTCCATGAGGCGTTGATGGGCAACGCAAAGAATCCTCTTGAGGCGCTCTACGCAAAGTTCACAGAAGAACAGCATGCAGCGGAGATCGCGCGTCTTTTAACGCCGCCAGACATAAAGGCGGAAGTGAAGGTGGTGTATCAGTCGGTGGAAAGCCTTAGGGAATGTCTTGGCCAAACGACATTCGACAACCGTCAACCGACAGCTGAAACCAACAACTCACAACTCATAACTCACAACTCTCAACTCTCCATTGGTGACTGGTATTTCACTGGCGACTATCCGACGCCTGGCGGATACAAGGTGCTGCGAAAGGCGCTTTTGAATTACTTGGAAAAGAGTTCGGAAAGGTCGTATTAAGAGTTGGAGTTCAGAGTTGGAGTTGGAGGTAGGAGTCAGGAGTCAGTAGTCAGGGGTCAGGAGTCAGGAGTCAGTAGTTGGAGTTCAGAGTTGGAGTTGGAGAATGGAGAATAGATTTTTTATAAAGTTTTTAACGCAGAGGCGCAAAGTCGCAGAGTGCGCAGAGGGAGTTGGAGGTAGGAGTCAGTAGTTGGAGTTCAGAGTTGGAGTCAGGGAAAGGAAAGAAGTTTATGAACTATAGTGAAAAATGGAAAGCGGAACGCGAACGCAAGGCGTATCTCGCGCTTGCGGATGGCACTGTGTTCCATGGCGTCGCATTTGGCGCGAAGAAAGACGCGCTTGGCGAAGTCGTATTCAACACCGGCATGTGCGGCTATCAGGAAATTCTGACCGACCCAAGTTACGCCGGGCAGTTTGTCACGCTTACTCCCGCCGAAGTCGGCAACTACGGCATAAATTCCGACGACATAGAAAGTCGCAAGCTGTTTCTGTCAGGTCTTGTCATTGGCGACTTGACCGCGCCAAGCAACTGGCGCTCCGAAAAGGGCCTCGACGAGTATCTCAAGGAGAATGGCGTTCCAGGCATTTACGGCGTCGATACGCGCGCTCTTACTATCCATCTCCGCGAGCACGGGAACGAGAAGGCGTACTTGCACGTCGAGGATGACGGCATGCGCGATGAGGATGCAATCGCCAAGGCGCGCGAATGGGAAGGGCTCGACGGCCAGGACTACGCGGCGAAGGTGACATGCGAGAAGCCTTACGAATTTATCTCACGCAGAGACGCAGAGACGCAGAGAGTGTTTTGTCGCTGGGGCGTTGCACCCCGCGTTGAGCTCGCCTTCGGCGACTCCGCTTCGCTCGGGGGATACCCAGACCCCAAGAATCCTGTCAATCCTGTAAATCCTGTCCAGAAAAATCTCCGCGCCTCCGCGCCTCTGCGAGAGAGACAAACACCCCACGTCGTCTGCTACGACTTCGGCGTGAAGACAAATATCCTCCGCTCGCTTGCGTCGTGGGCAAAGGTCACCGTCGTTCCCGCGAAGACGCCTGCCGAAGAAGTCCTCAAGATGAAACCTGACGGCGTATTCCTCTCAAACGGCCCAGCCGACCCCGCGGCAGTTACCTACGCCATAGAGAATATTCAAAAGCTATTGGGAATAAACCCTTTTTCGACAGGATTGCCTAAAGTTGGAGTGAAAAGTTCGAGTTGGAGAAAGGAAGATGAAAATTCCACTCTCCAACTCCAACTCAAAACTCCAACTCATATCCCAATAATGGGAATTTGTTTGGGGCATCAGCTGCTCTCGCTTGCCTGTGGCGCGAAGACGGGGCGGCTAAAATTTGGCCACCACGGTTGCAACCACCCGGTGAAGAACCTTGCGACGGGCCATGTGGAGATAACGAGCCAGAACCACAACTTCGCCGTCTTGCCAGAGTCGGTTCCGGACTGCCTTGAAGTCACGCACATAAACCTCAACGACAACTCTATCGAGGGTGTAAGGCACAAGACGCTTCCCGCGTTCTCGGTGCAGTATCACCCCGAGTCTTGCCCCGGCCCGCATGACTCAAAGTACCTCTTCGACGAATTCAAGAAACTAATCTTTGCCACAAAGAACACAAATGACACAAAGGCAGGGAATGATCTTTCGTGAACTTTGTGGCTAAAAAAACGATATGAAAAAGCAAGTCAAATACGTATTTATCACTGGCGGCGTGGTTAGTTCGCTTGGAAAGGGCGTCACAAGCGCGTCGCTTGCGCTTCTTTTGAAGAGCCGCGGCTACAAGGTCTTCATGCAGAAGCTCGACCCATATCTCAACGTTGACCCCGGCACGATGTCGCCCTACCAGCACGGCGAAGTGTTCGTGACTGACGACGGCGCGGAGACAGACCTCGACCTCGGTCACTACGAGCGCTTCGCGGGTGTTACCTGCTCCAAGGCGTCGAACTACACCTCCGGCCGCATCTACTCTGCCGTTCTCGCGCGCGAGCGCGCAGGCGGCTACCTCGGCGGCACTGTGCAAGTCGTGCCACACATCACGGACGAAATCAAGGCGGCGATCAGAAGCGCCGGCGAAGCGCATGGCGACGAGCCCGCGCCAGACATCGTCCTTTGCGAAATAGGCGGCGTCTCAGGCGACATCGAGTCGCTGCCGTTCCTCGAGGCCGCGCGCCAGTTTCGCTTTGAGGAAGGCGATGAGAACACTTGCTTCGTGCATTTGACGCTCGTTCCCTATCTCAAGGCGGCGGGCGAGCTCAAGACAAAGCCGTCGCAGCACTCCGTCGGCATGCTCCGCAACATCGGCATCATTCCTGACATCCTCGTCTGCCGCACCGAGATGACGATTCCCGAGGAGCACCTCAAGAAGCTCGCCATGTTCTGCAACGTGAAACGCGAGTGCGTCATCGAGGAAAAGGACGTCGCTGATTCGGTCTATGCCGTGCCGCGCGAACTGCGCGAGCAGGGTCTCGACGAGCAGGTCTTGAGGCAGGTGCGTCTCGACCTTTGGCCGATCAAGCACACGGTCTGGGATACGCTCGTTCGCAAGGCGACGCAGCCGAAGAAGCGCTGCCGTATCGCCCTTGTCGGGAAGTACATCTCGATACGCGACGCCTACAAGTCCGTTCACGAGGCACTGCAGCACGCCGGCATGGCAAACGACTGCAAGGTCGAGGTCGTTCCTATTGAAGCCGAGGAATTCGAGGGTTGTGTATCTCGCGCGGAGACGCGGAGACGCGGAGAAAAGAATCTCTGTGACTCTGCGCCTCTGCGCGAGTTAAAAGATATCGATGGCATTTTGGTGCCTGGGGGTTTTGGGTCGAGGGGTGTCGAAGGCAAAATCGCCGCGATCAAGTACGCACGCGAAAAGAAGATTCCGTTCCTCGGCATTTGCCTTGGCATGCAGTGTACCGTGATTGAGTATGCGCGCGATGTCCTCGGATGGAAAGACGCCAACTCGACGGAGTTCGACGAGAACACCACGCACCCCGTGATCGACTTGATGGAAGAGCAGCGCGGCGTTACGCAGAAGGGCGGCACGATGCGCCTCGGCGCCTATCCGTGCGTCCTCAAGAAAGACTCGCTTGCAGATAAGTTATATAGCCACAAAGAACACAAAGAGCACAAAGTCTTTGTGGACTTTGCGTCCTTTGCGGCTAAAAACACGACAGTTATCTCCGAACGACACCGCCACCGCTACGAGTTTGCGAACGACACCAAGGCGCAGAAGGCGATAGAGGCGGCTGGGCTTGTCGCCAGCGGGCTTTCGCCTGACGGAAAGCTCGTCGAGATAGTGGAGCTGCCGGGCCACCCTTACTTCATTGCCTCGCAGTTCCACCCCGAATTCAAGTCGCGCCCGACAATCCCGCATCCGCTGTTCAACGGCCTTGTTAAAGCCGCGTTGAGGAACGGGAAACGGGAAGAGGGAAAAGGGAAGAGGGAAGTGGGAAGAGGGAGTGAAGAATGAAAAGAAGTGACTTGAGGAAGATACTGATTATCGGCTCTGGGCCAATCGTCATCGGCCAGGGCTGCGAGTTCGACTATTCCGGCGTGCAGGCCGTGAAGGCGCTTAAATCGCTCGGCTACGAAGTCGTGCTCGTCAACTCCAACCCCGCGACGGTGATGACCGACCCCGATCGTGCCGACAGGACGTACGTCGAGCCGCTGACGGCCGACTACCTGCACGAAGTCATCCGCCGCGAACGGCCCGACGCGATCCTGCCGACGCTTGGCGGACAGACTGCGCTCAACCTTGCGATGGAACTCGACAAGAGAGGTGTCTTGAAGCGCTACCGCGTTGAGCTCATCGGCGCGAAGGCAGAGGCAATCGAACGCGCCGAAGACCGCAATCTCTTCAAGGAGGCGATGCGCGATATCGGTCTCGACCTCCCGCGCTCCGGCAGCGCCCATTCTCTCTCAGAAGCCGAGGCAATCGCAAAGACCATCGGCTCGTGGCCGCTTATCGTGCGTCCTGGCTTCACGCTCGGCGGCACTGGCGGCGGCATCGCGCACGACGCGGAGGAGTTTGCAAGAATTGTCTCTGGCGGTCTCGAAGCGTCGCTCAACCACGAGGTTCTCGTAGAGGAGTCGCTGATTGGCTGGAAGGAATATGAGATGGAGGTAATGCGCGACAAGGCGGGGAATGCCGTCATTGTCTGCTCCATCGAGAACATGGACCCAATGGGTGTCCACACTGGCGATTCCATCACCGTCGCGCCGATCTTGACGCTCACCGATCGCGAGTATCAGGCGATGCGCGACGATTCAATCAAGGTGCTTGAGAAGATCGGCATTGAGACTGGTGGCTCGAACGTGCAGTGGGCGGTAAACCCGAAGGACGGGCGGCGCATCATCATCGAAATGAACCCGCGTGTCTCTCGTTCTTCTGCGCTCGCCTCGAAGGCGACGGGATTCCCGATCGCAAAGATTGCCGCGCTTCTCGCTGTCGGCTTCACGCTTGACGAAATCACGAACGACATCACCGGCAAGACGCTCGCATGCTTCGAGCCGTCGCTGGACTATGTCGTCGTGAAGATTCCGCGCTTTGCGTTCGAGAAGTTTCCTGGCGCGAACCAGGCGCTTGGCACGCAGATGAAGTCTGTTGGCGAGGTGATGGCAATCGGCAGGACTTTCAAGCAGGCGTACTTGAAGGCCGTCCGCTCGCTTGAAGCGCCGTTAAAGTACCACGATGCGGAAAGCTACGATCCGTGGTTCAAGCGCGAGCTCGACGAAATCGAAGAGTTCAGGAAGTATCTTGGGAGCCAGAAGAAGGAAATTTCCTCTCTCCAACTCCAACTCGAAACTCCAACTCTCAAAAATCCTGTCTTGAAAAACGAGCAGGCGTATTTATTGCTTCTTCAGGCGAAGGTCTTTGGCTTTAGCGACAAGGAGATTGCCGCGGCGATTGGCTCCGACGAGATTACTGTGCGGAACAGCCGTCTCGCGTTCGGCATAAGACCCGAGTTCGGTGAGGTCGATACATGCGCCGGCGAGTTCGAGGCAGTGACGCCGTATTATTACAGCTACTACGGGTACGGGACAACCGAGACAGCCGAGACAACCGGGACAACAGTTAATGGCGATTCGTCCCGGACGTCCCGGATGTCCCAGATGTCCCGGTCTTCAAAATCGCCTTCTCGCCCCAAGATCATGGTCTTGGGCGGGGGGCCAAACCGCATCGGGCAGGGCATCGAGTTCGACTGGTGCTGCTGCCACGCGGCGTTCTCGCTTAGGAAGCGTGGCTACGAAGTCGTGATGGTAAACTCCAACCCAGAGACCGTCTCGACTGACTACGACACTTCCGACAAGCTCTACTTCGAGCCGCTCACGTTCGAGGACGTGATGGAGATCTACGATCGCGAGAAGTGCGACGGCGTGATAGTCCAGTACGGCGGGCAGACGCCGCTTAACCTCGCGGAGAAGCTTGAAAAGGCTGGCGCGAAGATCGTCGGCACTTCGCCAAAGGACATCGCGCTTGCCGAAGACCGCGACTTCTTCCGTGCGCTTGTCGCGGAAATCGGAATGAAGCAGCCGGCAAGCGGAATCGCCCATTCAATCGAGGACGCGCGGCGTATCGCAAAGGAAATCGGCTATCCTGTCCTCGTGCGTCCGTCGTTTGTTCTCGGTGGACGTGGCATGGCGATAGTCTACAGGGAGTCGGAACTCGATTCCTATGTATCAGAGGCAGTCGCCGCGTCGGAAGGAAAGCCAATTCTCATTGACAAGTTCCTCGAACATGCGATTGAGCTTGATGTCGACGCTGTGTCGGACGGCGAGACGACGATGATAGGCGCGATCCTCGAGCATATCGAGGCGGCGGGCTGCCACTCGGGCGACGCCGCGGCAATTACGCCGCCGGTGAACCTCTCCGATAAGACGCTTGCCGAAGTGAAGCGCTACACCGAGATTTTCGCGAAGCGACTTAATGTCGTCGGGCTCATGAATCTCCAGCTTGCGGTTAAGGACGGGGAGATATGGATGATCGAGGTCAATCCCCGCGCCTCGCGCACGGTGCCGTTCGTCTCGAAGGCGACAGGGATTCCACTTGCCGACCTCGGCGCACTCGCAATGGTCGGAGAGAAACTTAAGCCAGGGGAAGTTAGAGTTCAAAGTTCGAGTTCGAGAAAGGATCTGGAATTCCATTCTCCAACTCAAGACTCCAACTCCAACTCAATCACGGCTCAAACCCTTGTAAAGCCTGTCAAATACTACTGCGTCAAGGAAGCAGTCTTCCCGTACGTCAAGTTCCCTGGTGCGAAGATTACGCTTTCGCCGGAGATGAAATCGACGGGCGAGGTGATGGCGATCGATCCCGACCGCTTCGGCGCGTACTACAAGAGCCAGGTCGCCTGCGCCAGTCCTTTGCCAAAGCGCGGCAACGTCTTTCTTTCGGTGCGTGACGAAGACAAGCCGGAGGTCGCGGAACTTGCCGCGAAGCTGAAGGAACTCGGCTTCGGCATCTACGCGACGCTCGGCACATCGACGTATCTCTGGGAGCACGGCATTGAATCGCGCGCGGCGTTCCGCATCTCTCGCGGCAGACCCAACGCGATTGACCTGATTCGCAAGGGCGAGATACAGTGGGTGGTCAACACGTCGGAATCCGACGGTGAGGCGTCTGGCGACAGCGTGCAGCTGCGCTCGACCGCAGTTGCAGCGGGCGTTCCCGTGACGACTACGCTCGCCGGTTTCGCCGCGGCTGTCGGTGGGCTTGACGACTTCGCCCATTATGGTGAGGTCTCGGTCTGCACGTTGCAGGAGTACCACGCGCGGCTTTGACGCGTGTACCGAACGACGGCGCAGCGCAGGTGATTGATGGATTGCCGATTCTTCGGTATAATATCTGCCAAATGGCAGGACGTCTTTCCATATCGCTTCTATCCGCTCTGCTGCTTGCCGCCGCAGCGTCTCCGGCCGCACGCGCGGATGAGAGCAGCCCAGTCATGTTCTCGCTCCTCGATCCAGTGCAGTGGCCGTCGTCGCAAAGCGATGTCTGTGGTTTCAGGCTTTCGCTCCTCTACGGCGAGTGCGCGGACTTCGCAGGGCTTGACATCGGTCTTGTTGGCCGCGCGACTGGCGACTTCTACGGGCTCTCCGTTGGCGGAGCGAACATAGTCTCGCGCCGTCTCGTCGGCCTTCAGGTTGGTCTCGTCAACTTGAATTCCAACGGAGATATGGCTTCTGCGCGCCGTTCGATAGGTGTTCAGTATGGCCTTTTGAACCATGTGGATTCTTTGCTCGGGCTTCAGAACGGCTGGATAAACACGTCGAGCGGGAACGTGTCGGGCCTGCAGTACGGTCTTCTGAACTGCGCTGCGGATGTGGACGGCGTACAATGCGGGTCATTGCTCGTCCTTGGAGTCAATGTAGCCGTTGGTTCTGTCAGTGGATGCCAGATTGGCATAGTTAACTATGCTGGCAGGATGGAGTTCGGTGTGCAGATTGGGATTCTAAACGTTATCGCTCATGGCGGTTTCTTCCCAGTCCTGCCAATTGTAAACGGCGGCTTTTGACGTCACCTATGGCCGCTTGATTTCCAAAGGCGCTTTTGTTAAAATCAAAACATTATGAAATTGCATAAAAAGATTGTTGCCGTGTGCGTCACTGCGGGTTTGTTGACTGCCGTCGCGGCCGAGCCCGTCAAGGTAATATTCGACACGGACATGCTCACCGATTTTGACGACGTGGGCGCTCTTGCGTGCCTGCACGCTCTCGCGGATGCCGGGGAGTGCGAAATCCTTGCGACAGTCAGTTCTACACGTGGCAACGCTTCGGTAGGCGCGGTCGAAGTGATAAACAGCTACTATGGTCGGCCTGACATCCCCGTAGGAGCGCCGAAGGGCATGGGTGTCATGGGGGCTTATGCAGGTGCTGCGACGAAGGTCGACCCTTCGTGCCCGCTTGGCGAGAAGAATGGTGGCGACGGCGGTCACTACAAGTACCGCAAGTTGCTTGCGGACTATCCCGGCTGGTACCGCCATGCTGATGCCGACGACGCTCCGGACGCGAACGAGGTCTACCGCCGCGTCCTCGCCGCGCAGCCCGATGGCAGCGTGACGATATGCTCCGTGGGCTTTCTCACGAACATGCGCCGCCTTCTTGAGACGAAGGGCGACGCCATATCGCCGCTCGACGGCAAGGCACTTGTTGCGAAGAAAGTGAAGCTTTGGGTCGCAATGGCCTGCCAGTATCCCTCTGGCAAGGAGTACAACTCCATGTTTGACGCGGAGTCTTCGCGCATCGCGCTCGAGAACTGGCCAACGCCAGTCGTGTTTTCCGATTTCCAGTACGGGCGAGACTGCTTTGCCGGTCGTGCCGTCGCCGAGGCTGCCGACATGGGGCGCACCCCCGTGCGTGATGTCTTCGCCGGCAACATTCCGTCGCGCGAGGAAGTGCGTTCCAATTCCGCAAAGTTCCTCCAACATCACTTTGGCATGGGCGGGCGCGCCGCGTGGGACGAGACGGCCGTCCTCGTCGCGGTGCGTGGCATAGAGCCATATTTCAACGCGGAGCGTGGCACCTATCGCATGGTTGGCGACGATGGCGCGAACGAGTGGGCGCCAGATGCCGAGAACGGACCGCACCTTCGCATCACCGAGAAGCTTTCAAAGGCAGAAGTGGGACGCGTAATCGACGAACTGATCCTCCGCAAGCCGAAGTCTCGGAGCGTCTCCACGGACATGAAGTAGGCGCAACGCTCCGCTACAATATGGTATAATACGCGCCATGAAAAAAGCGCAAAACGTTGTAGAGAAAATACTTTCCGCACATCTCGTCGAGGGTGATCCTGCGAAGGATCCCGAACTCGGCATCCGCATTGACCAGACGCTCACTCAGGACGCGACCGGAACGATGGCCTACCTGCAGTTCGAGTCAATGGACGTGCCGCGCGTCAAGACTGACCTCTCCGTAAGCTACGTTGACCACAATACAGTCCAGATCGGCTTCGAGAACGCAGACGACCACGATTTCCTCCAGTCAATCGCCAAGAAGTACGGCATTGTCTACTCCAAGTGCGGCAACGGCATCTGCCACCAGCTCCACCTCGAGCGTTTTGGCAAGCCCGGGACGACGCTTCTCGGCAGCGACTCCCACACCCCGACCGGCGGCGGCATCGGCCAGATCGCAATCGGCGCTGGCGGCATCGATATCGCTGTCGCGATGGCCGGCGGCGCTTTCCATATCCCGACCCCCAAGGTGCGCGCAATCGTCCTCAAGGGCAAGCTCAAGAAGGGCGTCTCCGCGAAGGACGTGATTCTCAAGGTGCTTGAGAAGTACGGCACCAAGGGCAATGTCGGCTGGATCTTCGAGTACACAGGTCCAGGAGTTGCTACGCTCGACGTTCCCTCGCGCGCGACAATCACCAACATGGGCGCGGAACTCGGTGTCACTACGAGCGTCTTCCCGTCTGACGCGGTGACGAAGCAGTTTCTCGCCGCGCAGGGCCGCGCGAAAGATTTCGTCAAGATCGTCGCTGACAAGGGTGCGAAGTACGACGACACGTTCGTCGTCGATCTCGCGAAGGTCGAGCCGATGATGGCGGCTCCCCACAGTCCCGGCAACATCGTGACCGTAAAGTCGATGAAGGGCACGAAGGTCAACCAGATAATGATCGGCTCGTGCACCAACTCGTCCTATCGAGACATCAGGACGGTCGCTTTGTATCTCAAGGGCAAGCACGTAGCGGACGATGTAGAAGTCGGCATTGCGTGCGGCTCGCGCCAGGTCATCAACATGCTCGCCAAGGACGGCTCGCTCGCTATTCTCCACGCCGCTGGCTGCCGCATGCTCGAGAACGCCTGCGGGTTCTGCATCGGTGCGCACATGAGCCCGAGGACCGGTGCCGTGTCGCTTAGGACGAACAACCGCAACTTCGAGGGCCGCTCTGGCACGAAGTCCGCGCAGGTCTATCTCGTCTCGCCCGAGACCGCCGCTGCGTCGGCGCTTACGGGGCGCGTCGAGCTTCCGACGAAGAAGCCGGTCGCCTCTGTGCCGAGCCCGAAGAAATTCCCGATAGACGACTCTATGTTCCTCTACCGCGCGACCGCCGGAAAGGGCGTGAAGGGCGCGGAGATCGTGCGCGGGCCGAACATCGCTCAGGTTCCGAAGGGCGTGCCGCTTGGCGCAGACCTCTCGGCCGTCGCGGCAATCAAGGTCGGCGACAAGATCACGACCGATCACATCATGCCTGCGGGTGCTCGGCTCAAGTTCCGCTCGAACATCCCCGAGTACGCGAAGTTCGTTTTCGAGCCGTGCGATCCCAAGTTCCACGACAAGTGCCTTGCGAACAAGGCGAAGGGCCTCGCCAACGTCATCGTTGCCGGCGAGAGCTACGGTCAGGGCTCGAGCCGCGAGCATGCGGCCCTCTGCCCCATGTATCTCGGCGTCAAGGCCGTGATTGCGAAGTCGATCGAGCGCATCCACCGCGCCAATCTCGTAAACTTCGGCATTGTGCCGTTCCTCTTTGAGAACCCGAAGGATTATGACAAGCTGGCGGCGGGCGATAGGCTTGAGCTCAAGGGCATCCGCGCGGCGGTCGAGGGGGACGGTGTTCTCGAAGTCAAGGGGCCGAAGGGGACTTTCCGTGTCAAAACGGCACTTTCTGACCGCGAGAAGCATCTTCTCCTCTGCGGTGGTCTTCTTGCGAGCCTGTGAAAAATTTAGTATAATTCACGCCATGAGAAACATTATCTTCGCTGTGGCAGTCGCTTGCGTGGTGGCTGGGTGTGCGACGAAGCCGATTGAGCAGACCAGTGTCCGCTTCCTGCACTGGAGCGTCAGCCATTTCGGCGACGGAACGTGTTCCGTCGCTTCGATACCCGAATCCGAGGGCAAAGGGATGGCGGCCAAGTACGTCAAGTTCCTCGATTCTGTCGATGCCGACGTCGTGGGCATTACTGCGTACAGCGAGGACTTCACAACGAACGGCTCGATAAAGGCGTCGACTGCGCTTTTCAAGGGGTACGAAAAGTCCGTTGGTCCGGCGAAGGGCGATGTCTGCAATGCAATCTTCTTCAAGGCTGCCAAGGCCTCGAAGATCGAAGAGAAGGACGTCTTTTTTGAGAGCCACTTCGAGGACACCTACTACAAGGCCGTCAAACTCAACGTCTTGGGCGCGCCTGTATGGTTCGTGCAGACGCACCTTGACAGCAACACTTACCTCGCAGGACACCACAAGGATCGTGAGGAACAGATGAAGAAGCTCATCGAGGATTTTGGCGACGAGTCGCATGTCGTAATCGCCGGCGATTTCCGCGTGGGCGTGCGCGTTCCCGGCAAGAGGTGCTTCCCCGCGCCCGAAGAATACAAGGTGTTTGAAGAGGCCGGTTTTGAGCTCGTTAACCTGTTTGGCACCGGTACATACCCCGTCGAGAGCCCAATCCAGCCGCTCGACAACATAATCGTGAAGGGCGTCGGGATCTCCGAGGTCAGGTTCCTTGAGGCGGACCACCTTAGCGACCATCTTGCGATTTCCTGCACGCTGACCATCTACGACGGGAAATGACGATACGGTTCGAGAATAAGCTTTCCCTTTGCACAGTCGCGGCGCTTTGTTGCCTTGCGGCTGTCGCCGAACGCCAGCCGATTGACAGATACCAGTCGATCATAGAGCGCCAGATGTTCGGGCGGCCGCCCCCTAACTTCGATCCCACGGTTCCGCCGGGCTTGGTGCAGAAGGGCTCCAGTGAGGAGAAGGAGCTGACCCGCGGTGAAGAGCTCGATTCATTTCAGCGCCATAAACGTGACGCCGTCGGGTGACGTGGCCGTCGGGTTCACCGACAATTCCGACAGCAAAATGCCCATCCACTACTACCTCAAGGTGAATGAGGTTCGCAACGGATGGAAGGTTCTCGAAGCCGACCCCGTCAAGGCGACGATGAAGATCGCGAAAGGCGACATCGAGGTGGAGCTTGATCTGGGCGCGAATTCAGCGAAGGGCGGCGGAGCGGCCTCTCGCAGGGGCGTTGCCTCCAATGCGCCTGGAGCAGACTTAAGATCCAGGCGTCTCGGCTTGAGGCGTCAGGATGCCGAAAACGATTCGCCAAGAGGGGTTGGAGGATCCTTGAGGGAGCGCCGTGCCTTGAGGGAACAGGCCCGCCAAGAGGAGCTCGCAAAGGAGAGGGAGCTTGAGGCCAAGCGTCGTGCCGAGGCCGCGGCTAAAGAGGAGGAGAAGGAGAAGGAGCGGGAAGCGCAGCGGCAAGCCGAACGAGAGGAGCAACGCCGCGAGCTTCAGTTGCTTAAGGATGAACTCAAAGCCCAGCGTGAAGCCGCTGAACGCGAGCGCACGGAAAGAAGGGAATCTGCCCGTCAGGACGAAAATGCAGAAGACGAAAATTGAGCAGTTCTACGCCTCCCTTCGTTCGACGGGGTCTTATTCGACTCCCCCCGAGCGCCGAAGGGCAAAACGCGTCCGTCAGTCGGCGTGGAACACCTTCCGCTATACGCTTGGCGTAACCAAGGTGTTTCCCTACTGCGCCCTGACCGAGCCGTTTGGCCTCTTGACTACCGAGAAATGGGCTAGGGCGTGTTTCTCGGCCGTCACGACTGCGGAAAAGCTCGGGCTCAGCGTTACGATCGAGGGGTTTGACGCCAGGATGAAGCACGAAGGGCCGGTCGTCTATCTCTGCAACCATATGTCGACGACGGAGACAATCCTTCTCATGCCGGTGCTGCTGGCGTTCGGGCCGTTCAGCTATGTGGCGAAGGCGTCGCTCGCCCATCTGCCTTTTCTCACGAAGGCCGCCGAGCACATGCGAATGGTCCCAATCGGGCGCAAGTCGCCGCGAGAGGATCTCATGGCTGTTCTAAACACGGGTACTGAGCGCATCAAAGGCGGCGACAGCTTCCTCATCTTCCCGCAGGGGACGCGGCAGGAGGTTTTCAGCCGCAAGGTCTATTCTTCGATTGGCGCGAAGCTCGCCGAGAAGGCGGGTTGTCCCGTCGTCCCGATAGTTGTTGACACTCGCTGCCAGCTCACGCGCGAGAAGGGGATCTTTCGCAAGATATTCAAGGACTTCGGCCCCCTTGACCCGACGCACGACATCCGCGTCGCATGCGGGCCTGTCATTCCCAATGCGAAGTCGCGTGTTATGCACGAGGCCGCGTTCGACTGGATGGCGTCCAAGCTCGACGAATGGGGTCTCCCGACCGAGCGCTGACATCCGCCGCCGAAGGGTGACCGGCGAGGGATATTTTGGTATAATAACAACCATGAAAAAGATTCTTTTCCTGGCCATTGCGGCCATTGCGATGTCTGCGTTTGCGGGCAGGCCAAAGTACGTGTTCCTTTTCATCGGCGACGGAATGTCCGTTCCACAGCGGATGACGGCCGAGGAGTTCTCGCGCAAGAGCGGTGCGGGCTCTCTTGCGATGAACACGATGCCGTTCAGCGCGATGACGCGCACCTGCTCGGCAGATTCGCTCGTGACCGACTCCGCAGCGGCGGCTACGGCGATTGCCTGCGGCACCAAGACGAAAAACCACTACTCGGGCGTCGACCCCGAGGGAAAGCCGGTGTACTCTTCCGCCGCTGCGGCAAAGAAGGCGGGTGTCAAGGTCGGCATACTGACGACCGTTACGATCACGCATGCGACTCCGGCTGGCTTCTACGCCCACCGCAACAACCGTGGCGACGCCTACGGCATCTCCATCGACCTTGCCAACTCCGGCTTTGACTTCTTCGCGGGTGGTGGTCTCGACGTCAATCCAAAGAACTCCAAGAATCACAAGCAGTATGCGGAGTGCGGCGACGCATACGAATACGTCCGCTCCAAGGGCTACAACATCGTCGAGACGAAGGACCAGTTCCTCGCGCTCAAGCCGGGCGACGGCAAGGTGTTCACCAAGTTCACGAACGGTGCGCTCGAGTCTACGATCGACGCCGACGGTACCCAGCCGACGATCGCCGAGATGGTCGCCAAGGCGGTTGAGATGCTCGATGGCGACAGCGGCTTTTTCATCATGGCCGAGGGCGGTCGCATAGACTGGGCGGGACACAGCAACGACGCGGCGACGAACCTTCGCGACGTCCTGGCGCTCGACGAGGCGATCAAGGTCGCGTTACAATTTCAGGACAAGCATCCCGACGACACGCTCGTCGTCGTCACTGGCGATCACGAGACCGGAGGCATGTCGATGGGCTTCGCTGGCACTGGCTACGCTCTCTACATGGATCGCCTCGTGAACCAGACCATGTCCGTCGGCAAGTTCGAAGATAAGGTCGCCGCTGCGTTCAAGGCAAATCCTGCTCTTTCGTTCGGTGACGTCAAGCCGATTATAACCGAGGCGTTTGGCTTCAAGTTCGAGGGCGACGCCAAGAAGGACGGCATGGTGCTTACAAAAGCCGAGCTTAAGGGCATTGTCGCGGCCTTCGACCACGATGTCGATTTTCACAAGTCGAAGATTGAGGAGAACTCGAAGTACGACGGCGAGAAGCGCTATCTCCTTGGCGGCGAGTGCCGCGTCGTGATGTCGCACAAGTGCGGCATCGGCTGGAGTTCCGGCGCGCATACCGCGATGCCCGTTCTCACGACAGCAAAGGGCCGCTGCGCCGAGCAGTTCTCCGGGTTTATTGAGAACACCGACATATCCAGGATAATGAAGGCGTTCTACGAATGAGGAATGTCATCTCCGCCGCCGTTTTCGCGCTTTGCTGCGCGGCGCTTCTCCTTGTCCCCGGGCCGCGGCGCCTTTCGGACGACGGGGTGCGGACGGTGCGGGCGGAGGTTGTAGAGACCGACGATTCGGGATTGCAGCTGCATGGGCTCGTCGAGTTTGGCACTCAGCAGTTGAAGGTGCGCCTTCCCGACGGGCGCGTTTTTCAGGCCGCAAACGAACTGCGCGCGCAGATGGAGCTTGACAAGAAATTCACTATTGGCGACACTGCGCTTGTCGTTTTGCCGCAGAACGCGGCGGATGGCGACATTCTCGTCGCTCGCGACCACTGGCGCATGGGCTGGGGCTTTGCGTTCTTTGCCGGGTTCTGCATTCTTCTCTGCGTGTTCGGCGGCTGGACTGGGTTGAAGGCGCTTTTCAGTTTTGTCTTCAGCTGCCTTGTCGTGTGGAAGCTTCTCATACCGCTTGTCCTCGCGGGATGGCATGCGTCGACCGTTGTGTTCATCTCTGTTGCCACGTTGACTGGCGTAATAATGTATCTTGTCGCCGGTTGGACGAAGAAGGGCTTTAGCGCGTTTGCGGGGTCGATGCTCGGCGTCGTTGCCTCGCTTGCGCTCGCCCATTTTTTCGGGCGCGTCATGAACGTCAACGGCGCGACGATGCCTTTCGCGCAGCAGCTGCTCTACTCGGGGTTCTCGGGGCTCAATCTCCAGGACGTTTTCTTCGGCGCGATCGTGCTCGCCTCCTCTGGCGCGGTGATGGATCTTGGCATGGACATCGCGGCGGGCGTAGAGGAAGTGCACAGGCACAGTCCGTCTCTCGGGTTCCGCGAGCTTGCGGCGTCTGGTGTCAGGATTGGAAGGGCCGTGGTCGGCACGATGACGACGACGCTCCTGCTTGCCTATTCTGGCGGGTATCTTACGCTGCTCATGGTGTTCGCCGCCCAGGGCACGGCGCCGATGGATTTTCTCAACTCGACGCTCGTCTCGGCGGAGCTCGTAAAGACGCTTGTCGGAAGCTTTGGCCTCGTTCTTGTCGCGCCTTTCACGGCCATTGTCTCGGCCGCAGTTTATACACGCGGCTGCAAGGGGGAGGCCTAATTATGGCGCGCGCCCCTGGCAAGTCTGCGGGTGTCTTCGCCCTTAAGTCGAAGTTCAAGCCAACGGGCGACCAACCAGAGGCGATCGCCGCGCTATATGAGGGCCTGAAGAGAGGCGAGGATAGGCTCGTTCTCCAGGGTGTCACGGGCTCCGGGAAGACTTTCACGATGGCGAATCTCATCGCCAAGTGGGGTCGGCCGACGCTGATCCTCTCACACAACAAGACGCTTGCCGCCCAGCTCTTCGCGGAACTCAAGGAGTTTTTCCCCGAGAACGCGGTCGAGTACTTTATCTCCTACTATGACTACTACCAGCCCGAGGCGTACATTCCGCAGACCGACACCTACATCGAGAAGGACGCGTCGATAAACGAGGAGATCGAGCGCTACCGCCTCGCCGCTACGAACGCGTTAATTGCGCGGCGCGACGTGATTGTCGTCTCGTCGGTAAGCTGCATCTACGGCCTCGGCGAGTCTGACGAATACCGCGATCTCGCTGTCGGTTTCAAGGTTGGCGAGTCGCTGTCGCGCGAGCGACTTCTCGCGCGGCTCGTCGAGGCGCAGTATGTCAGGAACGACTACGACTTCGCGCCTGGAGCGTTTCGCGTGCGCGGCGACGTGGTGGACATCTTTCCCGCATACGAGACGAAGGCGATTAGGGTCGAGTTTTTCGGCGACGAGATTGACTCTATCCGCGAACTCGATCCTCTTACTGGAAAATGCGGTGTCACGATGCCTGCCGCCGTCGTCACCCCGGCAAAGCAGTTTGTCATGGGCAAGGACAAATTCGAGGCGGCGTTCGCGAGGATAGAGGCCGAGCTCGATGACCGCCTGAAGTTCTTTTCCTCCAAGGGCAAGCTCCTTGAAGCGCAGAGGCTCAAGGAACGGACTGAATACGACATCGAAATGATGCGCGAGCTTGGCTACTGCAACGGCATCGAGAACTACTCGCGCCCGCTTTCGGGCCGCGCGCCTGGTTCGCCGCCGGAGTGCCTTCTTGACTATTTCCCCGACGACTTCCTCACGATCATCGATGAGAGCCATGTCTCCGTGCCCCAGATACGCGCGATGTACAATGGCGACCAGGCGCGGAAGCAGAAGCTTGTCGACTTCGGCTTCCGGCTTCCGAGCGCGAAGGACAACAGGCCCTTGAAGTTCGACGAGTTCAATGCGAAGGTCCACCAGATCGTCTACTGCTCGGCGACGCCCGGCGACTACGAGTACGAGCAGTCGAAGACGGTAGCGGAGCAGGTGATTCGCCCGACGGGGCTTCTCGACCCGATTATAGAGATGCGCCCGCTCGCGAACCAGATAGACGACCTCGTAGCGGAGATCAAGCGCGTCGTCGAGCAGAAGGACCGCGTTTTCGTAACGACGCTCACTAAGCGCTCGTCGGAAGACTTGACGCAGTATCTCCACGGGACCGGCATCCGCGTAGAGTACCTTCACAGCGACATCGACGCGATAGAGCGAGTCTCGATACTCCACCGACTAAGAAAGGGCGAATTCGACGTTCTCGTCGGGATCAATCTCCTGCGCGAAGGCCTCGATCTTCCTGAAGTCGCGCTTGTCGCGATTCTCGACGCCGATAAGGAGGGGTTCCTGAGGTCCACGACTTCTCTCGTCCAGACTGCGGGGCGGACTGCGCGCCACGAGAAGGGGCGCGTCATACTCTACGCCGACAAGAAGACCGATGCGATCAAGGACTTGTTGCGTATCACTAAGGCGCACAGGAAAAAGCAGATTGCCTACAACGAGAAGCACGGCATCGTGCCGAAGTCGGTGAAGCGCGCGATAAACGAGTCGGCGTATGTCTTCACTGCCGGTTCCATGGCGTCGGCGGCTCCAGGTGCTGGGCGCGGGACGCGCGACGGGATTCCCGTCGCAGACATCTTGGCGGAACTCGAGCGCGACATGCTCGAGGCCGCGGACAATCTTGAATTCGAGCGCGCGGCGTATCTGCGCGACCAGATAAGAGAGCTTAGGGGGAAGAAAGGAAGAAAATGAAGAAAACGGCCCATGAGCAGTATGATGAGCTTGCCTCGCAAGGTGTGTTAAAGCGGACGCTGCATTCGATCCGTACGCGGTATTCGCTTGCCACGGCTTTTCTGATTCTACTTTGTCTTGCGGTGTTCTACATAGGCGGACGCATCGTCCTCGTTCATATGATGCGAGAGGCGGAGCGCCAGGTCGAGGAGATTGGGTACGACATATCGCGTCTTGCTTATAGCCATGCGGACATGGTTGTGAAGGAGAGCAGGAAGTCGGCTGCCGAGGTCGCCAAGTTGGTTGTGAATGGGGAACCTGTGTCGAAGGTGCTTTTGAAACCTGAATTTTACAACCTGTCCCTCGTTCTCGCGTTTTCAAAGTCGGGCGTGTTTTCATTTGGTGCGGCGAAGGGTGCTGGCGGTGTGGTGGCCGTGTCATCTGCAGATGTGTCGCCTTATGTCGAGCGCCTTTCCGAGTGGATCGCCCCGACGAGTGCGGGAAGCTCGCCAGTTGTTGGACTTGTTCAGCTGTGCGGAAGGGCCCATTATGTATTCGTCGTCCCACCTGTCGAGGGTTCTGAGATGCGCTTTGTGGTCGGGGCTCCGTTCGACTCCACAGTGTTCACGTCCAGCGTCAACAACGGCTTCTCCGGACTTGATGTTCGCGTTGTGAACCGCAAGGTGGCAGTCTCGGTGTCGTTGTCATCGTCTGCCAAGGCCGCACAGCGCGCCGACAAGGGAACGGCAGGTTTTGGCATCGTGCCGATGCTTTCCGAGGCGATAAGCTTTTATTCCGGTGGGTTCTGGAACCTTGGCTCGAATCCGTACGAGGCCGTGTTCGCGCTTCGCGACATAGCAGGCAACGCCGTGTCCATGATTTCGGTTTCGCTTCCTACGTCACTCTCTACCGTGACGCGTTCAGCGCTCGGCCGCTTCACCTTCTTCATCTCTATGGTCGGGATAGTCCTCATCTTGCCGATTTTCTGGTTCCAGGGAAGGGTGCTTCTAAATCCGCTGACAAGGATGACGGAGGCAATTCGCGACCTTGGCGAGCACCATGAGGACATAGACTGTCCGTCTATAGATTGGGAAGGCAACGACGAATTCGCCATGTTAGCCCTGTCCGTCAACAGGATGCTCGAGACGATAACGGAGCGAACCGTCAAGATCGCCCAAGTGGAGGCGCGGCACAGGGCGCTTATCGACGGATTGCCAGATGCGCTCGCAGTCTTCGACAGGCGTGGCCGCCTTGTCGCCGTGAACAAGCAGCCCGAGGGAACTCCGCCGCTTCCGGGGATGGTTCGTGGCGAAGCGCCGAGCGCTGAGGTGTTCGGCGAAGAGGGCTCCAAGGCGATTGCCAAGGCGATTGCCGCTGTCTTCGAGGCGCCGTCGGTGCAGGCGGTGCGTCTCGAGTCGAGCGGCGACGATCCGCGGAATTTCGAGGTGCGCATTACGCGCATGGACGAGGTGTTTGCGCTTGCGATAGTCCGCGATGTCACGCGGGAAGCCGCCGAACACAAGCTGCGACTCGCCGCCGAGGCGAGGGCCCTCGACGCCTCGAAGCGCGAATCGCTGACGCTTCTCGCCGCGGGCATCGCCCACGACGTCAACAACGTCCTTTCCGTAATCCTGAGCACTGTGGAGTCGGCCGCGGCGGACTCTGGTTCCGGGCTTGACATAGTCGCCATACGCGACGCGGTCATGCGGGGATCGCGCATGACAAAGGAGCTGATGGCCTTCGCCGGCGACAACAAGGTGTCGCTCTTGAGGGCGTCGCCCGAATTCTTTGTAAAGGACATTCAGGCGCTTGTCTCGCATGTCGTCAGTGGCAACGTTGCGATATCCTATGCTCTTGCAGAGGGATTGCCAGACGTTGACGCCGACCCGAACCAGTTCTGGAAGGTGTTCTTCAACATCATAAAGAACGCGACCGAGGCGCTTGGCGAGCGCCCTGGGCACATCAACATTTCGACCGAGCCATTCGAAATGACCGAGGAGAAGGCTGCCACTTTCATATCGGAGCGTCCTCTTCTTCCCGGCCCGGGCGTCGTCTTCAAGATCGCCGACGATGGTCCCGGAATCCCGACAGGCCTCCTGCCCAAGCTTTTTGACCCGTATGTGTCGTCCAAGACCCTCGGCCGCGGACTTGGCCTCGCTACTGTGCGTACAATCGTGGAGGCGCACGGCGGAGGCATCAAGGTGGAGAGTGTTCTCGACCACGGCACGACGTTCACCATATTCCTCCCGCAGACGAAATTGCCGGACGGTTCCCGAGAGGGCGCCAGTGTCCAGAAGAAAGCGCCCGGATCGCTGCCGTCCGAAGTCCTCGTCGTAGATGACGACGAGGCGATACTCAAGACTCTCTCCATATTGCTGAAATCGCTTGGTGTTTCTGCACATGTGGCGCGCGACCGTGTTTCCGCGCTTGCGGTGATGAGGCGACGCTCCAGCTGCATAGACTCAATCCTCATGGACGCCCACATAGGCGGCGTCGACGTCGTGCGGCTCTTCGACGCGTTTCGCGTCGCGTCGCCGGATGTTCCGGTCGTCGTCGTCTCCGGGTCTCCAGAGGAGGACATACGCAAGATGTTCGGCACTCGCAAGTACAACGGCTTTCTGGGTAAGCCGTTCACGGTACGGGAGTTGAAGGCGACCCTGCTGGAGGTCTGCGGATAGCCTGCGCGATTGCAACTCCAGCAGTTTTTTGGTAAAATACCAAAACTTAAAGGCAAACAAGGAACTGCTGAATGGCGAAAGAAGAAGACCAGGCGATTGAAGTCACCGGGACGGTGACCAAGGTTCTGCCTGCAACAATGTACAAGGTGAAGCTCGAAAACGGGCACGAAGTGCTCGCGCACATCTCGGGGAAGATGCGCAAGTTTTTCATCAAGATCGCGATTGGCGACAAGGTCACCGTCGAGATTTCGCCCTACGACCTCGGCAAGGGTCGCATCACCTATCGCCACAAGGCATGATTCCGGGCGCACGACGCTGTTTCAAACTAACACAAAAAAGATAAGGACAAACCATGTCAGGTCACAGCCACTGGGCGACAATCAAGCGCGCGAAAGGCGCGGCAGACGCGAAGAAGGGCAAAATCTTCTCGAAACTCGGCAAGGAAATCACGATCGTCGTGAAGGCGAAGGGCGGCAACCCCGACAACAACCCGACGCTCCGCACTCTCATTGCCAAGGCGAAGGCGGCGCAGATGCCGAACGACAACATCGAGCGCGCGATCAAGAAGGGCACCGGCGAACTCGAGTCGGCCGAAATGGTCGACGCCCAGTACGAGGGCATCAAGGGCGGCACCGCCGTCGTCGTGCGCGTCCTGACCGACAACAAGAACCGCGCCGCGGCGGAAGTCTCGAACGTCTTCAAGAAGAACGGCCTCGAGCTCGCGAAGCCGGGCAGCGCGTCGCGTCTTTTTGACCGCATGGGCCAGATCATGATTCCCGCGGCAGACGGCATTACCGAGGACAAGGTGATGGAAGTCGCGCTCGAGGCGGGCGCCGAGGACGTCCTTTCCGAGGACGGCGGTTTCACCGTCAAGTGCCAGCCGAACGACTTCACGACCGTCATCGAGGCGATCAAGGCCGGCGGCATCAACGTCGACGAGGAGAGCTCGAGCATCGGGCTCGTCCCCAACATGACGAATCCCGTCTCTGACGTGAACGTCGCCAAGGCGATCAACAAGTTCGTCGAAATGCTCGAGGATCTTGAAGACGTCCAGGACGTCTACACGAACATGGAGACGACCGACGAAGTCGACGCCGCCCTTGAGGCGGAGGGCTGAGAAGCCCCCTTGACTTCACGGCGTGTAGAATGATATACTATGCGCCGTTTTCCGATTGTGGGATACTCAAGCGGTCAACGAGGGCAGACTGTAAATCTGCTGGCTAACGCCTTCAGTGGTTCGAATCCACTTCCCACAACCACCCGTCCTAAGTTTTCCAGGAAGAGGGGATTCCCCATGAACTTCAGAACGATTCCTGTTTTTGTGCTTGCGGCGGGCGCAGCGACTTTCGCGCTTGCGGCGTCGTGCGATCCAATTGACAACATTGGCGAGACTCGGCTCAAGGGCTCCCTTGGCGAGAAGCTCGACCGTATGATCGCCGGCCATGTCATGGGAACCGACGTCGACTATATCACCGCTCCTTTCCTCGAAAAGACCGAGACGAAGGGCTGGTGGCAGACGGAGTTCTGGGGAAAGTGGATGCACTCGGCGATTCCGTACAGCCACTACGCGCCGAGCGACAGGATGTACAATGCGATTGAGA
>CACWJS010000010.1 GCA_902761275.1 uncultured bacterium | reverse complement strand
CCCAATGAAATCGAGGCGTTTGGAATCCCGGTTTGCAACACCAGATGCTACACATGTCCATCTGACGTTGCAATAGCGCATCTGACTTTTCAATTCACATAGTGAAAACTTAGTGAAAACTTTAGTTGACTAGATGTGTCAATAAATTGTATAATGCGCTTCACCCTGTGGAAAAGGGTTTGATCTTTGGCATAGACCCAGATTTGGAGCGTGGACTGCTTCGACTATGGGTCATCGGCCTGAATCCAATAAAAGGATGAGGGCAAAACCTCGGAAACGATGTGCTTGCACGCATGTGCCGAGGAGTTGCAGAAACGCACCAGACGCCTGCGACAACGTACGCAACAGCGTATGACGCTTTCTGGAAAGCCGCTAACTCTCCAAGTAGCAAAGCGAAATACGACTGTGCGCTACGTGGACAATCCACGCGGCGTACTTTCATATTCATGTTTTGCTACAGGCTCTTAGCGGCGCCTCCAGAAGATGTGATTTAGGGAGTGCGCCGCTTTTTTTTGCCCCTCGGCAGCGTGTTCCTGCATGTACGAAACAAAAGGGGGCAAGGAAAGGATGCGTGATGGGAAGACTGCGAATTGGTCTTGCAGTACTTGGCGGGTGCGTTTTGCTGTCGGTGCAAGCACAGGAGGTATCTGTGCGAAAATACGACGCGGCGGCGCAGGAGCCGCTTGTCCAGACGCGCGAAATCAAGCCGTTGCCAGAACGTCCAATGGTTGGCGAACAGCCTTTTGGTTTCGCTTTGATGCCGAAGGTTGAGACGCCCAATGAATCGTGGGATGTCGTGTTGCTTCGTTTTAATCTTTTTGTCGGGCGTCATCGTTGTGTGTACGGGCTTGACCTTGGTGTCCTAGGCGGCATAACCGACCAGGAGATGGGGGGACTTGAAATATCGGGACTGTACAACCGTGTTGGAACCTCGGACGGAGCCTTGCAGATTGCGGGGATATTCAATCGCGCCGACTGGAACTTCAGCGGTCTCCAGCTTGCTGCTGGGTTCTGTTGGACGGAAGGCGCATTTTCCGGTCTCCAGATCGCAATAGCCAACAAAGTCGGCAGGTTAGGTGGTGTCCAGATCGGCGCCTTCAACTTTGCAGAGAAGGGCTCTGGCCTCCAGATTGGCGCGTTCAACTTCTCCGAGCAGCTGGAGGGCTTCCAGATTGGCGTCATAAACGTCAATCGCGATTCATCCGTGCCTGTGATGCCTGTACTGAACTTTGCATTCTGACGGGAGGACACTACAAATGAAAATCAGCAAAATCGCAGTTGTCACGGCCTTCCTGGCGTTTGCCGGGTGCCTTTCGCCCAAGACCAGCGGCGTATGGGTGGAGAAGGGGCATCTTTACATAGAGGACGCCGCGTTTGCCCTAAATCTGAATATGGTGCAGGACGCGATGGAGCGTACCCCGGAAGGATTCCTGCACGTTCAGGTGATGGTGCAGAACACCAACCAGCAGGACTATCCGTGCCAATACAGGTTCGAGTGGAAGACAAAGCAGGGAATGGTGCAGACGCATGCGTCGACGCCGTGGCGTCCCGTCGTGTTCCATGGGCGCGACGTTGTGCCGCTGGAGGCCGTGTCGCCCTTGCAGGGAACGGACGATTTCCGATTGTCGATTCGCCGAGCTGGAGAATGACCGAAACAAACTACACGCAGGAGTAACGATATGAAGAAACTGTTGCCAATTCTTTTTTGCGCCGTATTGCCAGGGCTAGCACATGCTGACGCCGTCAAGGCCATGCTTGTCGTGCAGAACCATGCGTCCGAGGAGTTCAAGAAGCCGCTTTCGAACGTGGGAACGCGGCTCTCCACTGCTCTTTCCGGAAACGGGCAGTTCGAAATCATCGACCCTAACGACGCTGTTGGAGATGACCAGAACCGAGGCGTGTGGGGCGAGAAGATGCCGGCTTCCGCTGCAACGCGGCTTGCCGAGAACCTCGGTGCACAGGCCTTGATAACGGCCTCGATAGACGATGTCTCGGAGATTGAGACGGCAGGGGCGGTAAGGCAGCTGTCCGTGACGATGACATTGCAGGCGAAGCGAATCCCCAGCGGAGCCAGCGTCGGCGGCGAGGAGGTTACGGTTTTGTCTCGCAAGTACACCTTGAACGAGTACAAGACAAACAATCGGCCGATATACTCCCAACTTATATCGGAACTCTGCAAGCAGGGGTCTTCAATGTTCCTGTCGAAGATGGCCGGCGTGAAATGGGAGCAGGACGCAGCCAATAAGGTCATGGTTGCGTTTGGATGCAACTATCCTGGCGCCGACGTGTCGATTGACGGGTTCTCCTATGGAACGGCCGGGACTATTGGCGAGGCTCCGCTGCAGATTCCAGTTTCGCCTGGCAACCACAACCTTACGGTATCATATCCGTTTGCGTTGCCCTACAATGTGCGGGCGATGTTCATGGCCAACTCGACGTATCTGGTAACCCTCGAGCCGACGGAAGAGGGGCGGCGCAGGGCGAAGGACGACGCGTATTTTGCGGAGCTTCTCGACAGGGCGCACAAGTCTGGTGCGACGGACGATTTTTGCCGCACGGAGAAGGCGAAGGGGTATGCGCAGTACCTTGCCAGTTCGCACACGCGCATAGAGGGCATGCCGCAAGTTCTCACAAAGTGGAACTGGGGCTCCGGAAAGATAGAATCGCCAGACCTTGGACTCAAGCCGGCTGGTGGCTCCGAAAAGCCCGTCGAGACGACGGACGCGATTCTCAAGAAGGCCGGCGAGGCCGTCAATGGCGTAAAGTAGTCAACATGGAGGCAATAAAAATGGACAAGATGCTTTTGGCAGTAGTTTTGGCATTTGTAGCGGCGGGCTGCGAGTCCATGCGCCCGGGCCCTCGTCGCGGCTACATGGACCCGAACGACGACGTGTTCGGGAAAACCGACCGTATGGAGTATACACAAAAGCACCTCTCGATCGTCAGGGTGTTCGAACAGATGAAGACTGATCCGATGTTCACTACGCAGTACGATGCCGCCAAGAAAAGAGCCGCTGACGCAGGAAGGGTTCTTCCGACGGTCGCCGTCCGACCCATTGAGAACAATACCGGCGACGGACGCAGCGATTCTGTCGCCACCGGCCAGACATATCGCGAAATCATATCGCAGCTCCGGAAGACGAGGTTGTTCGAGGTGATCGACTATGCCAGGCGGTCGCAGATGAAGAAGACCGTTGTCGCGGCGGTGGACGACGGGGAAAACCCGGCAAATCTCCAGAGCATAGGCGAATATACTTCTGCTGACTTTATCTTGACCGGCGAGTTGAAACGTGAGCGCACCGACGATGGAGACAGGGTTGTCTACCACCATTTCCTGAATCTGGAGATGACAGACACCTCCACGGGCACGGTATTTTGGAGCGACACGGCGCAGCCAACAGTCAAGTACGAGTGACGGTTTACATTCACAGCAAGGAAGGAAGGCAAAAGATGACAAAGTTGAGCTACAGAGTTCCTATCTTGGCTTTCGGTGGCTTTGCGATGCTGGTGTTGGCTGGTTGCGAAAGCATCAAGCCAGAGGGGTTCTCCATCGAAGGCATGGGGGTGTCTTTTGACGGTAGGCGCAAACTGCAAGAACCCGTTCGGTTCGGGGAATTTGCGACTTTTGTGTTTCCTGAGCTTCGGCGCATCGAGGAGGTCCCCACGCAGATAGTTTTTCCTTCAGACATAGACAGTGTGTTCATGACAAAAACGATGTTGTGGGGCACGTCTGAGACCGTCGCGGCAGTCCCCGTGGCTTCTCTCGTGAAAGACCAGTTTCTTCATGCAGTGTCAGAACATTTCCATCCTCTTGTTGGCGATCAGCAACCTGCGGTAAGGATTTCTGTGGATGTCATGGGCATTATTGTCACGCGCAACGAGGGCTCGGTCAAGAGCTCGGTCACCGTGAGGATAGAGATTCTGGATGTGGGCAGAAATGTGGTTTGCCATGAAAAGGTCTATCGGGCTGATGCGGAGCTACCATGGGATGGAGGCAATCTCGTCCCGAATTCGGTGTACAAGTGCATACAGGGGGTCGCGTCCGCATTCCTGGAAGACATTGCGGCAGACCGTACGCTGATAGCCCGGCTTGAGAGTGTTTCGCCAGATTCGGGAAAGGTGAGGAAACCATCGTTCAGGTCGTTTGAAATCAAGCCCAAGAATGATGCCGGCGTCGTTCAGGGGACTTGTGTCCTAGCCTGCAACGATTGGGACGAGGGGCGTGCCGCGAATTGGTTGCGCGCGCAATTGGAGCAGAGGTGCGAGAATCAGCTTGGCGTGGAGGCTTCCCGTGTGCGGCTGGTCTATGACAAAAGTCGGTTCGCTGGAAGCGGACGCGAATGGGATGTGTCGTTCACGGCATTTGAGCGGTCTGCAATGGTTCTCAACTACGATCCGACAACATTGTCCGGAACATGCGTGGCGGACTTTGGCTTTATGGGGAAGTCGGCGGAGAAAGCGTCTGACGACCTCAAGGCGTATGTAATGAAGGAAATGGACAATCGGGCTGGTGTACAGCAGAGCGGAAAAGAGGGAGGGAAAGCCATGGTTCGTTTTGACGATTTCAAGACGGACCAGCGGTATATGCTGACTTATTGTTCATTCCGAGTTGTCTATTGACGATTTACGTCCAGCGGTCTGGACGGAAAACAAAAAAAACATAAGGGAAATAAAAAATGAAAATGATAAAAATAATCGCAATGGGAGTGGTTGTGGCGGCGATAACTGGATGCACGACGACACCGAATAGCTTCACATATGCGTCAAAACCTGTTGAGCAGGGACGCTATACTGTGCTTGGCGAGGAGGTGGAAGGCACCGACACGCAAGTGTCCGTGTTGGGTTTTGGCGTCGGTCTTCCGGGATCCCCGCAGCGCCGTGCGCTCAAGACCGCGCTTCGCAAGGCGGCCGGCGCCGACGCGCTTGTTGAAATGGCGGTAGATTACCAGACAATCAACCTATGGTGGGTCTATGTGCTTACGACGCGTGTGACTGGTACGCCGGTCAAGACTAACAACGTCGGAACGAGGTAAACCGGGACTGATCCGGCCGGGAGCCGTTGAATCGGCGTGCTCGGCCGGATTGGCTGCCATATAGGAAAATACGCATGAAACGACTGATCGTCATCTTGCTGTTCGCAGCTGCGCTCGCAGCCTCTGCGGGCGAGTCTAGCACAAATGCCGTTTGCCCGCGCGTGTATGTTGAGGCAATGCGAACGGCCGCGTCGTTCGATCCGTCGTCAAAAGGCGGCCGTGACGTAGATGCACAGTCGGTCGCACTCGGACGGGAGTATCTGCACGCCCGCCTTGCGAGGGGCGGCAGGCCGTTTACATGCACTGCGTCCGTGTCCAACGCGACGCATCGTGTCGCGGCGACGGTGTCGTTTCTCCGCTCGAAGGAAAACGAGTTCAATGGACAGACGTACGGACATTCCACAAAGACGACAGTGTGGTCGCTCGATGTCATAGTGACCCTCTATCGCGGGAGCGACATATTGTTCGCGAAGGCTGTCACCAGCACTTACGAGGAGCGCCGCCCAATAAGCGAGGCGCAGTTCGACAACAACATCTTCCACAACCTCATGCATTCGGCCATAGAGCAGGCCGCAGACGAGGTGATTGAGTTTTTTGAGGGGGAAGGCGGGTCCCCTGCGGCGTCAGGGACTGTCCCCGGCCTGCCTGCGCCCGCTGGGACAGCGGGGCGCAGTGCTCCGGCGAACACAGTTCCCGCCGATTCGCGCCCGTCGCTTGCCATCCTGAAGCCCGAGGCCGGAGACGGCGTTGCCGAGAAGGAGGCCATGATTCTCTGGGACTTGCTGGAAAGCTCGGCTCGTGGCGGATCGTTCCGCATAATATCTCGAAGCGACCTTCCCAGGATGCAGGAGGAGATCGGGTTCACCACTTCGTCCGACCTTGTGGACCTTTCGGCGCAGAGCCGCGCCCGCATCAGGAGGATCAAGACGGTTTCAAGACTTCTAGCGACGACTGTCGGAGTGGTTGGCGAGACGCGCGTGATGACGTTCAAGGTGTTCGACGCCTCCACTGCGGAGATAGATACGAAAAGGGCCCGTGTGATTTCCGCACGTTCCATCGACGCGCTTCTTCCGCAGATACCGGCCGTCTTGGATGAAGTGCTTGCCCCGCCGCCGTCAGGTACTGTCGTCCTGCCGGTGACCGCGCCGACGTCCATGCCGAAGTCTGTTGCCGCGACGTTTGACAGCGAGCTTGCGGGTGCATTGGCGCGGGCAGGCGTCAATGTGAAGCGAGGTGAAGAGGGTGCGGTCCGGATCGTGCCGACGGTCGCGGTGTATTCCGTTAGGCTTGTTCCTTCAGGCGGCGGCTTTGTCTACCGTGGCACGATCGCCGGGACGATATCGGCCGAGGGATTGGATGTACAGCCGGTGCAGTTCTCGCTCGATGATGTCGAGCTTGGTTCTGTGGAGGCTGCCGCACCGTCATGGCTTACGCAGCAACAAGGCGCCAAGCTCGTATCGGTGGCGCTGAAGGACGAAGCCGTTCGGCAATGGCTGTTGCCCGTGAAAAACTCAAGATGAAGAAGGAGCCGTGCAGGCATGAAAAATGCAATACCATTGATTACTGCAGTCCTGTTGGGTTTGGCGGCCGTTTTCGCCGTCAGCAAGACGATGCAGAGGGAGGACAAGCCCGAGGAAAAGAAACGCCAGGTCTTGATTGTTACCGGCGACGTGGCGGCAGGGGAGTTGATTCCCGAAAGTAGGGTTGGAGTCAAATCCGTTCCCGAAAGCGCAGTCCCGAAGAACGCCATAGACGTCTCCAACATGGCTTTTACCTACAATCAGCGAGCGAAGCGGCCGATAATGAAGGGGGATTATATACTTTATCTAGACATTGAACTTGATCAAAGCAAGAGTCGGGCTTTGGGCGACGGGCAGTGGGGAGTGCCTGTAAAGTTCGCAGATACAACTCTTCTGAAGATGCTCCAGCCTGGTGATGACATCGCCATCGTCGGCACTTTTACCTACAAAGAGGCCGTAAAGCGCGGCAAGAATGCGGATGCGGGCGTGGAGATGATCAACCGCACGGTGACTACGGTTGTCTATCCTCGCGTCAGCATCTTGGCGATAAACGGCAATGGCGTGCTGCTCTCGATGCCTCCGCAACAGGCGATTGCCCTTACCGCGATACAGCGCAATGCCGCGCTGTATCCTATTCTTCGAAAGAAGAAGGACGACAATGCTTTGAACAGGTCGGATGGCGGCAAATTCGAGGATTCAGCCCTTACGGAAATGGTTAAGGGACTTCAGAACATCGAAATTCCGCTTGTACCGTTCGAGGTCAATGCTTCAAGCACAAAGGAGAAATAACATGAAAAAGGCAATAATCCTGTCGGCGTTTGCTTTCGCGGGCCTGGTGGCATTTGCGGAAAGCGAGCGCGTTAGCATGATCGTGGGGACGTCAAAGACCATTACGGTCCCGTTTGTCGTGGAGAGCTTCAGGGTCATTCCCGGAAACAACGACAAGGTGCGCGTGGAGGCTACCGAGTCTCAATTGCGCATCATGGCGAATGCGGTCTGCGACTTTGACGTCATCGCCAGCGGCAACGGACTGAGGAAGGAGTACTCGGTGTCTGTCAAGTCCAATCTCTCCAGAGTCTTGAAGCAACTACGGACGGATCTTGACGCCCTGACCGAGCTCGACATATCCATAAACGAGGACAAGATCGTGATTCGCGGCACGGTGACGCAGGCAGACCACTGGAACTTCCTGCAGAAGGTGTTGCCGAGTTATGCGGGGAGCTGCGTGAACTTTGCGGTGTTCCGTCCCTCCACGTCCACGCTCATGAACTTGAAGAAGATGCTTGTCGACGCCGGTTTTGTGTTCGCGGCCGAAGGTGAGTTCCCGAAGGACGGCGAGATTGCAATGAATATCGCACCTGATGCAATCACGCTAAGCGGACAGCTCTACAGTGAAGGTGAGATTTCCAAAGTCCACCAGATTCTCGCAACCCAGACATGGTTGACTACGTCTGGCGCAACGGACGAGTCAAAGGGCTTGATACGGGCGATCGTCAATCTTTCGCTCGTCGAGACGCTGCTGCAGGTGGATGTCGTGTACGTTGGAATATCTGATGACGATCTTGACCGCATAGGATCTTCGAGTACGCCCACTCTTTCGGTCGGAATCAATTATCTGTATGAGCTTTTCCACGGCGGCCAGACGCAGGCGAAGTCGGCGACGTTCGGCGGCAACATGGACAGCACCGTTTCCTTTCTGGCGAAGAACGGCCTTTCGCGCACGTACAGCGCCGGGTATGTCAGCTTCCTGAACAACGATCCGGAAGGCGGCAAGCTACATACCGGCGGCACGATATACACGAAGGTGAACGGCATAGAGAACGGCAGCCTGCAGAACATAAACTACGGGCTTACCATCACCGTAAAGGGAGGCCTGGTGTCTCCGACGAAGACCAGGCTGAATCTCGATCTCGTAAACTCGTATCTTCTTGGCGCCTCCGAGGACTCGTACAATCTGAAGGAGGACACGACAAAACAGACTGTGTTCTGCGAACTGAACAAGACGATTGCCATCGCAGGCTCCAAGCGCATTGCCCAGGAAACGCAGCAGTCGGGGCTGCCGATCCTGCGCAACACGCCGGTTCTGAACTGGTTTGTCTCGGAGCATGGAGACATGAAGCAGGCAAGTCAGCTGCTTGTGCTGGTCTGCCCCAGGCTTGTGAAGGGCGACGCCACGCCTCAGATCGAGATTCCTCTTGACCAGGAGACGTCCAATACGTATCCTGCCGCGCAGAAAGACACGAAGCAGGAGCTTGAAGACCGCAACAAGAAGCATACTGGCTTCTGGTCTTGGCTGGACTGGTTCAACTGGTAGGGAGCGAGAGGGGCAATGTCAGCGCTGGTGATAAAGAGGGACGGTGATGCGTCGCCGATGGTGCGCGCCCTTGGGAGGGACGGCGCACTCTGGCGAATTGGCCGTCATTCGGATTGCGACATTGTCCTTCAGGACGCGAGCGTGTCTCGCCACCATGCGGAGCTGATTCTTAGGGATGGGGCGTTCCTAATTCGTGATACCAGCACGGCCGGCACGCTCGTCAATGGCGTCCGCATCGCTGGCATAACGTCGCTTTCTCCCGGTGTTGAGGTACGGATAGGCCCGTACAGTCTGCGGTTGGACGCGTCTGCCGAAGCTGATCCGGCAGAGCCTATGCCCCTGCCGCACGTCGAGGCGGAGGCCGTGCGTGAATCTGTGCCGCAGAACGACTTTGTCGATGAGTTCAAGGATGCGATGGTCCTTTATACGCCAGAAATCATGGCGCTTACGCGAAGCATCCACGAGGACATACTCGACAAGCTGAACCTTTCCGAGAACGCGCTTCAGGAGAGAGACAACAACGAGACCAAGGAAAGCGTTGAGCGGTGCCTTGACCAGACTCTGAAGGAGCACAGACACGAAATCCCCCTTCGGATACCGATGCCGCTTTTCAGGCAGGCTCTCATGGACGAGTTGATGGGCTTCGGCCCCATTTCGCCGCTCATACGTTCGCCGAAGATATCAGAGATCATGGTGAACGGGCCGGATGTCGTGTTCGTCGAAAGCAGAGGGCGTCTCTTCGACAGCGGCGTGAAGTTCCTGAACGAGCGGCATCTCCTGTCGATAATTCAGCGCATCGTGGAGCCGCTTGGCAGGCATGTTGACGACGCGAGTCCCATGGTTGACGCTCGTTTGCCTGACGGTAGTCGTGTCAACGCCATCATTCCGCCTCTCTCTCTCAAGGGGGCGGCTCTGACGATAAGAAAGTTTTCAGAGAAGAAACTCACGACCGACGACCTGATCGGCTTTGGATCGATGACTCTGGAAATGGCTCGGTTTCTCGAAGAGGCGGTCAAGGCCAGGAAGAACATTCTTGTTTCGGGGGGGACCGGTTCTGGCAAGACAACGCTTCTCAACGTGCTGTCGCTGTTCATTCCGTCGGGGGAGCGTGTCATAACGGTGGAGGACTCGGCTGAACTCAAGCTCACCCACCGAAACCTCGTTACGCTTGAAGCCCGCCCGGCAAACATCGAGGGAAAGGGTCGCATCTCGATCAGAGACCTTGTGATCAACACGCTTCGCATGCGGCCAGACCGGATAATCGTGGGCGAGTGCCGCGGCCCTGAGGCGCTTGACATGCTGCAGGCGATGAACACGGGGCATGACGGGTCCCTGACGACATGCCACGCCAACTCGCCGCGTGATGCTCTTTCTCGCCTTGAGAACATGGTGCTTATGGCGGGAATGGAACTGCCGTCTTCTGCAATTCGCGAGCAAATTGCCTCGGCAATAGACCTTGTAGTGCAGCAGACGCGCCTTTTGGATGGTTCGCGGAAAATCGTGAAGATAACCGAGATAACGGGTAGAGAGTCCAACCAGATCCTGATGCAGGACATATTTGATTTCGTTCAGACTGGCATTTCGCCGACGGGGGAAGTCGAGGGCTACCATACGGCGACCGGAAACATACCGGCCTTCGTCGATGATCTTCGCAAGAGCGGAAGGCTGTCGCTCGACATGTCGGTGTTCGTGCCAAAGGTCTGACAAGGGAGGTCTCTGGATGGAACAGTTGTTCTACAAGGCATTGATTTTCTCGGCTACTACGCTGAGTTTTGCCATATTCATCCGCATGGTGTTTCGCTATCTTCAGGAGAAGCTGGAACTGTCGGGGCGCGTCAAAGACGAAGACTTGGGCAGGTTTGTTAAGCCAGGCGTTCTTCTCGCCCGACGCTTCTACGGGGCGTTGATCGTGGCGTTGGTTCTTTTCATCCTCCAGTTGGCCTTTGGCGTGGAGAAAATGCGGATTGCGGTTCCGGTGTCGGCTGCGGCCGGTTTGGCGACGTATTGGCTCGTGCTCGCCTATTATAGACGGAAGGTGGCGAAGCGCAAGGAAGCCTTTGATTCCAAGATACTGGATCTCACGATGGGTCTTGCAAACGGGATGAAATCCGGTCTTGCCTTTGGACAGGCCCTGGATGCCGTTGCAAAGCGCATCGGCAATCCGATGCAGGTGGAGATGGCCGTGGTTCTTCGGGAGAACCGGCTTGGCGTGGACTTCCCGACGGCGTTCGAGAAGCTCTGCAGGCGTATGCCCAGCGAAGACTTGCACCTGCTCGCCACAAGCATTGCGCTAACGACCCGTTCGGGAGGGAGCCTTGTCGAAGTCCTCGACGAAATGGTCGTGACAATCCGCGCACGTACCGACTTTCACGGGAGGCTGAAGAACATGACGGCTCAGGGCCGCTACGAGGCGCTTATGATATCCCTTGCGCCTGTCGCGGCGTTCGTGATCTTCTACCTCATCGACCCCGTCCTTATGCGTCCGCTTGTCCAGACCGGAACCGGGTGGCTGGCGATAGCTGGGGCGGCCGGCCTAATCGCGGCAGGATACACGGTCTTGCGCAAGATCACCACTGTGGAGGTGTAGGGCATGAATGGAGAGTGGAACGTTCAGCTCGTGTATTTGATCGTCTTTGCGGTCGTGTTCGTGCCGTACCTGTTTCTTTCGTTCTTCCTTCATATGCCCAAGGAGGATCCGCTGTCGGTGGCAGACCGGAATCTGCCCCCTGTCTTCAGGCGCCTTTGGCGAGTTCTTTCCATGCTTGTGGAATCGCTTGGATGCAGGCTCTCGGATTGGCAGCCAAGAAGGACCGAGAAGCTGCGAAAGGCCATTCTTGTCGGCGGCATGCGGATGACGCCGGAATACGTGTTCACGGCGGAGGCGCTGTTGGGGATTTCCTTTCTGGTGGCTGCAAATCTGCTTGTCCTTTGCGTCACAAGGGATGTCGGGAAGGTGGTTGGCTTCGGGGTTCTGGCCGGGTTGCTTGGCTATGTGTGGCCGGCCCTGGCCGTGTATGGCGCCGCCGAGAGGCGGCAGACGAAAATCGTGCACGCGCTGCCGTTCTCGATAGACCTTATCGGCAGCGCCATGCGTTCTGGCGTGGACTTCACCGCAGCTGTGCGATATTATGTCATGACGGAGGACAAGGCGGAGCCGTTGACGGTGGAATACGCGATGATGCTTCGCGAACTTGAGCTTGGGAAGACGCGCATCGACGCGCTGGAGGCGATGTCGGCGCGAATTCAGCACGATGCCTTCTCGGCATTCGCCGACGCCGTTATACACGGACTGGAGGTTGGTGCCTCGATTGTCGATACGCTGAAAATCCAGTCCGAGGAGATGCGTCGTGTGCGGTTCAACATAGCAGAGCGAAAGGCTGCGCGCGCGGCGTCGTCGATGATATTCCCGATCGTCGCCTTTATCATGCCGGCGATGTTCTTGATCATAGGGACTCCGATTTTGATTCGTGTGTTCAGTAGCGGCCTTGGAGGGTTGATGAAATGACGTTTCAACTTGAGTTTCTCAGCGGTTCGCGTCAGGGCGCGGTCGTGCCGATAGCGAGTGGCACGCCTCTCACGGTGGGGCGTTCCAGGTCAAATGTCGTGCAGCTGGCCGAGTCCGACGTCTCTGGAGAGCATCTGCGCGTCGTCATGTCCGATCGCGGCGAGGTGGAGCTTGAGAATATGAGTCAGCGTCAGGGGCGTACGCATGTGAACGGAGTAGCCTTGGAGCCAGGGGAGCGTGGCGTTGTCAATCCGGGAGACGAGATCGCGCTCGGAGGCAAGGTCGTGGCCAGGCTCGTCGCCGTGGACGGCGAAGCGGCCGACAGCCAGCTCACGATATGCGGTGCCTCGGATCCGCCCCCTCCTGGGTTGACGGGACATCGAACCCAGTCGCCGATCGATGTTACGATGATTCAGCGCACGATGCAGGCGTCCGACGAGGAAATGGAGAAGATCAAGGCCGGCATCAGGGCGAAGCAGAGGAAGCGGACGTTCATGTGGGTCGTGCCCATCGTGGTCCTGCTGGCTACGTTGGTGACGCTGTACGCCGTCCTGCGTCCGAAACCCGAGGAATTCACGTCGTGGCCGAAGTCTTATGACGGCAAAGACCTCAACGACTATGTCTTGATCGCTCCCTATCTCGCCATCGTCTATCCCGGCATCCACGGATCGTCGGTTTCCACAAACGAGCCGGGCAAGGTTGTCGTAAACAGCGCATTGGGACAGCTGCACGACATCCCGCTTGGAATCATCGTCAGAACCGTCTCAGACCCAGCCACGCTCGAAGAGGACCATCGCGATGCGTTTGACCGGGCGGTGCGGTGGATGTCTGAGTCTGATCGCACTTTCAGCGCCGGCGTGAACAGGATGCGTCGGTTCATTGGCACTACGACAAGCGCCGGTGTCCCGCTTTCGTACCTCGACTACACGCGGCGGGACGGGGAGGATGAGTTCTTCGGATATTTCATTTTCCTTCGTCGCGCGTCGGATTCCTTCCTGATATGCATTGAGGTGCCGCTTGCCGCGCAATGGCGTGCTGAGGAGTTCCTTCGCTCGTCGATAGCCCATTTCGTCATATACGCCAACAAGCGCATTCCCGAGCACTGGGAAGGGTGCGGCTGGTTCCGCCGCGGCACCGACGCGGGGACAGACCTCGCCGAGGCAAGGAAATTCCTCGATCAAAAAGCGCCTGTACACTGGGAGGCTGCGTTCATGCGTATAGAAAGTGCGCTTGTCAAGGCCTCGAAGGCCGGGAACTCCGCAGATGTCAATGACGCCGTGAGGATGCTCGCAAGCTTGCGTGAGGCGCAGACCGTTTGGTACAACCAGCAGAAGCTTTCGTATCTTGAGGCGAAGGTGAGCGGACGAAAGGAGACGATGATGTCCATCCAGTCGCTGAGCGAGTCGGCCTTCACTCCGCTGTTTCAGGATTTCGACTATCGTTATGAACTTATCAAGCGGAGGGATTGGCGATAATGGCAAAGAGGCAGGAGCTTTCGCTGCGACTGGAATACCAGGGCCGCATTCTGCACGAGATTCGCGGTGCGGATATGCCGCCTACGCTTCTGATCGGGCGTTCCCAGAAGTGCGCCTGGGCGGTTCCGGACGGTTGCACGAGCGTGAGCGGCAGGCATGCCATGCTTGTTCTCCGCCGGTCGTCGGTTGTCGTCAAGGATCTGGAGAGCCGCAACGGCATATATTGCGCAGGCAGACGTGTTTCCCAGCAGAAGGTTGACGCTGGTGATGTGTTTAGCATTGGAGACTGCAAGCTGATTGTGGAGAGGGATTTTTCCGCTGCTGGCAAGGCGATGGAGAAGTATCACGTCATCGAGCAGTTGTCCGGGGCGGACAGGGGCAGGACTTTCCAGCTGACGAAGGATACGGTGCGAATCGGCTCGGACCCCAAGTGCGAGATATGCATATCCGATCAGCTCGTCTCGCATCTGCATGCCGTGTTGGAGGTCAAGTCCGACGGGTCGTGCTGGGTCAGGGACTGCGGCAGCCGAAACGGCACGAAGGTGAACGGAGCCATTCTCGCCGACGACGCCCTAAAGACGGGGCGAATGCTGCAGGATGGCGATGTTGTTTCCGTGGCGTACGTCGACTATCGCTTCCTAGACAGGCGTGTAGTGCATGTCAGGTCGCACTTTCTCCGCATGGCGGCCGTCGTCTTCCTCACGCTGTCTTGCGCGCTAGGCGTCTATTTTGCATACACTCTTGCATCGCCAAGTGCCAAAACCATGCGTATCGAGGCCGAGCGGTATGCGGCCAAGGAGCAGTTCGACCTGGCCCAGGAGCAGCTCAAGCTCGCTTCCGACGCACGTGGGCACGCCAACGACGTGGAACGCCGACTTGAGCTTATTCAAAACGTCAAGCTCTGGAAGGAGACGTTCGACGCATGGAACGGGATAAAGGCGGCGCTGTCAAGCGACAAGGCTAATTTGAGGGAAGTCAACGCCCGGTTTGGAACGCTTATATCCGTCAACAACGACAACTGGAAGTGGAATGCTACCACGGCCGTCGCCGAGATGAAAGACGCCCAGACAACCCACGCCGTCATCACGCATTTGCTTGAGGCGGAGGAGGCCTTCACAGCGATGGAGCCGGATGTAGGAAGGCTTCGGAAGCTCCTGCGCGGAATTGACGGCGTGCTTTCGGGCTGCTCGCATTCACCCCGGCCATACCAGTCTAAGATCGTCGAGAGGCTTGTCGCCCTCAAGGCCGAGATTGCATTGACGCTTTCAGAGTACGACGACATGCAGAGCTCGATGCAGGGGTTTTCTTCCGTGGACAAGGCAGATGCTGTCCTGTCCGACTTGGATCGCATTGTCGCGGGAAATGCGCAGCGCAATACATCCCGGAAGAAGGATGGGCTGCCGGTTTCGCCGCTTGTACACGAGCAGTCCAAGGCGTTCAGGGCGCCGGTTCTCGCACTGCGGGACAGTTACCGCCGGCTTCGGGACAACTACATGGCCGTGGCGAAATGGTCGTTTGCGGAATTCAATCAAGAACTGCCTCTCCCCAGCGCGGAGGATTGCATAAGTTTCCCTGTCCTTGCCACGCGGCGCAAGGAGCTCATCGAGGCGAATGCCGCGCTTCCGGGAATCATCGCGCAGCTAAAGAACTTCGGTTTCCAGTTCGATGGCCTCGGCATGAAGCTCGACGCCGAACCGCCGGTCTGCGCGAGCCTGTTTGACGACGACCGCCTGAAGGCCGTCTATTCCTGCGACAGCCTCGGCAGACCCATGCCGGGGTATGCGGACGGCAAAGCTTCGGGCGTCTACGACGAGACGGTGGGCGTGTATGTGTTCTTTTCATACCTGAACAGCTTGGACGGCGATTTTGACTCCACGATTCTGGACGAGCGGTTCAAGCCGCTTTTGTTCAGGGCCCCTGAGGTGTTCACACTTCTTGACTCATACCGTGACTTCTGCTTTGGCAAAAAGGACGAGCGGCTCTCCGCTGTGATGGCGGAGGTCAGGGCGAGCGTCGACGCCGACAAGGGGAACAAGGTTCTGGAGTGGGCGCGTTATGCCGAGAAACAGAACTCTAGGCGCGTGGCGTTCGTTCGGCAGCTAGTGCGCACATTCGCCTCTGACCAGACGCGTCGTGGGGTAATCGCGGGTGGAATGG
This sequence comes from uncultured bacterium, assembly GCA_902761275.1. Classification (GTDB taxonomy): domain Bacteria; phylum Verrucomicrobiota; class Kiritimatiellia; order RFP12; family UBA1067; genus UBA1067. Next base: position 17,896 of record CACWJS010000010.1, on the reverse strand, counting down.
CCTGCCAGCTTCGCGGCCGGGGATGTGGTTTCGTGCCGCAAGATTTCAATCAACAGGTTAACGCTCGGTTCAGGGAGCTGCGCAGGGAAATCGGCGTAATGCTGCTTTCGGGCAACGGCAAGACCCCTGAGGAGCAGTCCGCTGCTGAGCGCAGGGCCCTTGAACTCGGCATCCCCGGCGATAGCTATCTTAAGCAGGCGTGGGTGGATCGCTTCAAGGGCGGTACGGAGGGAGAGGTGGCCAAATGAAGCGCGGCAGACATGTCGGCACCTGCCTGTGCAGAAGCGGATCGGTCGTGCTGGAGTACCTGCTTGTCACATCGTTCATGGCTTTTGCGGTCGTATGGTTTTGGGTTGACCTTTTTGAACCCGGCAAGGGCTATACGGGGCATGGTCAACAGTTTGTCCAGTTTTTTCAGAGAATGCTGACGGGGGTTTCGCTCCCCATTCCCTGATGTGTGAAACAACAAAAAGGAGAAAAAATGAAGAACTCATGGTTCAAGGATTCACGGATGGGGCGCATCCTGCGGCGCCTACTTGGCGAAGAGAAGGGTGCTGTCGCGATGGAGTACATCGTGATTGCTCTTCTGATCGGAGCCGCCGTAGTGGCGCTCGTGATGGTGTTCAGCGGAAGCTTACGGAACATGCTGTCCAGCACAAACAAGACGCTGAACGCCAAGAACACGACCGAGGTTAAGACTGCGGCCGACGACCTTGATTCCGGCAGAGGGAATCAGAATACGGAAAATAAGACTGCCAACGAGCTGGGTGATCAGATCGGTGGCGAGTTCGGCAACGAGTAGTTGGATGCACCCGCTCCTGGCACTCTGCTTTGCCGCGCCGGTATTGGCGGTCCTCTGCTGGAAGGACTGCCGGTCGCGCACGCTGCCAAACGCCTGGAACATGGCGTTGGTGCTTGTGTCGTTTGCCGTTCGCTTTGCGGGGGAGGGTGTCGGGGGCATGCTGGATGGCGCGTTTGGCGGACTCGTCTGCGGAGCGTTCCTGCTTTTGCCGTTCCTCATGAGATCCGCCGGTGGCGGAGACGTGAAGATGCTGTTTGCATGCGGCGTACTGGCGGGTTTCCGCCTCTGCGTTGCGGAACTTCTTTTCGTCTCCGTCATCGGCCTTGCAGTGGCTGTGTTCATGATGCTCTCGCGGCGGGTGTCGCTTGCCAGGGTCAAGCATGGCTTTCGCTGTGTCTTCGACTGGCGCTACGACCGCAGGGCGGGACGGTCCGCTCTGCCGCCTGTGTCGGACGAACGCGTGCGGGTTCCGTTTGGAATTGCGATCGCCCTTGGAACCGCCGCCACGCTTGCCTATGCCGCATATTTGAGGGCCTCCCCATGAGACGGCGTGGTTCGGTGATGCTCGAAACGGTGCTTGTGCTGCCCGTATTCGTGTTTTTCGTGTTCTTCATCATCCAGGCAGCGCTTGTCCTGACCGCACGCCAGATGACGGTGTATGCCGCCTACTGCGCAGCAAGAGCCGCGCTTGTCTATAATCCAGGGGATTACTCGGCCAGCGATTCCGGCGTAGCCCACAAGGCGGCCTGCACGGTGCTTGGGTGGATCTGTTTCTCAGACACGGGGTCCAATCCGATTCAGATTCCCTCGATATACGGCACATACGATGTGCCATGTTCTGACAACATCGCGAATCAGGTGCGGGTTTCCGTATCGGAGTATGCGGGCGACTTCCCGTCTGTAACGGCGACGGTCGATTTCAAGTATCCGCTCGTCATCCCGTTTGGATCCATCGTCTTTGCGTACAATCCAAAGCCAAACGGCTGGGATTCTGATCCTGCCGAGGGTGGATTGATAGCCTCTGGAGACGCTGTGGAGGAAGGTTCTCGCCAGTATCTATACATCCGCGAGTCGTACACGCTCGCCAAGCCGTACAAGACTGAGACTTTCCCCCTCGCTGCGGAAGAGGACAAGGTATATCTCGGTATAGAAAGTCAGGTATTGCCCCCTCCCGTTGAGGACCCTCCGATAGAGAATGTTCCAATGCCTGAACCTATCTTTGATCCTATTCCGTACATGCCTCCTGTCTATCCTGTTGTTCTTCCGGGTAAGGTATTGCCCGAGTATCCGATAAAAACAATTCAGCCTGCTCCTGTCCGTCCCATTTCCATTGAAAGGCAGGTGGGGAACTGATCTATGCTGAAATCACTTGCCAAGATGCTGAACCGCCTGTCGTCCCTGCGCAGGGACGAGGAGGGCTTTGTCGTCATGGTGACACTGTGCCTCTTCCTTTTCCTTTTCGTGCTCTGTGCGTCGATCTACGCGGTAGGCGAGACCGTCCGCACGAGAATCAAGCTGCAGAACGCATGCGACGCGGCGGCCTATTCCGCCGCAGTCGTGCAGGCTGACGGCCTCAGCCGCATGGCCACGATCAACCGTGCCATGTCGTGGACCTACGTCCACATGACGAACATGCAGATGGACTACATCACGTATAGGTGGCTCAGGCTGACGGAAAAGCGATTCAGAGAGGATTATGAGAATGCAAAGGCATACCACAGTTATCTTGTGGCGAATTTTAATCTTGATGCAGGGTGGATATCGGCCGTTTTGATGGTGTTTGATGCCCTTACTTCAAGATGGGCGAACTTGAAGTGCAACCGTCATCACGAGCAGGAGGGCATTGGATGGTGGTGTGGATCTGGACCGAAAGCTAAACCGGGGAAAAGCCCGAATCATAAGATTAGATTCAATGGCCATAGGTATGATGCCAAGTCGTTTGAAGAACTACAGCAGCTGCTCAATTCCGTTTCTTCTGGTATGGATAATTCAGATGTAGCCTTGGCTGCACTGTCTGGAGGCGAAGAACAAGAGTCAGGTGGTGATGATGATCATGACGTTTCTGGGGAGGAAGAAATCTATAACGATTATCAAGCGAAGATAGATGCGCTAGATGTGAACGATCCGGATTATAGTGCTCGCAAGGCGGCGCTTGAGGAAGAGCGCGACAGGAAGATTAAAATAGACAAGAGAGAGGATGAAATCAGCGATGAGTACCAGAAGAAGATAGATGAGTTGGACAAGAACGATCCAGACTATGAAACTCGAAAGGCGGAACTAGAGGAAGAGTGCGAAAGAAAAATAAAGGAAGAAGTGAAGGCATTGATTACTCAAGAGTATCAGGCGAAGATTGACGCACTAGACACATCCGATCCGGAAGAATATGCCAAGCGCAAGGCGGAGCTTGAAGACGAGCGAGATAGAAAGATTGAAGAGGAACAAAGACTTGATGAACATGGCGAGAAGTGGCAGGCCGAGATGGAGTCTGGCAACGCTGGCGCATATGAGTCGGAAGGAGATGCTGGCGCCCAGGAGGAGGCAGAGCGGATTCGCCAGCAAGGGCGACTTGGGGCCTCGGGAAGTGCTTCTTTGGCTGTTAATACGGTTTGGGGTGCGCAGCTTGGCAAGGCAATTGATGCAGACAAGAAGAACATACAGTTGATGAATGCAATGTTGAGCGCGGTGAACGTCAACATGTATGAGTCGATGAAGACAACGGCGCAGTTCGTGCTGGCATCCATGCTCAAGGATCCACGGATGGAAGCCGACAAGGCGCTGAAGAACTACAGCGCGTATTTCTACATCCCACGAGGATCGAATCCATACCAGATGGGAGACAACGGCAGCGAGGGTGACCAGGCGGCAGACTTCTTCTCTCCCCTCTACAATACTGAGCCATGCGAGCGCCTGTTCCTGCAGATGAACACGACTGGGCACACGTCAGAGCCACTTTACTCTCTGTTCCCACTTGACACTGCCAGCCCAGAAGGGGAGCGAAAAGGCTGGGGATTGGATCAATGGTTTATCAGAGGTGGCGCGAATGGCACTTTGCAGAAAGGCGAGATCAACAGCTTTCTTCAGTGGTATGCCACAGGCGGAGGTAATGGCATGCCGAGTACAGTCCGAACTGAGGGATCACTGGGCATTCAGCGATGCTATAAAGATTCGAACATTAACGAAACAGGAGCAGGCTTGCAATTCTTGAGGCGCTATGTTAGTCGAGGGAATCATATTGCCAATCTTTTCCTGGAAAATGCGTGGCTTCCTAATGCCGGGGATGGAGAGAAGACGTCTTCCAGTATTCCCGGCGTCGGCAATGCATTGCGTAAAGTGCTCTCAAGCATTCTCAACAATCTGGTCGGGGGGCTTGTGGATCAATATGCCGACATCACCCCTTCCACAGGTAATTGGTCTGGCTCGAATCTCTTCGCCATGTGCCCAAAGTCAAGTAATACTGTTGCGTTATATTCAGACTATGACTGGTCGTCGGCCAAGTGGATTTGCATTCAAAAACCGAAATTGCTCTCGATTTGGGCGGATCTATGTATGTGCGCGTTATTGACGGGCAAATGCAAGGTTAAAGAAGGAGCGGAAATATACTGCGATTGGGGGTCGATAAGGCACAAACGGAGATTCCCAAAGGTCAAGTGGTGGCACAGAGGACTGGGGCATTATCACTTCCCCAAGTGGTTTTGTGGATTGAAGCCTCGATACGCAGGGGACGGATATGCGTCAGGAATACCTAGCGAGGTTACAAGTGCGTTGCTCATCGACATGATACCGCCATTGTTTGACGAGAAAATCGCTGACGACAATCGGCACGGCTATATGTCAAAGACCTTAAATGCCAATGAATTTCTAAAACCTCTGAAGCCGTTGGTTGGTTCTGGCAGCTGTTCTTTGGATGCGACAGTGAGCCCATATCACACGGGCGGCGGCGGAAGTGGCTACCTTGATCGCTGTGTTCTTGATCAAAAGCGCTCTGACTATGAGAGTTGCGCTTGCATGGTTGATGGCGGGCCAAGGGCATGGAACTTCCGTAATGATTGCGTCGCCGGCGTGGTCAACGGCCATGCGCGCATATATGGCGACGACAAGGAGATATTCGACGACCGCTACGTCGGCGAGAAGTGCGAGCCGTGGGTGCTGAACGAGAAGTTCTTCAACGGGCTGGGCACGATCGTAGTCGGCGTTGCGATGAAGCACTCCAACCCGTTTGTGCAGCTCTACAACTTCTGGGGGTCGGACGAGGACGAGGTCTCGGAGAAGAGTGTCTTGAGCGCGTTTGACCCTCCTTCGAGCGGGGTGAAGTACAAGGGCAAGACTCTGGGTCATAACTACATGTGGACGATGTCAGCCGCACGCGCCGGCGTCCGTCGGCTGAGGCGCGGCGGCGAAAATGACGGCCCGCGCATGTACCAAGTTACATACGACGCCTTCTCGGACGCGCACAATTTGAACTATGGGAGCAATGGAGCGCATCATTTTGAGAACGGCGCGTGGAAAGACGGGAAGCCTACCGAGGCGGCTGACCCGAAGATCATGGCGGGATGCGTTTGTGACGGAAACGCAACGCAGTTCAAGCAGATGTGGAACCTCTGTGAGCAGGACTGGGACGCCACGCTTCTGCCGCTTCGGTATGCCGGACGCGGCGCGGAGGTTCTAGATGCCGCAAGAGATACGTGGAGGTGGAAGGAGACTGCGAAAAGTGCTACGGACGTCGGGAACGAGAATCCCCTCAATCCGAACGATCAGTCTCGGAGCTGGCACCCGCTTGACCCGGACTCGGGGCATATTCTCAATCTGAAGAACATGATGCCCGGCAACGAGCATCAGCTGAAACTAGATGAGCTTCTGAAGAAAAACAAGGTTTTGTAGGAGGTAATATGGCGAAGATGAAATTATCAGTTTTCCTTGCCGGAGGACTTATGTGCATAAATGGACTCTGCGCTGATGCCGTTGGCGAGATCGCCGAAAGCACGGCGGTTGCGTTCGTCGAGGCGGCCTATACGGAACATCATTTCCGGAAGGCCATGGCCACCAATTCCGAGTTTGCGGTAAAGGCGTTTTTCTCCGAGGACGCGGCGAACAAATGGCGGGCGCTGAAGGAGGCGAACTTCTCCGACGAGCAAATTCGCGATTTCTTTGTCGGCGTTGTGCAGCTGAGAGGGCCTGTTTCAGAGAAGGGGTCGATCGCTGGGTTCTACAACCCATGGTGGGATGCGATATTTGTTGCGGAGAACTATGGCGATGCCGTGGTGGTCGATGGCGCGGTGGTGACAGTCCGCAAGGTGACGGACTTCGCCTTCCTGAGCGGAGAGCGCTTCCGAGGCGAGCAGATCGCCGAGATCCCGTCGGCGGAGTCGGTTCTTTCCAAGGAGCATCTCCTGCCGATGACGCTGGCGGCATTGACGGCAAAGACAAGACAGAAGTTCGATTCAACATACCCATCGACGTCGGATATGCCGCTTTTGGCGGAGCATCCCGAGAGTGACGAGGCCGCGAACCTAAAGGCTATACAGACGCGCTCGGCGCTGAGGCTCAAGATGGCGCATGACTTTGTCGGAAACGCCAAGGACTACAAGGAGGCGTGGCAGCTTGCGAAGATCATGCAGGACGGAAAGAAACCCGTGTTCGACTTGATATTCTCGTCAGACCATGCGAAGATGATGTCGTCATACTTTGTCAAGTTGCCGTCTTCCGTCCGCAGGGGTTTCGAGCCGTATGCCTGGTACAGGGCCTCTGATGGTTCGAACGTGCGGCTTTACGCCTATGTGAACAGGAACCACCCGCGCCTGTTTGCGCTGGCCTATCTGGGAACGGGGCACAAGAAGACCGTTTTCCAGTGGTTTGACTTCGCCAGGGCGGACGAAATCGTCAATGCGTTCAAGATTGCCGAGGAGGTGCGGAAATGAATCGGAATCTTATCTCCTCGATGATTCTCGCACTTGCGGCGCTGTCCGCAGCTGTGTTGTATGCGGACGGCGGCAAGGCGGATGCGTCCGGGCAGGGCTCGTCATCAGCGTATATGCAGGCGCATCTCGCAGAGTTGCAGTCCGCCGTGTCGCAGAGCGTTGGCAAGAATGGCGCCTCGGTGATAAACGCCGCGCTTGGCGACTATTTCTCCGAGTCAGGCACGGCAAAGAGCGCTGCCTACACCGCTTTGAGCCAGGCGATTGACACCTACATATCAGACCAGTCCGCGAAGGCGACGCTTTTGCAGTCTGCAGCCGATTCGCAGGCGGGGAAGGAAGTCAAGTCAGGAGAGGTTGCGAATGCACTTCTTCGCGGAGGGTTGAACACGACCATCGACAACAGCAGCAAGCTGAGCGCGAACGAGAAGACCATTGCGAAGGGAGTTGTGAACCAGCTTGCGGGAATCGACGGGTCTCTTCAGACTGCGAGCATCGAGGCGCTCCAGCACAGTCTTGTCAAGGGCGGGATGTCGGAGGAGAAGGCCAAGGCGATTGGCGAAAACCTCTCCGCGTATGTCTCGGACACCAAGAACACCACGGCTCTCAAGACGGCCGCGTCCATCGAGTTGCAGTATGTGGTGGAGAAGAACATGGGGAAGAAGGAGGCGGCCGTGGTGAACGCCGCCATCAGCGAGTACCTTGAGGGCAACAAGGGCGCGACGAAGGAGGCTGCGCTCAACGCCGTGCAGGACGCGCTGAACAAGTATGTCACGGACGAGTCGGCGAAGCAGACGTTGCTTTCCGCCGTGGAGAAGACCCGCGAGGGCAAGAACGTGAACGTGGGCGAGGTAGGGAACGCACTGTTGCGTGGGGGGTTGAACAGTGCTATAGACGCCAACAAAGACCTGAGCGCGAACGAGAAGACCATTGCGAAGGGCGTGGTGAACCAGCTTGCGGGAATCGACGGGTCGCTCCAGACTGCGAGCATCGAGGCGCTCCAGCACAGTCTTGTCAAGGGCGGGATGTCGGAGGAGAAGGCCAGGGCGATTGGCGAAAACCTCTCCGCGTACGTCTCCGACACGAAGAACACCACGGCGCTCAAGACGGCTGCGTCCATCGAGCTGCAGTATGTGGTGGAGAAGAACATGGGGAAGAAGGAGGCGGCCGTGGTGAACGCCGCCATCAGCGAATACTTGGAGGGCAACAAGGGCGCGACGAAGGAGGCCGCGCTCAACGCCGTGAAGGACGCCGTCAACAAATACGTGAAAGACGAGTCGGCGAAACAGACGCTGCTTTCCGCCGTGGAGAAGACACGTGAGGGCAAGAGTGTGAACGTGGGCGAGGTCGGGGGAGCCCTGCTGCGCGCCGGGGTGATGGAGGCCATTGACAACATCCCGGGCTTGACGCCTGAACAGAAGGCGGCGGCGAAGCAGTCGGCGTCGGACTACCTGAACGGCACCAAGACGGCGGCAGACGTCGCGAAAGAGGCAGCGGGGCAGGGCGTCGCGGCGGCCCTGGAAAAGGCAGGCGTGTCCAAGGACACGGCGGCGCAGATTGGGCAGGGCGTGACGGACGTCTTGAAGGATTCGTCCAATACCGGCAATCTGGTGGCTGGCGGAGTGAATGCCGCGATTGAGGCAATACCAGGGCTCACCGACGAACAGCGGGCGAATGCGAAGGAGGCGGCATCACAGGTGCTTTCAGGGGAAAAGACTCTTGGCCAGGCGGCGGCCGAAAAGGCGGGCTACGCCGTTACGGAGGCGCTCAAGGCGGCCGGAGTAAAGACGGAGACAGCCAACGAGATTGGCGCCGGGGTCGATGCGTACGTAAAGACCGGGAAGACGGACGCCTTGACCATGGCTGGCGTGAACGCGGCGATTGACGCGATTCCTGGGCTTACCGACGAGCAGAGGGCTAAAGCCAAGGCAGCGGCGGCTAGCGTGATAAGTGGAGACAAGTCCGTCGCCGACGTGGCGAAGGAAAACGCAGGGGCACTTGTGACCGAGGCCTTGAAGAGGGCCGGCGTAAATCCGGAGACTGCGGCGGAAATCGGTGCGGGGGTGGGCGAGTTCGTCAACACCGGGAAGACCGATGCGCTCCAGAAGGCCGCAGTAAACGCGGCGATCGACGCGATTCCCGGCCTTACGGACGAGCAGAAGGCTGCGGCGAAGAAGGCTGCGGCTGATTTGATGAACGACAAGTCCGTCGCCGACGTCGCAAAAGAGGCTGTTGGCGACGCCGTCTCGAAGGCGCTTGAGCGAGCTGGGCTTTCAAAGGAGTCCGCCGAGCAGATCGGCAAGGGTGTGACCGACATCCTGAAGGATCCGTCCAACACCGACAACCTCGTCAAAGGCGGCATCGGCGCCGCGATCGACGCCATCCCCGGGCTTACCGACGCACAGCGCGAGGCCGTGAAGCAGAAGGTTTCAGAGATCCTCGCTGGTACAACGACAGTTGGCGAAGCAATCGACGAAGCGACGCGGAAGGCCATTGCCGACGCACTTGAGAAAGTCGGCATTGACCCCGAGACGGCGAAGAAGATCGCCGGCGACGTGACCGGCGCGGTGGCAAGCCTGTTCGACGGCACAGACGCCGACTGGGGCAAGCTCGGAACGGAACTCGTGGACGCCGGGAAGGACATCCTGTTCGGCGAAGGCGGGCTTCTCGCGGAGTGGATCGACGAATCCGACCTTCCGGACGAGGTGAAGATTCTGGCGAAGGGAATCATCGCAGATCTTTCGGGAGACGACGGTGCGCTTACTGCGGCCGGGCGAGAGGCCTTGTATGAGCTTCTCAGGAGCAACGGCGTGTCGGATGAGGACGCCCGCAAGATCGCGGACGCAGCCGGAGAGGTCGCCAGGACTTGGCTCGACGGCGAGGGCTTCGACGAAGCGGTGGACAACCTCATTGCCACGGGCGAGACCATCCTTGCTTCGGCGTTTGCGAAGGCCATTGACAAGCAGCTGGACAAGCTCACGAAGAAGTTCCCGTTTCTGAAAGACTTGTTCGGCGAGCTTGGGATCAACGGCAAGTCCATTGTGGAGTTCCTCAGGAACCTGTCCTGGGAAAAGGTTGAGGCTGCGTTTCAACGGCTTTTGAACATGACCTGGGAGGACTGGATGGAGATCGGAAAGAAAATCCTGGACAAGATACTTGACAAGGCAATTGACAAGTTGTGCAACTACATCAATGCAGAAATCGACAAGTTGCTGGCGAAACTACTGAAGAAATTCAATGCCGCAGTGGCGAAGATAAAGGGTATTGACAAGTACATGTCGCTTGTCCAGTTTGCGGGCACGATGGTGACGGACGTTTCCGGCGCCGAGCTCAAGACAATGGTCAACCAGAGTGGGATGGAATTGAAGAAAATACTCAGCATTGGAGCTGAAGGTACGCCGGGTGGCGGCTCGGGAGAGGGGCACGGTAACCAATGAGGCGCGGCTCCGTCATACTTGAGTTCATTCTCATGATGCCAGTCCTGCTGCTTCTATTTGGTGGGACGCTTCTGACCTACGAGATATTCGTCGGGAAACTTCGCCTCCAGGAGGCGAACCGCAACCACGCATGGCTTGCCGGCGACAGATATGGGGTCTCAGGGACCGACATTAACAACCTCGTGAAGGCATATTTTCTCGACAGGAACAAAAGGGAGCTGGCCGTCGACCCGAACGGCGGGGATTTCTGGACGTCATTTGGAGGTGGTTCGCACAACATTTCCCGCAAGCAGTTTGGTGATGGCCATTATGTCGGCGAAACCCCTTGGTCTCGCCTTGTTGTCGGGAACATGGTGGTCAAGATGGGCAAGGTGTCCGCCGCCTATGTCGGGGCTATAGCGGCATCAAGTGTCCTTCAGGGCAATGGCGAGAACGACGACAAGGCCCTGTATCGCGCCCAATACGATATCTCATATACCCAAGACCCTGGCGATGACGGCGATTTGGCAGGCGACGGCTTCTCGCCGGAGTCGTATGTTCTAAGGCGTTTCCCGCGAAACGACGAAGGAGAGGACGAGTCCAAATACCGCCATGACAGATATGTCGAAGACGTCTGGCGGATATCTCTCGAACCGTGGCCAAAGATGGAGACGGAGGATATGGTTTCCCCGGACGAGGGGACGGCTACGGTCGAAGAATACAGACGGACGCTCTACAATTACGCGCAATAAGGTGCATGTCATGAAACACATTTACATTCTTCTTGCCTTTCTTCCTCTTCCGCTTCATGTCGGCGCGGCAGAACAACCCTGTCCGTTCAGGCTTCCGGCACTTGTTGCCGAGAAACGTGTCGATACCTCCGGCAAGACATGGCAGATGACTGGCACGGCGACAAATGCATTTGCCGAGGTCCGCAGCGGTTTTTACGCGAGTTTCAAGGAGGCGGGATATGTGATGCGGCACGAGATACCGATGGACAAGTCGGGTCAGCGCATTCTTTCGGCATGGAAGAAGGGTGGCAGGGAGCTGATCTTGATGCTATGGCCGATTGAAAGGATGAAGTTCGGTTTTGCATGGGGCGAGACCGGCGTGAAAAAGAAAGGTGGATCTAAGTGAAAATTGTGCGAACGGTTACGACATCCCTCATCTGCCTGATTGCGGTTTTCACCTCCGCGCGGTCGGTCGGCGGAACGCCTGACGTCTGGAAGAGTGTTGACGCCGCTGCTGATGGCGTGTTCTACCTGAATACTGGACAGGCCGAGAAGAAAATGGATCGCGACCTCTGGACGCGCATACAGAACGACAAGGAAAATGCAAAGAAGGAGAGCAAGGCGGCAAGTGACGGCGGCCCGGACTTCGACCTTTTCAAGAAGGATGTAGCGCTTTTGGCCAATGTGTACATCGTGTCAAAGAAGCCATTGCGGCTTGCAATCTGCGGCGAGATAACTTTTGACGGGAGCGAGAAGGGCGTTTTGTCGAATATTGTCGCCATGGCTTCGGAAATTGCAAAAGAGGGGGAGGGCCGGTATGTCCGAGGCGGAACGAGGCTGCGCCCAGTCCACGAACTCAAGATGAATCCTGAGGGTGGTGAATGCATCAGCCTCAAGATATAGGAGATGGAGTCGTCTGCGCAATTCGAATTTCTGTACAATCTTAATGCGTTTCAGCGACCTAACAAGACTGAGCCCCCCCCCGCGCGGTCGCAGGCCGTGACAAACGTCAAAAACGGGGATTCCGCGATAGGCATTGTGTTGAATGCGCCAGCATGGTCTGGTGTGTTCCCTGAGGACACCAAGGACATGCGCGTATTCAGCAGAATGCTGCGCGCCATGGACACGGCGGAGGTTCGCGTGCGCGTCGATGGCGTTGAAGTTCGGACATCTCTTGTCGGGACGTTCAAATCCGAGGTCCTGGCTAAGAGGTATTCCAAGGATCTTGTTGATTCCCTGCCATTGCTATCCCAGACATATGGGAACGGGCTGCTGGTGGGGCTTGAGCCGCGTTTGTCGGGACGTGTGGTGTCGATTCTGGTTAGGGCTAGGCTTGACCTTGCGTGGTCGCACATGGCTGAGTTCGGCACTGCCGCCACGAACTCCGTACCCACGGACGTGGCGATTGACGACGACGATGAATGAATCGGGAAACGGTAATGTTGCCGAAGGAGGGAATGTTGAGATGAGATGTGGCAATTTTATGCTGAGACCGTTGTTTGGCATGGTCGTTTGCATGGGAACTGTGGCTCATGCGGAGACCGTCGGAGCCGTTCCGGCGAATGCTTTTGAGCCTGTGTTCTCCGTAACGTTCGACGGCACGCTTGTGTCTGTGGATCTCAAAGATCATATGGAGTGTGAAATACCCCCCTTCGTAAAGTCGATCTCGCGGACTGCGTTTAACGGATGTTCCAATCTGGTCTCTTTGACCATACCATCGACGGTGACCAACATCGAATGTGCTTGGGCTGGACCCCGTCCAGTCTTTCCCAGCATTGGCTTGAGCGAGATGCAGGCGTTGATGGAGTGGGAGGAATCCACATATTCGCCGTTTTCCGACTGCGCGAACCTCAGGGATGTCACGGTGTCCCAGCATGTGTGCGACATAGGACTTCCCGTCGTCTTTGGAGATGCCCGCGAAATGATAACCAATGTGGTTTTCGATTCAGGTGTCACAAACATTGGGACTTGGACAATTGAGACGGCGCGTACAGGATACAGTTGGTATGCGGACAACAAGCCGTTTGCGAGAATAGGCTGTAGCAACATCCTGTGTGTCACCTTTTCGTCGGACGTCATCATGAAGCGGGAATGGGTTGCTCCTGTGGGTTCGTCTCTGCTGCCGCTCCTCAGCGCAGAACCGCTGGGAATGTTCGCAAGCTCCAGGCTGGAGCGGGCTGTTTTCGCGGAGGGCGTGACCAGCATAGGCGCCAATGCCTTTGACGGCTGCGGGAACCTCGTCGACGTGTCGATCTCCGGCAGCGTGCGAGATATTGGCGAAGGGGCATTTTTTGGATGTACGAACCTTTATGCCGTCGGCATTCCGGCGGGTGTCACGAACATAGGCAACTGGGCGTTTGCCGGATGCAACAGGCTCACCCACGTCATCTTCGACGGCAATGCGCCGGCGGTCAATTCTTCTGCCTTTGGCGTGATGGCCGCCGGGGTTGACGATCCGTGTCGCAACTACGTGTCGAGCTTGTCTGTCGGCGAGGGGTGTCGTGCCTATGTGCGCATCGGAACAACAGGATGGAATGTTGACATCCCCGGGACTTGGAATGGCATCCAGATCAAATATCTGGCTCCGGTTTTGCCGCAGGTGCTTTTCGACGCAGACCTTTCGTCTGCCCAGTCGGCCATGTCCGTTTTCGCGGATCCGAACGTGGCAAAGAACGCGACTGCCGACATTGAGACGTACGGGGAGTACGTTGAGTGGGTGGATTCGGTTGGAATCGAAAACGCCGCCACGTCCACGACATCGTGGATGTCGTTTGCACTTGGCTCGCCGACATTGATAGATGTCCCTATGCAGGGGGATTTGAAGATAGATGATGTCGCGCCGGATGCCGACGGCAAATCAGTTGACATGCTCTTTTCTATCGACGGTGTCGATGTTGCGGATACCGAGGCCGTAGTGTCTCGTCTAAATACTGTCTTTGAGGTTTACGGGGCGGAGAGCATTGACTACCTTAAGCCTGTTGCACCAACTTTTGATGTCGTTGGCGGGAAGGTAAAGGCCACCGTCATCCCGCCGGACGGTGCAGATTCTTATTTCATGAAAGTGGAGGTGAAGTAGAGGGATGTACGGAGTAAGACACTCTTTGGCCATTGTCTTGGCTGTTGCGCCGGCGGCAACGCCGCTCCCCGGTTCTGCATTTGTACTTGTGGGCAATGCCGAACGACTTGCGGAACTGCCGTTAGACGCGAACGAGGAGCAAAGGTCCCTAAAGGAACTGCTCGTACAGCTTAGTGCGTTTGCCGTCGTGTTTCGAGTGGACGGCACTGATTTGCACATTGAGGCGAACCTCATGTTCAAGAGCAACGATACGGCCGTTGCACGGCGCGACGAATTTGTGCACGACTGCGAGCAGTTGCGCACGGAGATGGCTGCGCATGGCAGCGGCATGCTGCGAACGATTGCAGCTGGAGGCGAGGACAGGAGCGTGAAGGTGAATGTGGCGATTGACATCCGCAGCGCCTGGGCGTTTCTCAGCCGTTTCGAGAATTCCGGGTGTCGTCCGCCTGCTGCATCAGGACAAAGCAAGCCACCTGGAGGGTCGTCGTCAGTCGGCACGAGGAGACGCGGAGTGTCAAAATTGATTCAAAACTGAGTGACGAAAGGAGGCTTGAGTGGAAAACACCAATTCATTTCTGGTTTTGTTCCTCGCTCCGGTTAAGGAGTATTTGGAGGACGATTCCGTGTCGGAAATCCTCATAAACGGGCCGCAGCAGGTCTACATCGAGCGCGGCGGCAGACTCGAGGAAGTCACGGCGAAGTTCGTCAGCGAGCCGGCCTTGAAGGCCGCCGCCACCAACATCGCGAAGTCCGTGGGGCGTCTCCTCGATGAAATGCACCCGCGCCTCGACGCGCGTCTCCCCGACGGCAGCCGAGTCCACGCCGTCATACCGCCGCTCGCTCGCGTCGGCACGGTGATCGCGATCCGCAAGTTCAAGAAGGACACGCTGACCATCGACAAGATGCTGTCGTTCGGCAGCATGGATGAGAGCACGATAAAGCTCATACGTGCGCTTGTCGCGCTTCACAAGAATGTCATAGTCTCCGGTGCGACGAGCTCCGGCAAGACTTCCGTGCTCAACGCCGTGAGCTCCTTTATTCCAGACCGCGAGCGCGTCCTCGTCATAGAAGACGCATCCGAACTGCAGCTGCAGCAGCGGCACGTCGTATCGTTCGAGACGCGCAAGGCGGACAAAAACGGGCAGGGCGAAGTGACGATACGCGACCTCATCCACTCGGCGCTGCGTCTCCGCCCAGACCGGCTTGTAATCGGCGAGATACGCGGCGGCGAGGCGCTGGATCTTCTGCAGGCGCTCAACACTGGTCATGCCGGTTCCATGTCAACCATCCACGCGAACTCGCCTGAGGACTGCCTCAGGCGAATCGAGACGTGTGCACTTCTGAGCGGCATCGACATCCCGCTCGCCGCGCTACGTGCACAGGTTGCCTCGGCCATCGACGCCGTCATCCACACGGCGCGACTTTCCGACGGGTCTCGCAAGGTGGTGTCCATCGCCGAAGTTATGCCGCTGTCCGGCGGCGAGTACCAGGTGCGCGAACTGCAGAACTGGTGTACAGAGTCCATCTCCGCAGACGGCGCCGTCTCCGGGCGATTCGCACTCTGCGAACCGCCTTCGTTCGAGAAGGAGGCGAAAGTTGCAGGGATTGATCTTCCGTCATGATGGAGGGCGCGGCGATGCTGAATAGTGGTGAAACATTCGGGAAGTACAAAGTCGAGCGCACGCTCGGCACGGGTGGGATGGGCGCGGTCTACCTTGTGAGGCATAGCGTCCTTGACTCGCTTTTCGCGCTGAAGGTGCTCGACGCGGCTGTTGCGCGAAAAGGGGGAGACTTCGTCACCCGCTTCATCCGAGAGGCGAAGCTATCCTCAAGCATACGCCATCCAAACCTTGCTGCGGTTCACGACGCCGGGCGAGATGAGGCGACGGGGCTTTACTATCTTATCATGGACTATCTGCCCGGTGGCACTTTGCGTGACCGGATACACGAGAGGGGGCGGATACCAGCAGACGAGGCTGTACGTATAGCGCGGCAGGTCGCTGCTGCGCTCGTTACGGCGCATGAGCGAGGAATGGTTCATCGCGACATCAAGCCGGAAAACATCATGTTCGCCGCCGATGGCTCCGCGAAACTTGCAGATCTTGGCATAGCAAAAGGAACCGGTGAGCAGGATACGCTGGTCACCATGGCGTCGGCGGTTTTCGGGACGCCTGCGTATATGGCTCCGGAACAGGCGACCGACTCCAGTTCCGTGGACGGCAGGGCGGACATCTGGAGCCTTGGAGTGGTTTTATATGAAATGCTGTCCGGAGCGCGTCCCTATGAAGGCAATGGACTCGGCGCCATCGTAAAACAGCTTCTTTCGGCCGATCCTTTCCCAGATGTCCGGGCAATCGCGCACGATGTGCCCGCTTCGCTGGCCGAGCTCATCGGCGATATGTGCAAGAAGGATGTCTCGCGGCGCGTGGCAACTGCGCGCGATCTTGTCGCCAGGCTTGCGTCTATTGACTGCGGCGGGCGAGTTTTGCAGAACAACGAAGTGCGGGCAGGAGCGGCAAGGACGATGGTCACGATGGCGACGGAGGTCACGATGCAGTCTGTGCCGTCCGTCGGCGAGCCGTCAGTGTTTGTCGAGCCAAAGCTGCCGACATGCGTTCGCGAGTTCGAGGAGCAGCGGGAGAAGAAAATTCGTCGGGCGGCACTTCTACGCAGGGTTGCTGTCGCCATCCTTGTGTTGATTTGTGCGCTGGTCGGCACTATCGCCATATTCAGTTCGAAGCGGGAGGCAAGCGTCCCCGTTAATCAGCCTGGAGAGGTAGATCCGCCGCCAGTACCACCACCGCTGCCAGTACCACCACCACAGACAAATGAACCTCCGTCGGAGGTGCATCCGACACCTCAGGTTGCCGATGTCTATCTGGTTGGCGTGTCTAGCGAGGAAGGCGGGTTGAGGGCTTTGTCTGGAGGCGTCGGAATATTCCTTCCGATTGCCGGGAAGCCGGACGCAATACGCGGCAAGATTGTGGAAATCATGGCGCAGAAGCCCAAAGTGGTTTACATTTCGCTTGTGGGGTATGCCGCGTCGCGCGAGATGTCTGAAGCGCGATTCGAAATGTTCCTCCGCGGGATGGCGGGAGGGTTCGTTTCTGCGCCGGCGCAGATTTTCCTGGTTGCGGGAGCGACGAACTATGGCAGGATAGTTCGTGCCGTTGCACAGGAGCTAAGCCTTGATGTCGTTGAGTGATTATTTGCATAGCCTATTGGAAGTCTGGTCCAAGAAGTTCAGCTGTCGGTGGTTGTGCGACGCATTGCCACATTTGCGACAAATTATGGTATAATGTCACGCAACAACAGAGGGTCATTACATGACAATTCGCGGATTGCTTGAAAAGAACGTCGCGGAGCGGCCTGGCCGTAACGCGCTCGTCTGGTGCGAAAACAAGACGTGGATGCGTCGCACGTGGCGGGAATACCTCGCCCGCGTGCGAGACGTCGCCGAGGGCTACGGAACGCGCTTCGACCTGAAGCCGCGTGAAGAGAACGTGGCGATCATCCTCGGGAATTCCCCAACTTGGCTCGAGGCATATCTCGCCCAGTCTGGCGCTGGAGTCTCGGTTGTGCCGCTTGACCCCAAGCTTCACGACGCCGAGGTCGAGTACATCCTGGCCGATTCCGAGGCTGTCGTCGTTACGACAGATGTCCACCACCTCAAAATGATGATGGGCCTCGCGTCGAAACTGCCGAAGCTCAGGGGCATAGTCTGCGTCGACGGTGTCATCAACGAGGGGCAGAACATCGGAAAAGTCAAGGTCGTCGGGTTCGACAAGCTCCGCGTTTCGGGCGGCGGTGCGTGGTATGACGCGCATGTGGCTCGCGAGGAGGATGTTGCCTCGATCATCTACACTTCCGGTACTACGGGCAAGCCCAAGGGCGCGATGCTCACGCACAGGAATTTCATAAGCGACATCGACGGGGCGTACAAGACCTTTCACGCGGAC
>CACWJS010000009.1 GCA_902761275.1 uncultured bacterium | reverse complement strand
GACGAAAACGGCGTCCTGAACCCGGAGGAAGACCCGAAGGACCAGATTACGGTAAAGGGCATCGCGGAGATGTTCAACACTGTAGGCAGCGCCAAGGTCTACGTGAACGACTGCACGCGCGACGAGCTGATGACCGTGCCAGGCATCTTCGACGAAGAGGACGAGGAGGATTTCGAAAAGAGCACGGAGAACATCGACGCCATCCTCGGCGCAAAAAGCGAGGAACCGGACTACGACGTCGACGAGACCCAGAGCTGGTGGCAGTACAAGGACTTCCAGGATCTCCAGCAGCGCGTCGCCGACTACGGCGGCAACAACGCCCAGGTAGGCACCGAGGCGAGCAACTATCTGCTGTTCAAGCCTGACGACACGACAATCTTCGAGATAACGATAGAGTGCGAGTCGATGGGGATGACACGCTCTGTCAAGGCTAAGGCGTACCTGAAGGACAAAGACGTCCGCTATGTCGAATGGGAGGAAGATCCCGTCGGGGACAGAAAGGAATCGGCAAAATGAAGCTGATAGACGGCAAGGAGCTTGCGCGCAGCCTGCGCGGGGAGATCGCGGCTGGAGTCGCCGCGCTGAAGTCGGAGAAGGGCGTCACGCCAGGTCTCGCCGTGATTCTCGTTGGCGACAATCCCGCAAGCGTGAGCTATGTCACCGCCAAGGAAAAGGCATGCACCGAGGCGGGGATGCTCTCGCGCGAAATACGCCTTCCCGCCGAGACGACGGAGGAGGAGCTCGTCTCGCTCGTGAAGAAGCTCAACTGCGATCCCGAGATACACGGCATCCTCGTGCAGCTTCCCGTGCCGAAGCACATACGCGACAAGGCGGTCATTGACGCGATTGCGCCCGAGAAGGACGTCGACGGCTTCACGCCCATCAACGTCGGCAAGATGATGATCGGCGACGAATGCTTTCTTCCCTGCACGCCGCACGGCATAATCAAGCTGATTGAATTCTCGGGGATGGACATTCGCGGCAAGCATGCAGTCGTGATCGGGCGCAGCAACATCGTCGGCAAGCCAGTCGCTGCGCTTCTCGCCCGCAAGGAGACGAACGCGACAGTCACCCTCTGCCACACGGGGACGCCTGACGTCGGCCACTTCACGCGTGACGCGGGCGGCCGAACACGCTTACCGGCGACATGCTCAAACCGGGCGCGGTAGTAATAGACGTCGGCGTAAACAGGATTCCCGACGCGACGAAGCCGAAGGGTTTCCGTCTCGTGGGCGACGCCGACTTCGAGAGCTGCTCCAAGGTTGCAGGCGCAATTACTCCCGTTCCAGGAGGCGTCGGACCGATGACGATAACTATGCTCCTCTGGAACACTCTCGAAAGCGCCCGCCGAGTCGCCAGTTAACGGCGTGAACTTTGCTGGAGCGTGCTTTTTCTGTATTCTCGCATCGTTATCCCTGTGCGGGCAAGGAACATCTTCTTCGCGAACGCGTCGGAACGGTAGCCGCAGTGGGCGACCACGGTGGAAATGGGGAGTCTCGTCCGCGAAAGGAGGTCGCATGCCTTCTCGAAGCGGTGTTCATGTATCTCCTCAAGTATGGTGCGCCCCGTCTCTTTTCTGAACCGAAGCGTCCCCATCCTTCTCGAACAGCCCATCTCTTCGATTATACGGTCAAGGCAGATTGACTGGCTGCAGGCGTTTCGGCGGATATATTCCAGCGCACGTCTTACGCGAGGGCTCGTTCCCGACGAAGTGGCGGTCGATCCTCTTCGCACGAGCCGCAGCGGCCCGTAGAACTCGACTTTTCTCTTCCCCGACTTCCTTTTTCCCCCTTTTCCTATTTCCTCCGCCAGTATCTGCGCGAGGCGGTAGCCAGCACGCTCGAAGTCTGGCTCCGCGCTGGTCAGCCCAGGCGACACGGCTTCGCAGAACATCTCGTCATTGTCGATCCCGACAATCGCGACATCGTCGGGAATCGCAAGCCCGGCCGCTGTCGCGGCATGGTAGGCCTTGATGGCGCAGTCGTCGTTCGTCCCGAGGATTCCGCATGGTTTTGGCAGTTTGACGATCGCCTCCTGGAGCCCCGTCTGCGGCAGAACCGCAACTGAGGCGCCCGCCGCCCGCACGTCCTTCTGGAACTGTGCAAGGCGGTCTCTGTCCCAGTGTAGGTTCTTTCCTGTTCCGATATAGGCGTAGGACTTGCACTTGAGCTTCAGAAGCTCTGCACCGGCAAGCTTGGCTTCGGCCGCTGAATCGTGCAGAAGACAGGGATGCTCCGGCGAACTGCATGCAGGATCCTGGTCAAGATAGACTGTGGGGATGTCCCGGAAAATCTTGTCGGGCGGCGCGCTGTGGCTCATCGCGCAGTCGACCAGGCAGCCGATGGGATGCCATTCCTTCAGTGCGTTGCGGATTTCTTCCGGACTGTTGAAGCGGCTGATTACCTGCACGAACCATCCGCGCTCCTGCGCAAACATGTGCACGCCAGCCAGTTTCTGCTGCCAGCTCTTGCGAAGTGTCGACTGAAAGAAGAGTATGATGTCCATGGTTGGAGATTATAACATATCTATTGCCCAAATGAATACAAAATTTTGTCATTAACGGGTATGTTGTGCTCTTGGAGATTTGATAAAATGCGGGGCATGAAACAGACCGCACTAGTATTTTCCGCTCTTCTCTCCTTGCTTGCAAATGCAGGAGATGTTCTGTTCAAAGAGAATTCGATTGTCCTTCCGACGTATGCGCCGGGAGGATACGACAAGACGCCGCTCTTCTACACCGGGCGCGTATACCAGGGCGCGCAGGGGCGCGTCTACCCGTATCCGATGCAGGACGTTCTGCACGACGAGAAGTTCGACGAGACGTACAAGTACCTGACGCTCGAGAACGACTGGCTCCAGATGGGGCTTCTCCCCGAGCACGGCGGGCACCTCCTCAACTTCACGGACAAGGCGACCGGATTCGAGACGTTCTACCGCCAGCATGTCATAAAGCCCGCGCTCATCGGAATGCTCGGCGCGTGGATATCCGGCGGCGTCGAATGGAACTTCCCGCACCACCACCGCGCCACGACCGCGATGCCGATCGACTGGCGTTTCACCGCGAACAAGGATGGCACGAAGACGATCTGGATCGGCGAGACGGAGCTCAGGCGCCGCCTCAAGTGGACGATAGGTCTTTCGCTCCTCCCCGACCGCGCCGTGCTGCGGGCGGAGAACGTCTTCATGAACCGTCAGCCGTGGATCGAATCGATGATCTACTGGGCGAACGTGTCCGTCCACTGCGGAGACGACTACCAGATTCTCTTCCCGCCGTCGATGCACCTCGGCTTCGACCACCACAAGAACTACTGGACGAGTTTTCCGATCGGACCGCGCAAGGAGGAAGTCGAGCTCCTTCCCTCGCAGCGCTCGAAGTACGCAGACGACATCTCCGGAACGATGGACCTTTCCTGGTGGAAGAACTTCACGATCGAGTCGCGCTCCATCTTCGGCTTCGACCCCGACAACGCGTTCATGGCCGGCTACGATCACAAGAAGCAGTGCGGAACGGCGCATGTCTCGAACCGCCACATCACGGTCGGCAAGAAGTTTTTCCTCTGGGGCAACTTCCCCGAGGCGCACGTGTGGGACAAGGTGCTCACGGACAACGACGGACCGTATCTCGAGCTGATGGTCGGCTGCTGGTCGGACAACCAGCCGGACTACTCGTGGATCGCGCCGTACGAGACGCGCAAGGTCGAGCAGTTCTGGTTCCCGGTGAAGGGAATCGGCGGCATCAAGAACGTGACGATCGACGGAGCTGTGAACGTAGACCGTCTCGCAGACGACAAGTTGCTCGTCGGCTTCCACTCTACGCGCGTGCTCAAGGACTGCACGGTGACGGTCTACAGGACGAGCGGGACGGGCGGGACTCGCGGGACGGGCGTGGCGTTTGAGGAGAAGAATGTCGCCATCGACCCCAACACGCCGTGGTGCAAGACCGTCAAGGTCGAATCCGGCGCCAAAGACCAAGAGTTTACCGCCGCAATCGCCGACGCGTCCGGCAAGGTGTTCCTCTCCTACACGCCCGTTCCGCCGCAGGGCGACGTGGAGCTTCCGCCGAAGGTGGAGAATCCGAAAGAGCCGAAGGAATACACGAGCGCGGAGCTCGCCTACGAGGTTGGTCTTCGCCTCGATCAGTTCCAGAACGGATTGATCGACCCTGAGCCATATTACAAGCGCGCGCTTGAAATCGACCCAGACTATTCCAAGGCCAACCTTGCGATGGGCGTGAGACTTGCGAAGAACGGAAGCTACGCCGAGGCGAAGCCGTATCTGGAGAGGGCAGTTGCGCGCGCAACGCAGAACCACACGCGCGCGCTCGACGCCGCGCCGGAGTACTATCTTGCGCTCGTGGAGCGATATCTTGGCAACCTGAAGCGCGCGGAAGACCTCTTCTGGCGCTGCACCTGGCGGCTTACGCACAAGAAGGAGTCGTATGTCGAGCTCGCGCGCATCGCCGCGCTCAGGGGCGACTGGACTGAGGCGCTCGCGCGAATTGACGACGCCCTCGCGCTCGGCCAGGACGAAGCGAAGCTGTGGACGATGAAGGGAATTTTCTTGAGGAAGTTGGAAGTTAAGAGTGGAGGAGTTAAGAGTGAAGGAGTTAAGAGTGGAGGAGTGGAGGAGTGGAGGAGTGGAGGGGTTAACTCACCCACTCCCAACTCACCCACTCCCAACTTCAACATTGCGCAGCAGTGCGATCCGCTGGAGTATTGGGCGGTTGTGGAGCGCGACGGATTTGCCGCGGCCGAGAAGAATCGCGGGCTCAAGGAGCAGCAGCTTTTGGAGTGCATCAGCGACTACTGGGGCATCGGATGTTACGACGAGGTGATCGCGCTCTGCGACGCAGCGCTAGCAAAGGCCGCAGCCGAAAAGCCCTACGCTACCGAGGGCGCGCTCCCGCTCAAGGACACCATCGCCGCGTGCGACAGCTACAAGAACGCGCTCTTCGGCTACTTCAAGGGCGCGGCGATGCTGGAAAAGTTGAAAGTTGAAAGTGAAAAGTTTAAAGTTGAGTGCAGAGTCGACAGCAACTTTAAACTTTCAACTTCAAACTTTAAACTCGCACAAGCGGCGTTTGCCGCCGCTGCCGCGATGCCGACGGACTACTGCTTCCCGAATCGTCTTGAAGAGGAAGAGGTTCTTAAGATCGCAGCGGCCGCCGCGCCCGAACTCGCGAACACATGGTACTACCTCGGTTGCTGCGAGTGGAACCACGACCGCAAGGATGCAGGCCTCGCCGATTGGAAGCGCTGCGTCGAACTGTGCGAAACCAACTCCTCCACTCCCAACTCTTCCTACGCCCTTGCGCTTCGCTGCATCGGCTTCGCTCTTTCGCATCCTGGGACGTACTTCACGAACACCGGTATTCCTTCCGGCGTGCCGAGCAAGGAGGCCTACGAATACTACCTCAAGTCGCTCGCCGCCGATCCCGGCAACTTCCGCACGCTCGACGAGGCGGGCAAGCTTGCGGAGAAGCTGAAGCTTCCGGCGGCGGAGCGGCTGGCGCTCATGGAGAAGTACCGCGCGACGGTCGACAAGTACGATCCGTGCATCCTGCGCTATGCCTACACGCTGAACGCAGTCGGACGCTACGCCGAGGCGCACAAGATACTCACAACGCGCCGCTTCCACGTCTGGGAGGGAGCGGACGGACTTCTCGCGCCGTTCGTGGAGTCGTGCCTTGGACTTGGAAAAGCCGCGATGGAGAAGGGCGACTACAAGTCGGCGCTTAAATTCTTCGAGGAGTCGACGACTTATCCCGAAAACCTCCAGGCGGGGCGTCCGGGCGACGCAGGCACCGAGCCGAAGAGCCGCTACTACATGGCGCAGTGCAAGAAGGCGCTTGGCGACGCGGCGGGCTACAAGGCGGAACTCGAAAACTCCCTCAAGGGATGGATCCATGCGGGCGAGATGGACTACTGGCGCGTCAAGGCCCTGCACGAACTCGGACGAGACGCGGAGGCCGCTCCGCTCATCGCGGAATTGAGGCAGGCGATCAAGGAGCTTGAAACGCCGCAGCCCGTCGTCATCAACGCCTACGCGAAGTTCGCCGGCGACAACTCGGCGATGGAGCGCGCGGCCAAGGCACGCGAGAAGGCCGGCTTCCTCCGTTCGCTCCTCTCCGAGATCGACAGATAATGGAAACAACATGGACAACTTTGGTTCGTGGCGGGTCGGCTGGGAGTCAATTAAGGCGAACTGGCTGCCGATGGTCGTCTTGTGGCTGCTTGCGGCGGCGTTGGTCGCGGGCTACACATACGTGCCGTGCGTAAAGGCGGCGCTGCAGCCTGTCTTCGATTTCCAGACTGGCGGAGGGTGGAAGGCGGCGGTCCTGAACAGAATCGTCTTCTGCGGACTTCTTCCTGGCGCGTTTCTACTGACGATAAGATCGATAAGACCGCCGCGTCCGTTCTTGACCGTCTTCGCCAACTGTGTTTGGATGGGTGCGTGGGGCGTTGCGAGCAATGCGTTCTTCACGCTCCAGGCGCAGGTGTTCGGCTCGGGGCACGACATCGCGACGCTCGTCGCAAAGGTGCTTGTCGACAAATGCGTATGGTCCGCGCTTCTCTGCGTTCCGCTCAATTCCGTGTTCTTCTTCTGGGAGGGGCGCGACTTTTCCTTCGCGCGGTGCCGCGCGGAATGGCCGCGCAGCTACCTGCGTCAGATATACCTCCCGATTCTTCTCGCCGATTTCTCAGTCTGGATTCCGGTGCAGTTCGCAGTATACGTCTTTCCTCTTCCGCTCCAGATCCAGCTTGTCGGCCTCGCCGGCGCGTTCTGGTCCCTCGTCGGCCTTGCCTCAGGAAAACGCCTCGCATAGTCATTTCCGCATTGCCCGATTGAGTCATTTTATTTCGCACAATCGGGTATGTTGTGCGGTTGGGAATATGGTATAATACAAATGAAAATTGCTTATAGAGCAATACAAGCAAAAAAGAGAAAGGGAAGACATGAGTATTCATACGGTGCATTCTTTCTTCGCCGCCTCGCTTTGCGGTGCGGCTTTGCTGACTGGACGTGGTGTTTTCGCCGCGGCGTCGGAGTTCACGGTAACTAAAGTCGAAAACGATCCCTACGGTGCCTACGACGGAACCGTGTGGGAACAGGGCGACGGCTATGCTTTTACGACGGAAGACTCGGAAAAATGCTACAAATATCTAAAAATCTACAGCGATCTGTTGCTTGACGGCGCAGGTAGCACGAACTGGCATACGGTCATTATCGGCACTTCGGCATTGCACCCCGTCACCGTCACTGTCACGAACGGCGCGCGGATGGTCACGGCAAAAAACAGAAACATCCTGTTCAATGGCAAGGGCGGCACGATTGTTGTCTCGGAACCAAGCGATGCGGCATTTACATGGGATGGCCAAGGTGATAAGATCACCACCGTTTTCGGCGACACCTTCCCGAACTTAATCGGCACGGTCGGCTACACCTCGAAATTCACGCTTTGCAGTGATGTCTCATCCGATACCGGAGCGAGCGACATCCTTCGTCTTCTCGCTCATGGCACAGCGTCCTACCAGTTCATCAGCAACCAAAATGCAAATGTCGCCGCGCGCATTCTTTTTGAGGGTGGCGAACTTCGCTCGATCTATGATGACGCTACTAAGCTCCAAGTTGCCGATGGCGCGAAAATCGTTCTTCAGAGTGTGGACGGCAATCCGATCCGCCTTCGCATTCGCCCCTACTCCCAATGTTCGCTTTTCGAGGGTGCGGGAACATTAGAGACAGCTGGAGACGGCGATTTCGTACTTTTGTCACACTACTATAGCGCCAAGACGGTGATGCTCGGCGCGGACGAAGGCGGACGCATTGTCTGGGGAAACACGGGCGACTTCAAGCTTGGAGGAAGAATGTGCCTGAAACTGACATCCGACGATGTTCTGCCGCATGGAGAAGGGAAAGGCAAGGTGATGTTCTCCGTTGGCGAGTACGGAACGGGCACGAGCGAGGCCGCGCCGGTTGTGATCGACCTTAACGGCACTGCGAACACGGTGAACGCCATTACAATCGGCGGAAACACTGGCTACAGCAAGTTGAATGTCATCACGAACTCGTCCGAAACCGTCGCCACGCTGGGGCTGGACATCTGGAATACGGAAAGCGAGCAGCGACTGCATGAGTTGCTGTCGGCCAATGTGAAACTGGCGGCCAACGCCTCGTCCACAATTAAGTTCAAAAAACTCGGTGCGGCAAAACTGGTGGTCGGCGACCCGCAGGCGACCAATGTTCTTGAATCCGTCGCTGGAACGGAAGTTGCGGATGGCGTTCTCTGGTTTGGCAACAACTACACGCTTACGCGCCCACTTTCGGTGACCGGCAATGGCTCGATACAGGTGCGCGAGGATGTGCAATATGCCAGGACGCTCGACCTTTCGGCCATTGCTGACGCCGACCTTTCCATCGGCGGGCTTACGGTCGATACTGCCTACTACTATGGCAAGATTCCTACAATCACGAAGTTCCGTCCGGCGGCGAACGGCAAGCTGTATCTGACGAATGTCTCCGGTGGACTCGAGCCGAACTACAAGGTGCCGATCAATCTGACGACCGTCATCGATGCTGAGAATTTTGCGTCGTGGAAGATCTATGTGAACGGTACGGTGGCGCGTGGATTCGTTCCGGAGTATGTGAACGGCGTACTCAAGGCCAAGTTCAAACACGGTCTAGCCATTTTCGTTCGGTAGAATAGAGAATGTGAAAACATCCAGTATCCAATAGCCAGAGTCAGTTTCGGGGGGGGGTACCTACTTCCCCAGTGTTGCTGGTTGGAAAACAAGGAAGGGAGATACATGATGAAGAGATTGCTGTCCATGGCGGCAATTGCCGTTGCCGTTGCGGCTTCCGGCACCGAGCTCAAGGATCTTAAACTCAAGGCGAAAACGGACAAGGCCAACCCGATCGACTACAAGGTCGGCGAGACGATCCGGTTTGATTTTTTCCTTGACGGCGTCGCGGAACTGCCCTCCGAGGCGAAGGAACCTCTTTACGTCATTTGGAAGCGTGAAGGCGATGACGGCATCACGGTCGTCGGCACGAACGGGATTTCGCTCGCGAAGGGCTGTTCGATGGAGACGAGTTTGTCCGTTCCGGGCATAATCCGCGTCGATGCGCAGCTTGTCGGCAATGACTACAAGATGTTCGATTCAGTCCAGCGCACCCGAAATGACAAGGGCATAGGGGTTCGCGGCGGCGCCGGCGCGGAAACGGAGAAAATGAAACTCTCCACGAAGGAGCCGGAAGACTTCGACGCCTTTTGGGCGGAGGCGAAAGCGAAGCTCGCGGCGATTCCGGTCAAGGCCAAGCGCATAGAGGCGACGCCCGACAAGCTCAAGGGAAGGATAAAGGTATACGCGGTCGAGATCGACTGTTTCGGACCAAGGCCTGCCACCGGCTGGCTGTTTATCCCCGAGAACGCGAAGGAGAGGTCTCTTCCCGCCTGCGCACAGTTCGACGGCTACAACGGCAACGAGTTCAAGGTGCCGCAGGTCCCCGAATGGATACCGACAAACCGCATCACGCTTTGCATCAACGCCCACGGGTACGAGATGGTCGGACACGACGAGCAGTACTACAAGGACTACGGCAACAAGGTCAACGGAGTGGTCCCAGGCGCGCCGAAACGCCGTCCATACGCTCTCGAGCCGTCGGACTACGACAATCCGAGGGAGACTTACTTCTACTACATGGCAATGCGCGTCATGCGCGCGTACGACTACCTGAAGACGCTTCCGGAGTGGGACGGAAAGAACCTTGAGGCTTCAGGAGGTAGCCAGGGCGGATTGCAGACGATGTGGGCGGCCGGCCTTGTCGACGGCCTGACAGCTGCGCGTCCGGAGGTCACCTGGGGCTGCGACCTCGGAAACTCGCTCCGCGAGGGCGGTCCGCTCATCTCCAATACGTGGGGCATTCCGCATGCCGACGGGGCGTTTTACTTCGATGCCGCGCTTCACGCTAAGCGTGTTCCCGCGACTTGCAAAGTGGAGATAACGCGCCTGGGACTCGGCGACTTGGCGTGTCCGCCGCGCGGAGTCCTCTTGAGCTACTACAACATGAAGTGCCCCGTTTCTGCCAAGCTCGTGCAGGGTTCGACCCACGGCTACGTGCCGCCCGCTCCCAACCAGACGTTCACGATATCCAAGTTGGCAACATTCACCACGGCTTTCGCCGAGCCGGTTGCCGCGGAAGTGACGTTCCCCGTCGAGGGGAAAATGCTTGTGGGCGTCAATTTCTGGGGCTCGAAGTCGGGCATCAGGATGTGGCGCGCAGACGAGTGGGACGAAGCGTCCATCGAAAAAGACATTGCCGCACTTGCGGCGAACGGCATCGAGCTGATGCGTGTCTTTCCGACCTGGAGCGAGTTTCAGCCGCTCATGCAGGAAAAGAAGTACCAGGGAGCTCCGGCGCTACTTCTGCGCGACGGCGGAAAGGGAGAGATATACGATCCGCTCTGGCTCGACCCTGGCGCTGTGGCGCGGTTCGAGAAGTTCTGCGAGATAGCCGAGCGGCACAACGTGAAGCTCATGGTTTCACTCATAACCGGTTGGATGTCCGGGACGCTCTTTGCGCCGCGCATCGTCGAAAACAGGAATCTCATCACTGACCCCGAAGCCGTGATGTGGGAAGGGCGCTTCGCCCGCGCGTTCGTCCGGCGCATGAAGGGCAAGAAGGCAATCGTCGCCTGGTGCCTCGGCAACGAGTCCAACTGCATGGGTGCGGCTGACAGTCGCGCGCAGGCGTGGATGTGGCTCAATACGATTTCGTCCGCGATCCGCATGGAGGATCCATCGCGTCCTGTCGTCTCCGGGATGCATAGCCAGACTTCGGATGGCTTTGGCCCGCAGCGCGGCGACTACAACAAATGGACGCTTCAGATGCAGGGAGAGCTTCTCGACCTGCTCACCCCCCATCCCTATCCTGCCGCGTTCCGCATCGAGGCGAACAGGGGCCCGTTCAACTGCTTCCGCAACGCGCTTCATCCGGTGTCGCAGTGCCTGTTCTACTCCGCTGTTTCGGGGAAACCCTCTTTCCCGCAGGAGATTGGCAGCCTCGGCCCCAGGATGTCGCCGGACTGGATGAGCGCCAAGGGCATGCGCCAGCAGATGTTCACTTGCTGGGCGCACGGACTCGGCGCGTACCTCTGGTGGTGCGCGTTCATGCAGACGCATCTCGACTATCCGCCCTATTCGGAATGCCATATGGAGCCGGAGCTGGGGCTTCTCCATGCGGACGAAAACCGCACGCCCAAGCCGATGGCGAAGGAACTCAAGGCGTTTCGCGATTTCCGCGATTCTCTGCCGTTCGACGTCCTGCCCAAGTACAAGACCGACGCCGTGTGCCTCGTCTCCGAACGCGAGGATTTCTACCACCAGACGTTCGGCGCGTTCATGCTTTCAAAGGCAGCGGGCTTCGATCTGGAGTTCGTCGGCGCCGATTCGCGCGAACTGCCGGATTCCAAATTCTACATCCTCCCGTCTGGAAAGGGCTGGGGGACGTATTCGCGCAAGACCTGGGATGATTTGGTCGCGCGCGTGAAGAACGGCGCCACGCTGCTCGTTTCGCGCGGATTCGAAACGGGCTACATCGACTGGCCGGAGATTACGGGGCTGGAGCAGACGACCTATCACAAATGGCGGAAGGAGTCGTTCGAGTTTAAGGGACGGAAAATGTCGTTCGCAGATTCCTACACAGCCGAGCAGAAGCCCATTGACTGCGAAGTGGTGGCGAAGGATTCCTCGGGCAATGTCGTCGTGAGCATCAAGCATCTCGGGAAGGGCAAGGTTATAGTCGTCAACTTCGCGCTTGAGAAGTGCATCGTCGAGCAGGAAAACGAAGTCGTGGACAACGGCTTCTCCAACGAGCTGTGGCGCATCTACGCCTACGCCGCGCGCGAGGCGGGGGTGCAGCGCTGTGTCGCGAAGGACGATCCGCGCCTTGTCGTCACCGAACATCCCTGCGCGGACGGCACGACGCTTGTCGTTGCGGTGAACACGCACGACAAGCCAGTCGCGTTTCCGGTCAAAGTCGACGGCACCGTCGGACGCGTGTGGAACGGCACGTACAAAGATGGAACGCTCTCGATCCGCGAGAACGACGGATGCGTATTCGAGGTTACAAAGGAGAATTAAAATGTGCAAATGTGAAAATATCCAGTATCCAATAGCCAGAGTCAGTTGGAAAGACCACTTGTTAAGCTCACGCAAAGCACGCTAAGTCCGCAAAGTGACTCTAAGAACGAAACCTCGCGCACTTCGCGAACTTGGCGTGAGGCATATTCGGGAGGTTGAAAATGAAATTGGCAATATTGGCAGCATTGGCAACATTCACCACGGCTTTTGCGGGCATCAAGTACGATATCCCGATGATGGATATCAGCAAAGAGGCGGGACCTAACGGAGTACATATTGGAGACGTGTGCCTTGCGGGGAAGAAGTACTGGGCTTCGCTTTGCGTCAAGACGCCCAGTCGAGTCACGATCCCGCTTGGCGGCGGTGCAGTTTCGCTTAACGCAGTCTGCGGCGTCGACTGCCGCAACGAAGTGGACGAACCTGCGACATTCCGCATAGTCGCTCCGGACGGCAAGACGCTGTGGGAGAAGTCCGGCGTCAAGAAAGGCGTGAAGCTTGATGCAAAGGTGGAACTGACTGGCCTTGAGTCCGTCGTCCTGGAGGTGTCAGGGGCGGACGGCATTATGGCCGGATGGGCGTTCGGGACAGTCTTCGAGTTTGCCGACGGGAAGTATCCACCAAACGATGTCAGGATGCACACGCCGCAGCTTGGCATCCTCACGCCGCCGGAGAGCTCGAAGCCGCGCATCAACGGGCCTGTCGTCTATGGCGTGAGGCCAGGCCATCCGATAATCTATCGCGTACCCGTCACCGGCCAGCGGCCGATAACGTTGAAAGTTGAAAGTTCAAAGTTGAAAGTTGAAACGGTAGGGCGCGATCACCGAGCGCGCCGCTCGCCCGGCTTGTCGTTCAATCCTGACACACATGTCCTCACCGGTTCCATAAAGGAGCCGGGCGAATACAAGTTGACTTTTACAGCCGAAAACGGTGAGGGGCGAGATTGCCGCGACCTCACGATAAAGGTCGGCGACAAGATATCGCTTACCCCCGCGATGGGCTGGAACAGCTGGAACTGCTTCTCCTGGAATGTGACCGCCGACGATGTCCGCAAAGCGGCTGATGCGTTTGAGAAGACCGGGCTTGCCGAGCATGGCTGGGCCTACGTCAACATCGACGACTTCTGGCAGAACAAGCCCACGTCGTGGATGAAGGAACTCCACGGTCCTGTGCGGGACGAGAACGGAAAGGTCAACACGAACAAGCGCTTTCCGGACATGAAGGGGCTCGTCGACTACATCCACTCCAAGGGGTTCAAGGCCGGGATCTATTCTTCACCCGGGCCAAAGACATGCGGAGGATGCGAAGGCAGCTGGCAGCACGAGGCGCAGGATGCGAAGACATACGCCGAATGGGGCTTTGACTATCTGAAGCACGACTGGTGCACCTACGGGGAAGTCGCGACCGGCGAAGGCGTGGAACGTGCAATGCGTCCCTATCGCATCATGGGCGATGCGCTCAAGGCGCAGGACCGCGACATCTTGTTCTCGCTCTGCCAATACGGGAAGGACGACGTGGGCTCCTGGGGCGTCAAGGTCGGCGGGCAGAGCTGGCGCACTACAGGCGACGTGTTCGACAGGTGGTCGTCCATCGCGAATGCAGTAAAGGTTCTCAAGACGCAGTGGCGTCACGCAGAGCCGGGCGGATGGAACGACCCCGACATGCTCTGCGTAGGACCCATGTGCTGGAACGAGTTCAAGGGAAGCCGTCTCGCGCCTAACGAACAGTACACGCACATATCGCTCTGGGCGCTCGCGGCAGCTCCCCTTATGATCGGCTGCGACATGACGAAGCTGGACGACTTCACGCTCTCGCTTCTCAGGAACGACGAGGTGATTGCAATCGACCAGGATCCGCTCGGGAAGGCGGCGGCGTGCATCGTGGACAAGGGCGGGTACGATGTCTGGGCGCGTCCGCTCGCGGACGGCTCTATTGCGGTCGGTCTTTTGAACTATGGTCTGGACGAGCGCGAAATCGCCTTCGACATTGCGGCGGCGGGAATGGAAGGCGAGTGGAAGGTCCGCGACTGCTGGCGACAAAAGGACGAGGGAAAGGCGAAGGGCGTTTACAAGACGCGCGTCTATGGACATGCGACGCATCTTGTTCGCTTCATCCCCGGGAATGACGCGAAGCTGCGCGTCGCCGACATTCGTGAAGGAAGATGAGAACATGTAAAGGGGAATTGGCATTGGTAACACTGGCAACACTGGTAACATTCAGCACGGCTTTTGCCGCGCCAATGCCTTCTGTCACCGTAGACGTGCAGAAGGTCGATGAGACGGTCGATCCTGTGCCGATGATGGAGCGCTTTGACTATGAAGCGAAAGACGGACTTCTTCTGCGCGATGGCAAACCGTTCTTCTGGACTTCCGACGGGTCTTCGCTTGGCGGCGTACATTCGACGCCTCTCGGTCTGTGGCTCGCGAAGCTGCACGGGACGACGCTCGTGAGCATGCCGCATTCCTCCTGCGTTGTCAGGGGGGCGGAGCAGGCAGATGGAATACATCTCACGGCGACACTCGACGAGTCGTATTTCAGCTGGCTGCGCGAGTCGATCCGGCTCGGATTCCTGGTCCAGGCGCCAGAAGGTGCGTTCCATCCGGCCCAGAGCGGTTCGCTTCCCCAGCTTCTGACGAGGCATCCGCAGCTTCTGGAAACGATATACGATCACGGACACTACATGGGCGCCGATCCCGGCAGCGATCTTGGACTGAAGCTGCTGGACGCGAAGCGCAGCCCGCTGTTTATGTACGGCGGAAAGACGGGCTTCTTCATGCCGGAACTCAATCGCGAACCAGGTCCCGATCCCTATAACAGTCGCGTGAAAGCGGGTTTCCGCAAATGGGCCAGGGCGAAATACGGCACCCTGGACGAGGCGAACGGAGTTTGGAAGACGTCCTTCGCCTCGTGGGACGACGTAGTCATGCCGCATACAGTTGGAGAGTGCGTGACGGACGCATCCTCATATGCAAAGCCCGGGTGGCTAGCCAATCTGCCGACCGTACGTGACATCCGCAACAAACGTGCCGCGATGCGCGCGAAGGAGAAGCGCGAAACGCCGGAGATGTACTGGGACTGGATGCTCTACGTGCAGTCGGACACCACCGCCGCCACGCGCAAGGAATTTGAACATGCGCGCAAGTTCGCGCCCGCCGCGCTTTTCGGTATGGACGTGCGCGGACACCAGAGCGCGCGCGACAACTATGCCGCCTACGATCCCGTCGCCATCGACGCGATGGCGGACATATTCTACATCCATTCTTCCGGTTTCAAGTGCTACGACTACGGAAAGCGTCCGTTCGAGCCGAAGACGCTGCACGACGCGATATGCTGGCCGCTTTTCACGTGCCGTTATTTCAGGTGCAACACTACAAAGCCCATCGTCAATTCCGAGGACATCGTCGAAGACGTTATATCCGCGGCTCCCTCCGAGGAGGCGATGAAGGCGAACGACCTTGCGAAACTCTGCGAACGGCAGTACAACATCTGGGAGCGTCCAGACGGCAAGAAGGTGCTTTCCTGCAATTTCAACCTTGCGGCGATACTGGAGAACGACCGGTCCGACGGCTCCAAGCGGTTCTATGTGGCGGGACGCGCCGCCGCGTCGTTCTATATATTGCTGAACGGAAAGTATCTGGGAAGGGCCGCTGCAAAGGGCGCGTTCTTCAAGTACGACGTCACGAATGCGATCAAGTTCGGCGACAGCGAGAAGAATGTCCTTACCCTTTCGTTCGAAAAGGGCGAAGTGCCGCCAACAGACCCCGGCTGCCGCATCTTGACGCAGGACACGCTGGGCCAGTCAGGCGTCTACGGGAAGAAGCACTACACGTCGCAGTACTGGAGCTATCTGACAGGCGGACAGTCCGCCGCCATCGTCTGGCACTGGAACAAGTCTGAGCGTCTTCGCCTGTATCAGGCCGAAATCGCGAAGAAGTTGGCGGCCGCTGCGGAAATCGTCCTGCCAGCCGTCCGCTTCAGGAAAGAGAAGGTCGCGTTTCTATACAGCTATGTCGCGGGCGCTGGGCTTCCGGCGTCGCAGGAGAGCCACCACCATGAATTGATGGATTGGGCCGGTGCGCTTGAGTTCACAGGACACCGCTTCGACGTCCTGGGCGAAGAGCGATTCCGCAAGGTCGCGGCGGACTATCCCGTCATCGTCGCACCCGATATCTGGTGCGCGTTCGACGAGACGGTTGAGGCCGCAAAAGAATACGTGCGGCGCGGCGGCATCCTCGTTGTCACGCCGGGCAGTCTGGGGAAGACCTTTTCACGCTACCGCGACAGCGGTTTTGCCTCGTTCGCGTCGGGCGATACGGGCAAAGGTCGTGTCGTCGTGCTTGATAAGGGGTTGGGCATGGAAACGCTTGCAGAGCGGCTTGCGCCGTTTCTGCCTTCACCGGAGCTTAAGGTGGAGATCGCGCCGTCCGACGAGTTCCTCTGCGTCGAGCGGCTGCTTGCAGGCGACTCGAAGCGCAAGGTGCTGTATCTGCAGAACTGGGGCGGCCTTGACCAGACGTGCCGCGTGACGCTTCCGCCTGAGATGCGCGGTTGGAAGATAACGCGGATGGAGGGAGAATTTGTCCGCACGGCGGATGGCGTCGAAACGACGGTCGAAGGGTCGCAAGGTGTCGCCGTCTGCATCCTTTCTGCGCCAGGGGAGAAAGTGCCGGACTTTAAACTCTCCGATGCGGAGAAAAACAAGATCCTCTACGTCCAGAATCTCATGCGTTTCGGATGTCCCGCGCCTGGAAAGAAGCGCGTCCTCTTTGCGTTGGACGGTCCTGAGCCCGGCGGCGTCGTAAATCCCTACGCCCGCCATCCGTACACGGGCGTGGAGCTTTTCCCGCATGAGGTCGAGGCGGTGCGCGCGCTGGGCGCGGAGGTGGATGCGGTCCATCCAATGGCCTGGACGCCGGAACTCATATCTCAATATGCGGCGGTCGTGGTGACAGAAGGAAACTCGCTGGACTACTGGCAGCCGCTCTTTGGCAAGCCGGAGTTCAGGAAGATGCTTTCGGATTATGTGCAAGGCGGCGGCGCTCTTTTCGCGGAAATCTACACGGGACGTTCGCTGAACGCCAACATGTCTTTCTTCTCGCTTGGCAAGGAAGCCTGGGGCGTAGAGATTCCGTGGTCGAAAAAGCCGCCACGAGACGCCACGTCCTTCGGTTTCGGCGATCCGCGGCAGATTCTTACGGACGCAGTCGGTACGCATCCGATTGCGGAGGGCGTCGGAAAGGTGCAGCTTTTCGCCCTGACGCCCATCAAGCTCTCTGACGGCTCGCGAATGGAGAAGGTCGTGTCGCTTCCGAAGACTTCGTCCATGCCGGGTGCATGCGCAATTGCGGCGCAGTCATTCGGGAAAGGGCGCGTCGTCGTCAGCGCCGATCCGATGGCGTTCCAGCCCTACCGCATCACGGCTGCGGACAATGCGGCGCTTCTTGTCAATGCGCTTGGCTGGCTTCTTGATGAACCGGTAACAGACCAGACGCGTGCAGAATTCAAAGAACAATGCAAAACGCTTGAGTGAGAGGTGATGCAATGAGGAACAAGTCTTTCGTGTTGGAGTTTGTACTGACGGCGGCGCTTTTCGCGGCGACGCCGACTTCGGCCACTTCGATCCCGTTCTGCAAGGATTATGGAACGGCGTCGCTTCGTCCCGATCCGACAGGCGCCGGTGAAATCGCCGTCGCCGCGCCGAGGCCGCACGGTGGCGCCGTTATCAAAGCGGAGAATTTCGGCTTTTCGGTGACGAACGATGACAACGGCGCGGCGATTGCGGTGGCAGTGCGTGAGGCGAAGCGCATCGGTGCGTCGAAAGTTCTGCTCGCGCCCGGCGTCTACCGTTGCTTCGGCGACCCTATCGTGATTGACGGACTTGTCGACTTCGAACTTGACGGATGCGGCGCGGAACTCGTTTTCCGCCGTCCGCTGCGGTATCCGATCGAACCTTCCTGGGACCATGACGGGTCGGGCGCGAACTTTGTGATCCGCAACTGCCGCCGCATGAAGATAGGCAACATGGTGACGGACTGGGACTGGCGCACCATGCCGCTGGCCACGTGCGCAAAGGTCGCCGCGACGCATGTTGATGACGCGGACAACGCGTCCTACATCGACTACGATCTTCTCGGCTGCGGCGCGCGGCATCCCTACTACGGCAAGATATTCCCGTTCCAGCGCACCCAGCCGATGGCGGAGGATTTCCGCCGGTTCGTGCGTGGGCCCAACATATGGCACGGCACGTACGAGGGCGAGATGGGCTGTAAGACGCTTTGGCTCTCCCCGACGCGCGTCAGGGTCTATCCGTTTGTCGAGGAACCCGGACGCGCGCGCTGGACGGGGCCGAACATGCGCGCGTTTTCGCCGAAGCTTAACAGGGACAGTGTTCGGCAGCACAAAACCGGCGAGACATACCGCATCGCCCACGCCTATTACGGCAAAGGCGGTTTTACCCTCGTCTCGAACGAGGATTTCGAGCTGCACGATGTCGAGATTCCGTCATGCTTCGGACACGCCGTCTATGTGGGCGGAACACAGCGGAACTGGCAGATCAAGAATGTCACTGTCGCGCCGCGCGACTGGCGGCATCCGATTTCCTCTTCCGCCGACACTATTCACTTTGTCCGTTCGCACGGGAACGCCATCATCGACAACCTGACGGTAAAACTCGAACAGGACGATGCAATCAACGTCCACGACCGCTTCACGGTGGCGAAGAAGGTCGCACCGCGTACGCTGCAAGTCGTCTTGGAGCGCGGTGCGCGGTACTTCCGTCCCGGCGTCGGAAACGACATCGAGCTTCTCGATCCCGGCTACAACCCGACGGGATGGAAGGGGAAGTGCGTTGGAACGGAAGGCGAGACGATCCTTCTTGATCGCGATCTTCCGGCGTCCAACCCAGAAGAAGGGTATTTTCTTGTCTTTGACCGTACGGCATCTTCGGACGGCGTCATCATACGCAACTGCACGTTCGAGGACATGGAGATGCGCACTCTCGTCAATGCGTCGAACGCCACGGTCGAGAACTGCGTCTTCCGACGGACTAACGGCGATGCGCTCAGGTGCATCGCGGACTATACGCTCAAGTGGTGGGCCGAGGGAATGGGCACCACAAACGTAGTCGTGCGGAACTGCCGTTTCGAGGGGAACTGCGTGCGGGAACTTGTCGGGTCCTACTATTCGCTTGGCGCTGACTTCGTGACGTGGCTTGGCTGCCCTGAGAACGTGAAGACGGAGCGCTTGAACCGCCGCTTCATATCCGACATCCTTGTGGAAGACAGCGAGTTCGTCGATTCGCTTGGCTATTTCGCCGACCTGCGCTTCGGCACGGGGCTCAAGTTCAGAAACAACCGCATTGTTTTCACGGGAAAACGGGACCGCTCAAGGGAGAACTCCGGCTTCGCCCGCGTCGAGCGCGTGACGGACGTGACGTTCGAGGGCAATGTCTTCGTGCGACCGGAGGGAGCTGCGGAGCCACTTGTCGAAATCGCCGACGGCGTGGACGGTCTTGCGCTCATAAACAACCGTGCTGACTATGGGGTCAGACCCCATAGTCCAGCGCTGACGGTTTCTTCGCCCGACGGAAGGCTTCAGGCCGTCTTCAGTACGGACGACGGAGGAATGCGCTGGTCGCTCCTTCGCGACGGAAAGACGCTCGTGAAGCCCTCCGCGATGGGGTTCAGATTCGCGGTCGGGAACGACTGCGACAAAGACGCCGCTGAACTTTCCGCGATGAGAGTATCCGGCGTGCGTCGCTCAAGTGCCGACACGACATGGGAGACGTCTCTCTATCGGCGCGGCAAAGTGCGCGACCGCTACAACGAACTCGTCGTCGAACTTGAAGAGGAGGAAGCGCGCGCCGCGCGCATCGAACTCGGCGGAACGACCGTCGAGAAACATCCGCGGCGGATGGACATCGTGTTCAGGGCGTATGACGAGGGCGTTGCTTTCCGCTACTCGTTCCCGCGCCAGGCCGCCTTCGACGGCTTTCAGATAAAGGATGAGCTTACCGAATGGCGCTTCGATCAGGACGTCATGGCGTGGACTACGACATACGCCGGCGAACGGAATTCGCAAGAGGAGCCATTTGTACACGGCCCGCTCGCCGCGGTCGACATGAAACGCTACGTCGGCATGCCTGTTCTTGTTGAAACGCGAGGTGCCACAATCGCGCTGTGCGAGGCGGCGCTCTCCAACTGGGCGGGACTCTTCTACCGCGCGGCGAACCGCGACGGTGACGCACGCCTCGTCGCGGCGCTCTCGAAGATATCTCCGAGCCCTGCGGCGACGGCGGACGTGGCGGTGATCGCGACTGCGCCCGCAGCGAGTCCGTGGCGGGTCGCTATCGTCGGCGACGACGCTCTGGACCTTATCCGCAAGAACGACATCATCGTCAACCTTAACCCTCCGCCCGATAAGTCGATCGACTTCTCCTTCGTCAAGCCCGGAGCGAGCACGTGGGACTGGTGGGTCGAGTCGAACAACTCGCTCTCGACGGAACTTACCCTCAAGCTCGTCGATTTTGCCGCGGAGATGGGCTGGCCGTACCACATGATCGACGGCGGATGGTACGGCTTCGCGCGGCGTCCCAACCACGGTCCCAACGTCCGGCTTGAGCCGCGAAAGGGCTTCGACCTGGAGCGGATCGTCGCGCACGCGCGGGAGAAGGGCGTTGGAATATGGGTCTGGATACACTGGATGCTGATCGATGATGTGGGCATCGAAGAGACGTTTTCGCGCCTTGAAAAGTGGGGTGTAGTCGGCGTGAAGACTGACTTCCTTGAACGTCAGGACCAGGAGATGGTGAACTGGTGTGAACGCGTCTGCCGCACGGCCGCGCGCCACAGGATCATGGTCAATTTCCATGGGTCGTTCAAGTCGACCGGCGCAGAGCGCACATGGCCCAACATGATAACGCGCGAGGCCGTTCTCGGAAACGAGATGAGCATATTCCGCAAGACCGTCACGCCCGCACATTGCGCAACGCTGCCGTTCACAAGATTTCTGCTCGGACCTGCCGACTTCACGCCCGGTGGGTTCGGCAACGTGTATTCAAGGGACTTCGTGCCGCAGGTCGCGAAAGGCCATCGCTACGGCGACGAGACGGACCGCTGCCCGCACTGGGCAGAGGAGATGGGGACGCGCACCCACTCAATCGCGCAGTGCATCCAGTTCGACTCGCCGCTCATGACTCTCTGCGACTGGCCTGAGCGCTATCGCTGCGCGGCCGGCATCGAGGCGCTGCGCGGCCTTCCCGCCGCGTGGAAGGATACGCGTCCCGTAGCCGGCAGGTGCGGGGAGTTCTATGCGGTTGTCCGCGAGTCCCACGACGGCAGGTTCTATTTCGCCGCAACGACCGTCAGCGCGAGGACGGTCGACCTTGATCTCGGCTTCCTCGGCGACGGTGAATGGAAAATGACCGTATACGCGGACGATCCTGCGCGGACGCCGTCGGACGCCAAGGCGCTTTCCGTTTCCGAGCGCAGCGTCCGCAAAAGCGGCCGGGAGAGCTTCGCCCTCTGCGACGAGGGCGGCGCGGTTGCCGTATTCGAGCCCGTGAATCCATAGTGGTCATCCGCATTGCCCGATTGAGTTGTTTTATTTCGCACAATCGGGTACGTTGCGAGAGAAAAGGTATGGTACAATACAAATAGCCGAAAGTGCACAAAAGGAAATCCACTTGCTTATGAATACGAAAAACACCTCTCTGACCATCTGGTTGCTTTCGCTGTTTGTATCGCTTGCTTTTACGCAGACTGCGCAATGCAGTGGCGTCGTTACGCTTGAAGGGCGCGAGTCGTCGCTTCTCCCGCAGGGAAAGAAATTCAAACTTGTCTGGAACGACGAGTTTGACGGCGACCGGTTAGATGCGTCGAAGTGGAGCTACCGCACCAATTTCTGGGGACAGCGCGCCTACTGGTTCGCGACGCCCGAAGACAACGCGGTCGAAGTGAAGGATGGGCTTCTTCACCTGAAGCTCGTCAAGAAGCCCGACGGTCAGTTCGTGTCGCCGCAGCTCCAGACGGGCGAGCTCGTGTGGGACGTTCCGCACGAGGACAACCCCAAGGGCTTCTGGCCGCTCCCGAAGCGCGAGAAGGCGAAGTTCGCGCACCGCTATGGTTATTACGAATGCCGCTGCCGCCTGCAGCAGATGCCGGGCTGGTGGTCGGCGTTCTGGATGCAGACGCCCACGCAGGGCTGCTCGCTTGATCCGCGTTTCGCCGGGATCGAACACGACATCATGGAATCCTTCGAAGTCGGCGAGGTGATTCCGCATCACTTCCACGCAAACGGTTATGGTGCGGACTATCTTGGTTTCTCTGTGCCGAGGCGTTCAAAGGACGCAGACACGGGCAAATTCAACCGCGAAAACTCAGTGAAACTCGACAAGACCGCGTTTCATGTCTTCGGCATGTTGTGGGAGCCGGACGGCTACACGTTCTTCATCGACGGCAAGCAGCATGGGCCGAAGGTGGGGCAGGGCGAGGGCGAGGCGGTTTCGCAGGTCGAGGAGTTTGTCCTCCTTACGACCGAGGCCAAGTGGTACCGCAACAACCGCATGACGGGGAAGGGCGTCCCTGAGCTTGACGCTGCGGCTGCGGCGGGCGACGATTTCGTCGTCGACTACGTGCGCGTGTACGATTTGGATTAGTGGTTCACCTATTGGCATAAAGGGTGAATAGGTGATAATTTTTAGCATCGGAATAATTGTCACCTATTGGCATATATTTAGAGTAGGTGATAAATTTACTATTGCGGTATTAGCAATAATTATGCTATATTACACTTCAAAACTGTAGAAAGGAGGTATGGATGCATTTCTTTGGACGAGAGGATTTGCTTCAACGATTACAGGATCTATGGGGAAAGAAGGTTTCCTCATTAGTCACATGTAGGGGTAGGCGCAGAATAGGAAAAAGCACATTGATTGAGCAGTTTGCGAAACAGAGCAAGGCTCGGTTTATAAAAATCGAGGGGCTCAAGCCTGAGTCGCGAACGACAAAGGAAGATGAATTGGATGCGTTTGCATCTCAGTTGTCTTCTCAGACAACTGCCGAGTCTTCTCGTCCGGCGGACTGGTTGCGGGCGTTTATCCGTTTGGCGAAGGAGATTAAGCCTCGAGAAAAGACGGTTGTTCTTCTGGACGAGGTTTCGTGGATGGCGCACGGCGATTCGCTATTTGCGGCGACGCTAAAGATAGCGTGGGACAATCATTTCAAGGACCATGATCGTCTCATACTTGTGGTATGCGGGAGCGTTTCGGCGTGGATAAAGGAGAACATCATAGACAACGGTGCGTTCTACGGACGTCGGTCGCTGGATATTGTCGTTCCGGAACTGCCGTTGAGCGAATGCGTGAAGTTCTGGGGCGATGCGCTGGAGCGCGTCGCCGTTAGGGACATTGCGGATGTTTTGTCCGTAACGGGTGGCGTGCCGAGATATCTTGAAGAGCTGAATCCGGGATTGTCGGCGCAGGAAAACATAAGGAAGATGTGCTTCCTTCCCAAGGCACCGCTGAGGGTTGATTTCGACGAAATGTTTGCCGATGTCATAACACGGCAGCCAAGATTCTCATCACAAGTCATCCGAGCTATTGTAAACGGCCCGAAAAGTGTCACGGAAATAGCGAAGTTTCTTGATGTTGGCAAGGGCGGGAACATAACAAACGCCTTGTCACAGCTTGTGGAGTCGGGAATGGTAGCGGCGGATTCGGGCAAGAATCCCGAAACCGGGGCGGACATACGCGAGTGCCGATATCGGCTCAGCGACAACTATTCAAGGTTCTACCTCAAGTACATTGAGCCGGCGAAGGGCATGATAGATTCGAACGCCTTCCATTTTGACGGGCTTGACAGGTTCGCCGGTTGGGATTCAATAATGGGGTTGCAGTTCGAGAATCTTGTTCTCAATAATTTCCGCAGCCTCCTTGCGCCGCTTCATCTTGACAACGTGATGTTGACCTCTGCTTCGCCATATTCGCGGAGGGGAGTCTCTTCGGGCGGACGCGAGGGTGTCCAGGTTGACCTTCTGCTTCAAACGAGGATGTCGATGTGCATTGTGGAGATAAAGCGAAAGGCGAACATCGGGCGTGAGATAATAGACGAGGTGCGGCGGAAATGCAGGCTCGTTCCGAAGAAGCGCGGGGTGTCGCTGCACACGGCGATTGTCTACGAGGGGGAGATCGCGCCGTCGGTCGAGGCCGATGGATATTTCGATGCGGTAATGCCTTTTCGCCGGTTGCTTGGAATTTGAATATGCGGCGATTAATGTCGGAACTTGCCCGATTGAGTTGTTTTATTTCACACAATCGGGTATGTTTCGGATGAAAAGGTATGGTACAATACAAGTATCAGAAAGTGCTCTTTTCGGGATAAAGTTCTCGCCTGATGGCGTCGTCTCGGGGGTTCCTGCGAAGACATCCGCCTGATGTCGGTGGCCGCAAAGTGTCTTGTCGAGGTTGTGCACGCGAAGAACCATTGTCCGCAGGACTCACGACGGAGGTTCCATCTCGCCGCTCTGCCGCCAGTCGCGCATCGTGACGCCGTACTGGCGGCGGAAAGCGGCGCCGAGATGGGATTCGGAGGCGAAGCCGGACCTTGCGGCGATTTCTCCGATAGGCAGCTTCGTGCCGCGCAGCTGCCGGCACACGTTTTCCAACCGTACGCGCCTCATCTCGTCCGCCACGCCAACGCCAAGAATCTCCCTGAAGCGCATTTCAAGAAGTCTGCGGGATATCTTCAGCCGCATCGCCACATCGGCGACGCCGATTCCCTCGGACGCATGGAGCCGGATGACCTCGCGTGCGGCGGCGACGATGCGTCCGCCGCCTTTTATGTCCTGCGTCGACGCCCGTTCGATGACGGACTTTGTTCCGAATTTCAGGCGCGTTGGTTTAGGCGGCGCGGCGGACTGTGAGTCGGGTAGCATGTCATAGCTAAAATATTATAATAATTTCGGATTGTATTCCGAAATAAATTATGGTACACTACAATTTGGAAAGTCGGAGCAGGCGAAATCGGGAACGTTAAAATGCATATAAAACGCGATATTGACAGTTTTTTGGCCAAGCGGATGTTTGGTGGGAAGACAATTGTCATATACGGACCGCGGCAG
Organism: uncultured bacterium; assembly: GCA_902761275.1. Lineage (GTDB taxonomy): Bacteria > Verrucomicrobiota > Kiritimatiellia > RFP12 > UBA1067 > UBA1067. The sequence continues at coordinate 14,328 of CACWJS010000009.1, read as the reverse complement.
GCGGGGAAGACAACGGCTGTAGAGGCATACTTGTCGGCGAACGTATCTCCGTCCGACGTTGTTACGTTCAATGGCGACGAGACGCAGGATCGGCAGGTTTTGGCAGATGCGTCTGCCGAAAAGCTTCGAATGCTGATGGGCAGGAAGAAAGTCCTATTCATAGACGAGGCGCATAAAGTGCCAAACATAGGAATAGTCCTCAAACGTGCGTATGACAAGATAAAGGATGTCCAGGTCATTGCGTCAGGCTCGTCAAGCGTTGAACTCGCAGACAAGATAGAAGAGCCGATGACGGGACGTAAATTCGACTACACGCTTATGCCTTTGTCGTTTGCAGAGCTTGCCGCGTTTTCCTCGCCCGTAGAGGAAATGCGGAAGATCGAGCAGCGCATGATTTACGGCATGTATCCTGATGTCGTTACGCATCCCGGAGATGAAGTGGACAGGCTGAGGATGATAGGGAAAGGCTATCTCTACAAGGACATATTGGCACTGGGCGAGATCAAGCGTTCGGAGCTTCTGGACCGCATCCTCAGTGCGCTGGCGTTCCAGATCGGACAGGAAGTCGTCTATTCCGAATTGGCGCAGACGGTAGGTTCCGACGACAAGACAGTGTCAAAGTACATAGACATCCTCGAGAAGGCGTACATCGTCCGCAAAGTGACAAGCTATGCGCGCAATCTCAGGAATGAACTCCGGAAGTCGAGGAAGATATATTTCAACGACTGCGGAATCCGAAACTATGTTGTCGGCGACTGGCGGCCTGTCAATATGCGCGGCCCGGTGGAGGCAGGGCATCTCTGGGAAAACTACCTTGTTGCCGAGCGTGCAAAGTGGCGGCTCGTCCACGAACCGGAGACGCGGGAGTTCTTCTGGCGTACCGCGCAGAAGCAGGAAGTTGATTTGGTTGAGGAATCCGCGTCCGGCGTCAAGGCGTTCGAGTTCAAGTGGAATCCGCGCAAGGCAGGGGTTCTATTGCCAAAGACGTTCAGGACGGCCTATCCGGACGCGGACTGCCGCACCATCACGCCTGAGACAGTATTTGAATTTCTTTCAAATGGATAACGAGCGGACGAGAAGACGCAGAGCCTGACGACGTCGAGGTGAACGAAAACGAGCTCGATCTCTGGGATATCGAAACAAAGATGGAGGATAAATCAAGATGAGGACATTGATGTTCGCGACGATGCTTGCGGCAACGGCGGTTGCCGACGAGATAGCTGAGAAGTATCCTGTTGCGGAGAATGTGCGGGGGCACGAGAATACGGAGTGGTCGATAAGCTACGCCTACCATTTGACCGACGCGAAGAAGAACCTTCCCCGCGTCCTCCTGGTCGGCGACTCGATCTGCCAGGGTTATCAGGGCAAGGTCGCGGCCAAACTTGACGGGAAGGCGAACGTCACATACTGGGCGTCGTCATACTGCGTGACGAGTCCAGGCTATCTGCGGCTTCTCGCGTTCTATCTCGACGAGGCGAAGTACGACGTCATCCACTTCAACAACGGACTTCATTCGTGCGAAACGCCCGTTGCAGACTATGAAAAGTCCTACCTTGCCGCGCTAAAACTGGTGAGGGCGAAGCAGCCCAGCGCACGGCTCGTCTGGGCGTCTTCGACTCCACTCAACACCGAGAACGCGGCAAAGGCGGAGAAGGTTGTCAAGCTCAATGATGCGGCTCGCCGCGCCGTGAGCGCCGTGGGCGACATAGGCGAGGACGATCTTTTCGCGCTGATGAATCCGCTGGAGAGGAGCGCGTATTGGGTCGACATGCACCACTATTCGAATGCGGGCTACGAACTTATCGCGTCGCAGGTGGTCGAAAAGGTGACGACGGCAGTTTCGCTTGGAGCGAGGTCGACTCTGGCGGGCGGGCGTCCATACGCGTCGATCGAGGCGGCGCGGGATGCGGCGCGGAAGATGGCGAAGCCAGCCGTTGTGCATCTTGCGGCGGGAACGCACCGTCTCGAAAAGCCGCTTGTGCTTAAGCCAGAGGACTCGGGCGTCACGTATGTCGCGGACGGCGATGTGGTGGTTTCCGGGGCACGTTCTGTGACGGACTGGCGGTTAGAACCGGACGGCACGTGGTCTGCGCCGGTGCCGTGGGTCAAGTCCGACAGGACCGGCGGTTTCCGCTCGATGCGCGTCAACGGCGCGATGCGTCCGCGCGCGCGGCTGCCGAAGAAGGGGCATTTCACGGTCGTAAACGACGATCTTCCGCAGGGGACACGTTACAACGCGCCGCGTCCGTCGTTCTTCTACGATCCGAAGGAATTTAATCCCGAATGGGCGAATTTGAAAGACGCGGAGATCGTCTGCTTCCATTTCTGGACCGACTCGCACCTGCGCATCGCGTCCGTCGACGCCGTTTCCAACAAGGTGACGCTCGTGACGCCCTCCGGCAAGGCGTTCGACACGGGCTGGTCCAACAACAAGTCGGGCGGACTGCGCGGCATCTATACGATAGAGAACCTTCCCGGCGCGATGACGGAGCCCGGCGAGTGGTGGCTTGAATACGACGCGGGAAGAGTCCACTACAGGCCGATGCCGGGCGAGACGCCCGAGACAATCAAGGCAGAGGTCCCGTTCTGTCCGGTTCTCGTCTCTATGGAAGGAACGCCTGAGAACGGTCGCTATGTCGAGGATGTGGTGTTCCGCGGCATTCGCTTCGAGCTTTCCCAGTTTGAGCTTCCGGACAGCGACGTCAACAACAGTCAGGCCTCGGCGTCGGTCTCCGCCGCCATCCGGCTCGTCGGCGCACGGCACTGCCGCTTCGAGGACTGCACGTTCGCGGACATCGGCGGCTATGCGGTCGACATCCTCAAGGGTTCGCGCGAGAATGTCTTTTCGCGCTGCGCTATGACGCGCCTCGGCGCGGGTGGCGTGCGGCTTGACGGCGGCCTTGCCGGATGCCCGACCGTGGAGCTGAACTCCGGCAATGTCGTTAAAGACTGCGAAATCGGCCCGTACGGGCTCGACTTCCGTTCGGCGGTCGGCGTTCTCCTCAAGAACGCGGAGCGGACGCGGATCGTACACAACCACATCCACGACGGATACTACACGGGAGTCTCCGCTGGCTGGATCTGGGGCTACTATCCGAGCGCAAGCCGCAACAACGAGATCAGCCACAACCACATCCACGACATCGGCAAGGGGCTTCTCTCCGACATGGGCGGCATCTACACGCTCGGGCCCTCGAGCGGCACGCGCATCGCGAACAACCGCATTCACGGCGTCGATGCTCGCGCCTACGGCGGCTGGGGCATCTACCAGGACGAGGGCTCCACGGGGATCCTCGTAGAGAACAACGTCGTCTACGACACGAAGTTCGCGCCCTACGACATCCACTACGCGAAGGAGATCACAGTGCGCAACAACATCTTCGCCTTCGGGAAGAAGGACCAGGTCACGCGATCAATCCTCGAGCCGCACGTTTCGTGCGAGCTCATGAACAACATCTTCTACTGGACCGAGGGAAATCTCTATTCTGGGAACTGGAACGACGCCGCGACGCCTTTCGCCGTCCATAGAAAGGGAAACAACAAGAAGGCCAACGAGACGGGTTCGACAGTGACGTTTATTGCTGATAGAAACGTTTACTTTAATCCCACGCTGACTGTTGAAGCCGTCAAGTTCGGCGGCGACAGGAGTCTCGATGCCTGGCGCAAGATGGGCAAGGACATCCATTCGGTCTACGCCGATCCGCTCTTCGGGAACGCGGCGGGGCGTGACTTCCGCCTGTCGCCCGAATCGCCTGCGTTTAAGATGGGTTTTGTCGATTTCGACCAGAGCGACATTGGGCCTCGGAAAGGGGAGAAATGAGAAAGAACGATGCTGTCTTGACGAGACGTGGTTTTATTGCCGTGGGCGGCGTGCTTGCGGCAAGTGCGGTGCACGGAGATGCGGCTGTCTCCCAGGGCTCCATGGCAAGTGCACCGCGTGTGTTGGATCCGTTTCTCGGTACGCAGGGCGTACCGCTTGAAGTAGGGGCTCCCTGCCTGCAGGCGCCGGGCGAGACCACGATGGGCGTGAGCTGGGCGGTGTCGGGGCTCGCGAAGGGCGTTGTCGAATACGCCGACAATCCCGAAATGTCCGGCGCAAAGACGGTGCGCGGAGGAGGCTACGGACTTGTTCCGATCGACGTGAACGCCCTGCAGGTCCGGCTTACGGGCCTAAGGCGCGCGACGAAGTACTGGTACCGCACAATCACTACGCCGTTCACGGACTACTCGAACATCTACGACGCGAAGCTCGGCGAGCCAATTGTCTCTAGCGTGCATTCCTTCACGACGCTCGGCGCGGCGGCGAAGACGCATTTCTGCGTGATAAACGACACGCACGCGCAGTTCAAGCCGTTCCAGATGGCCGTCCGCAAGGTGAAGAAGCTGTCACCGAGCGTCTGCATCTGGAATGGCGACGCGACCAACACCACGCAGCAGAAGAAGACCGCCGTGGAGATATTCCTGAATCCGCCAGTCGAGGACCGCGACTGGTCGGCGGACGTCCCAGTGTTCTTCGAGAGCGGCAACCACGACTTCCGCGGCAGCTGGATATCAAAGAAGGAGGAGGTCGTGCTGCCGCGCGATCCTTCGGAGCGGCGCGGCGATCAGTGGGACCTCAAGTGGAACTTCGCGCTGCGGCTCGGCGAGATGGCTCTCGTAGGGCTCGACACAGGCGAGGACAAGCCGGACGCGCATCCGAAGTGGTTTGGCCTCGCGAACTTCGAGCCGTACCGAAGGGCGCAGGCGAAGTGGCTCGAGGAGCAGTTCGCGCGGCCGGAGATCGCCTCGGCGAGGCACAAGGTCGTGTTCTGCCACATTCCGCTCTATGCAGATCCCGCCTCCGCCGACTATCCGCACGACGGCGTCAAGGTGGATCCGCACGACTTCGCCTTCTGGTCGCGCGAATGCAGCGGGCTTTGGGGTCCGATACTGGAGAAGGCAGGCGTCACGCTCGTCGTCTGCGGGCACACGCACAGATTCCGCTTCGACCCTCCGTCGCCTGGTCGGCGCTGGGCGCAGGTGGTTGGCGGCGGACCTGAACTCGGTGTGTCGTCCGGAAAGCCCGACGCCAGCAGGTTCCCGACGGTGGTGGAAGGCCTCGTCGAGGGCGGAAAGCTCCGCGTTGTCGTCCACGACGTCTTCAACAATCGCGTTGTGCTAGACAAGTACTTGTGAAATACCTTAGAGACAAAGGGAGTAGTTTTATGAAAGGCAAACTGGTGTTCGTGAGTTGCGCGCTTGCGGCGGCGGCCACGCTTGCGGCTGTGGCGCGGCCTGTGCCGCGGCCGGCATAGCGGCGCGCTCGCCGTCGGATGCCAAGGCGCTTTCCGTCTCCACGCACAGCGTCCGCAAGGGCGGCCGTGAGAGTTTCGCCCTTTGCGACGAGGGCGGCGCGGTTGCCGTATTCGAACCTGCGAATCAATAGCGCTCGTCCGCATTGCCCGATTGAGTTGTTTTGTTTCGCACAATCGGGTATGTTGCGGATGAAAAGGTATGGTACAATACAAGTATCAGAAAGTGCAAAAAGAAATCCGCTTGCCTATGAATACGAGAAACACCTATATGTGCGCGTGTACGACATTGTGGATTGACTATGATGTGTGAATGCCATAGTTCCAACGGTGTGAATGCCGACGTTGCGATAATTGAGCGACGATTTTTGCGCATTATGAGCGAAATTCGTTGCCATGGGCGTGGTCTTTTGGTAAAATTCATAACAAAATAATGATAACACAAAGAGGAGGGTATGCAATGAAAGATATTCGAGTTGTCGGAATAGCCGTTTTCGGCGCGTTGGCATTCGCCGCATTCGCGGCAAAGGCCGATACGGTCGTGTGGTACACGTTCGACGATCTCGGCGACGTCGGAACGACGCTCGCCGATGGTACGAACATCGTGAACAAGGCGAATCCCGGCACGCTCGACGCGACGGTGTATGGGCTGGTCGGTACGAGCAAGGACTCTTCGTCCGTGAGGATGCCGTACGTCACCAATGGCGTTCCGGAGTCGCTTCGGATTCTGGATCCTGTGGGCAATACGATTGCCTCCGCCGCCGACAAGGCATTGCGTTTCTGGCGCACCCATGGCGCGGGCAACGGTGCGATGCTGGAAATTCCGAACGACCCTGCGCTGCGTCCGTCGTCGTTCACTGTCGAAATGTTCGTCCGTATCGATCCTGACCACACCAATTGGGAGACGCTTGCCGGTCAGCCGCACAGTACGACCACCAATCTCTTCGGATGGGGGATTAACTTTTACAAGCCAGCCGACAACTCCAGTCTGGGCTTTCATTTGAATTTCGTCGATACCGAGGGAGGCAAACACGACCATGGCATCGGTGACAATGCCTTGCTCGACAACAAGTGGCACCACCTTGCGCTCACCGTAAAACCCCAATCGGGCGATTCGTCCAAGATCAACATCAAGTTCTTTATAGACTACAAGCGTGTTTACTATTATGACGCGCCTTACGGCATCGTCCTTCCCGATTCTGCGGACTGCCCTGTGCAAATCGGCGGCACGACAATGGCGGGACAACACTTTGCGGGTGAAATCGGCGAATTCAGGTTTTCGAACAAAGAGCTGGATCTCGGCGAATTTCTCCGCCCGCACAATGCGGCGATAGACAAAGACGTTGTTCTCTGCTATGACTTCGAGGATGCGAACGCATACGATGGTAACTTCGGGACTGCTGAGGCAAATCTCCTCAACAAGGCGTCGCCGATTCTGCCCGGCAGCCTCGTGACCAGGACTTTTGATGGAAAGGGGGCACTGCCGGAAGTCGATGATGAAGCCGCACCGGCATCGCGTCTCCGCCATTCCATGTCCGATCTCGATTGGGCGGACAATGGCTCAAGCCTCTACAACAACTATGAGGGCGATCAGCGTTACAACAACTACCTTTACTGCGACCTGCCGTCGTCCATGTCGCTTGCGGACACGAACTTCACGGTCGAGATGTTCTGCAAGACCGACGGCAGCGTAAACTGGTGGACATCGGTTTTCAGGGACAACAACGATCAGGTTTGGATCGGTGGAGCCGAAGACGGCAACAAGTTCATAGGCAGGGTGACTCTGGATGACACGACCCAAATGAGAGTCAACGACACTGTGAGTTTGAACGACGGCAAGTGGCACCATATCGCGCTTGTGCGCGAAGGGACGGCCTTGACCTTGTACCGCGACAAAAAGGTGGCGGCGAGCACAACGCTCACTTCCAGCTCGCTGAAGGCTATCGGCGACCGATGGCATTTCATCGGCGGGCCGAACGGCGGCAACAACGATTTCAACGGCTGGCTCGATTCCGTTCGCGTGACGCGCCGGGCGCTTGAGCCGGAGGAGTTCCTGACATCTCAAAAGTATCAGACCGTTGGTCATACTATCGCCCATCTCAAGTTCGATGACGGAACGGCAAACGCCGCCGATGGAGGCTGTGCGCTCTTCAATGGTGTGATAAACAGTGCGACATTCAGCGACGACGTGCCTGGCTACAAGATAATCGACGGCGAAGGAGGCGCTGTTCTTTCCAAGCCTGATGTCGCCTCGCTGTCCATACCGAGTACAAGCGCCAACGTCGTCTGGTCCAACTGGGACGATCAGTATTATCTGCGCAAGGATACAAACGGCGTCGAGCGGACATCCGGCACGGTGGAGCTGTGGGTGAAAGGGAGCGTGAAGAAAACATACGCTGGGATTCTTGATGCGAAAATGACCGCGAACGGCGCGTACAACGACAATCTGCATATATGGAGACTTGGTTACGACGCAAGCAACGGCGGCAAGCCAAGTGTTCTTTTCCGTTACCTCAAGACTGATGGCACGCGCGACAATCAGCGTCTAACATTCGACAAGGAGGTCACCGACGGCAAGTGGCATCACTGGGCGTTCACCTTCCAGCCAAACGCATCTGATTCGACAAAGAGCGATATCGCGTTCTATCTTGATCATGATCAGCTGGGCACCGTGCAGACCCTGCCAGGCCGGGTGGCTTACGACGACACTCTCCGTTTCGCTATCGGCGAAGGCGGCTCGAGCTTCACTGGACTGATCGACGAACTGCGTATTTCGGACTGTGTCCTGACGCCTGCACAGTTCCTGCGTGCTGAAAAGCAGCCAGGATTCTCCATTATAGTCAAGTAAGGCGAGGTGCGAGTGAAACCCTTTCATTCTTTGCTGACGGTTGTCGTTTCGCTCGGTGCGATGCCGCTCCTCGCAGGCGAGCGGTCCGACGCGTTCGTCGCGGCGGCGCGCAAGGCGTATGCCGCCGACCCGATGTGTCGCGCGACGATCGTTACCAACTTCGTTGTCAAGGGAATGCCTGACGACAAGGCACCGGGCCTGGTTCGGTGGTATGACGTCGAAGGCGCGCGGAACGTCCGCGACATCGGCGGCTGGACCGGCCTTCGGGCGGGCAGGGTGTTTCGCGGCACGGAGCTCAACTCGAAGCCAAACCACAAGCAATACGAACTGACCGAGCGCGGCAGGGCGGTCATGCGCGGCGAGATGGGCATCGTGTCCGATCTCGACCTTCGTGGGGAGATAGCGGAATACGGCGAAGACGCCAAGACGAAAAGCCCGATTGGCGAGGGATCGCAACTATTGAGCCGTCCTGTCAGTTCGTATGTCGAAACCTGCACCTCGCCACGTTCCGCCAAGGCATTTGCGGAAGCCCTCCGCGTGTTCGCCGACGAAAAGAACTATCCTGTTTACGTGCATTGTGCGGGCGGCGCGGACCGCACGGGGACGGTGTGCTTCCTTTTGGAGGCGCTGTGCGGCGTGTCGCTCGAAGATGCCGAAATCGAATACGAGCTTACGAGCTTCTCGCCGGTCGGCATGCGCCACAGGAACAGCGAGACGGGGCTTCCGTTCGCGCTCATGGTGCGGCTCATTTCGACCTTCCCCGGCGAGGCGTTCGCCGATAAGGTTGCCTATTGGGCCGAGAACGTCGCCGGACTTACCAAAGACGAGATCGCGCGCATCCGTGCCAATCTCGTGAATGCGCCCGGCGCGGCGAAAGCGGCCGACTTGTGAGCAAGTAAGGAAAACAAGATGAAGGCATTGTTGATCGCGGCGCTTTTCGCTTTGGTGGCGTCCGCGGCTGACGCGCAGGCTCCGGATTGCGCGCATAATTGGCGGAAGATCGATCTGCGTGAAATCAAGGTGCGTGGCGAAATCGGCCGCAGGATTGACCTGACCATTTACGGCAATCTTCTCAAGATAGAGCTTGAGAACCAGTTCCTCAACCATTTCCGCGCGAAAAAGCTGGGCGGCGATTCCGTCGGCACGGGCAAGTTGATCGAATACGCCGCGCGGTTCGCAGCCTATACGGGGGACCCGGAAGTGCTGAGACTCAAGAATTATGTCGTCGACGAGCTCCTGAAGACGCAAGACGCCGACGGCTACATTGGATGCCTTAGGGAGGATTCGCGGTTGTGGGGCTATTGGGATCTTGCCGAGACGGGATTCATCATCCTCGGCCTTGCGACAGACCACCATTACTTCGGAGAGAAGCGATCCCTTGCCGCCGCAGAGCGCACGGCGGACTACATCATCCGCAACTGGCACACGATGCCGGAGGGGTGGGAAGACGCCTACATATCAGGAACGGCTGCCGCAGTGGGACTTTGCTGGGGAATGGAGATGCTGTACCGCGAGACGGGCAACCGCCGCTATCTTGACTTCTGCACGCGCGAGCGCGGGCTTGACAAGTGGTATGCGCCGGTAACCATCGGCCGCGCCCACGGCCTTTACGGACACAGCGCCACACATCTCTATCAGGCGATCGTCCAGCTCGAGTTCCAGAGCCGTCCTACGCCGGCCTTGCGCCGAGTAGCCGACGAAGCCGCCGCGTTCATGCTTGATGGCGACGGCACACTCGTCTCGGGCGCGTGCGGCCTCTGGGAATGCTGGACGGACGACCAGTCCGCGCGTACGGGAATAGGCGAGACGTGCTCCACGGCGTTCCAGATGCGTCTTTGGGATCTGCTGGTGCAGTGCTCGGATGAACCGTCCGCCCGCTGGGGCGACGCGCTCGAGCGCACGATGTACAACTCGCTTTTCGGGGCGCAGTCCAAGGACGGGCGAAAGGTGCGCTACTACATTCCGCTCGAAGGCGAGCGCGTCTACTACCCGAGCGACACCTACTGCTGCCCGAACAACTTCCGCCGCATCATGGCGGAACTCCCCGAGTACCTTTTCTACAAGTCCGGCGACAGGCTGTTCGCCAATCTTTATTCGGAATGCGACCTGGTGACGGAGCTGGAAGGATTGAAGGTGCGCGTTGAGGAACGTACGGACTATCCCACGGGCGGCAGGATCGAGTTCACGCTGAATCCCGAGAAGCCCGGCGAGTTCGCTTTTCTTCTGCGCATTCCCGGCTGGTGCGAACACCCTTCGCTCACGGTGGACGGGGATAAGGTCGATGTCGTGCCCGGGACTATCGCCACGATCCGCCGCGAATGGAAGCGCGGCGCGAAGGTTGTCCTCGATCTTCCGATGAAAGTCGAGGCCATTGCCGGACGGCAGCGGCAAACGGGTCGCGCCGCATTTATGCGCGGGCCTGTACTCTATGCGCTGAATACCGTGCGGAACGGCGGCGGCAATCTGTCATCCGTCATCGACGGCGCAAGCCACATACTTACGGCGGAGGAGCAGAAGGCGGCTGACTTGCGCGCGTTTTTCTCGAAGGATCCTGCCGACATCTGCGGCGAGATGGTCGTGGACGCAACCTCCGCAAAGGTGGTGCGCGACGATTCCGTCCGTCCAGGCGGCACTGCGCTTGAAGTCCGCGCATCCACGACCGGCCACGCCGTGGGAGTGACGGACGGCAACGGCAGCACGATTCTTCTTACCGAATTTCCGGACTGCGAGGCGGTTGCGACGTACTTCCGCCTGCTCGACCCCTCGCTGGCAAAGTCCGATAAATTGTTTACAGGCGAAAATCGCAAGTAAGGTAATGGACAATGAGCAAATTAATCGCATCTCTCGTCTGCATCGCCGCCGTATGTACGGCGCGGGCGGATTGGACGCTCGAACGAAGCGCGGCGAAGGACGGGCTGCTGCTTACGGACGGCGTCAAGCCGGGATCGTACCATGTGCGGCTTGAAGGATTTTCGGGCGACGATGCGACTACCCGCGCCAAGGTGTGGCACGAGGGGCGGCGCATTGAGTTCGTGCGCGGCGGGCCGTGGATGAATGACAACGGCACTCAGCGGATGACGCTCGAGTCCCGTCCCGTGGAAGTCAAGCCCGGCGAGGCGTTTCGCATCGACAGAGAAACGCCTGGAACGCAGATTGTCCTCGCCGAAAAACCGCTTACATACGCGCCGCAGCGGGTCTTCACGAACATGGCGCTCGATCCGGAGGTGGCTTTCGCCGTGGAAGCCGATTTCGGCGCGTCTAATGTCGCCGTGGCGATCAAAAGTTATCTTGGCTCTCCGGTCAAGGGGCGGCTGCACGTCACGGTGACGGACTATTATGGCAAGACGCTTGCCGAAGTGGATCGCAGGGAAGTTGAGCTTGGAAGGACGCTTAAACTTGATGTTCCCTATGAAGACAACGCTTCCGGACAGTTCCGCGCGGCGGTAGATTTCGAGGATGGATCGGGCCGCAAGGTTTACCGCGTATTCGCGCGTCTTGCGGACGCGAGGACGCCGCACCGCGAACTCATGCGGATGAACGAGGGCTGGACGCGCGCTTCTGCTGCGAAGGTCGTGATGCCCGCCGAAATCAAGGAAGAGGAGGAAAGGTTCTGTTGCCGACGGCTCATCCCTGCGTCGTTCGCCGGAAGGCGCGTCGTATTCAAGGCGCTGCGTGTAGTCGGCGAGGCCGCACTTTTCGTCAACGGCAAAGAGGCGGCTGGTCTCGCGACGGACGGGAACATCTCCGGCGAAATGGAGGCGGACATCACGTCGTTTGTTCGCATTGGCGAAATAAACGACTTCTTGATCGTGGCACATCGTGATGGCAAGGGGGTAATGTTCCGACCTGGACGAGTTTCGGCGATTGGTGAGTTGTCGCTTGAATCGCGCGGCGAAAACGCAATCGGCCGCGTTTCGGTAGTGACGTCGTTCCGCGAAAAGACAATCCGCGTAAAGGCGGAGCATCCCGAAGGATTCACTGTCCGCAACTCCGTCTGGCGCGGCAACGAGAAACTTCTTTCATTTTCGGACGAGACCGTATGGGAAAAACCGCCGCTCTGGGGTCCGTTCGAGTTCCCGCTTCTCAAGCTCGTGACGGAGCTTGTGGACACAAATGGCAATGTCGTGGACGAGAAGCTGACGCGCTTCGCGTTCCGCGAATTCTGGGCGGAGGGGATGGCACTCATGTGGAACGGCCATCGCGTGAAGGGCGACGCACGGGCGTTCGTCAGCACGTGGGGATGGAGTTTCGACCAGCGCTGCAAGCGGCAGTTCAACTGCGACATAATCTGGGCGAACAAGCTGCGCGGTGTCAAGTTTCTGCGGCACATATACAACTCGTCTGAGTTCCTCGATTTCTGCGACGAGGCGGGAATCCCATGCGCCGTAGGTTTCGCGACAATCGCGAATCCCTCTCCCGAAAAGAGCGCGAACAAGGAGTTCTGGGCGTGGAAGGAATACAACGACCGCTGCCTCGCCGCGACCCTGCGCAACCATCCGTCTGTCATGACGTGGTATATCACGAATGAATACTACGCCGAGAGCGAAGACCGCAATTTCGCGCCCGTCCAGTCCGCGCTGAGGAACATCCGCGCGTTCGATCCGTTCCATTTTGCCGAAACGGGCTGCGACCTCGATCTGCGCGGCGAGAACAACATCGTCTCGACGCACTATCCCGTCGAGCTGCTCTCCTTGCGCAAGGCAGGGTGCTACATGCCGTATTCGTTCTACTGGCGTGATGTTGACAGGGATTTTTCGCCGGGCGGAATGGTTCCCTTCGGGCAAGTTCAGAAGGTCTGCAACGTATATGCCGATTCGCCGCTCAAGTGGGGCGAGAAGCCGATTTTCGTCAATGAGACATGCTGGGACTTCTTCTTCTCGCCGCCGTTCGGATGGACTCGGCTTGCGGGCGACGAGGTTTTCTGCGATCCGCGCTTCTGCGACAAGTGGCACATCGAGACGGAGATCGAGGCGGTGCGCGGGCACAGGGATGCGGATGTCACGCTCTGGACGCCGTGGCGCTGGTACCACATCGATCCCCAGTGGCGCGTCTCGCCGGAGATTGACGTCGTGAACATCCAGCTGTATTCGCGATTCTACGAAGGATGCGACGTAAAGTATGACGTCAACGTGTTCTACGACAGATGGCGTCCCGCGTCGGTGACGTGGTTCTGGCGTCTTGAGGATGCGGAGGGCAAAGCCGTTGCCTCTTCAGAGGATGAGCGAATCGACGTAGATACTTCTGCGTTTTTCAGAAAGCGGATTTTCTTCAAGGCGCCGCTTCCCGGTGCCTACACGCTCCGGTTTGGGCTAAAAGGGCTTTGCGAGAAGACGCTCGACATCGCCGTTACCGCGAGGGGTGACACCGCCATTCGCCGCCCAAATGTGTTCGGTGCAGACGACCGTCTTTCCGAGGTGCTTCTCGACCGCGCGGCGTCTGGCGAGACGATCGTGATTCGTGCACGCGACGACTATCCCGGATGGCTGCCGGAACTGCCCGCAGTTTCCGACCAGAGCGGCGCGATTCTGCGGACATTCAGAACGCGGCACCCTGTGCTGAGAGGGCTTTCGGAAAAAGATATCGGATATTTCTATCCGAAATCCGTCGCATGCTGCAGCGCGTTCGCAAAGCCTGCCGGAGGCAATGCAAAGACGATTCTCGAGTTTGGTGGTGCGGACGGGCTCGTATATTCCGCGCTTGTCGAAGTGCCTTGCGGGAAGGGCTGCTTCCTTTATTCGCGTCTCGTGCTCGAGCCGGAAGAGAATCCTGTCGCTGAAAAACTTCTTGAGAACATGGCGGGGTACAAGTGCGAGACTATTCCCGGAAAGGCGCTGTTCCTGACGGACGGGCGGAATGTCGTTTCGTCCGTCGCCGATGCGCTTGCTAAAAACTACGGTGCTGAGTTTGACGTCGGAGGAATCGCCGACATCGGGAAATATAATGCTGTCTTTGTAGACGGCGGGACGCCGCTTTCGAAAGAGGACTTCGAGGCCCTTGCTAAGTCAGAGAGGCCCGTGATAGTGTTCGGCGCGTGCGCGGCGGCGGACATGAAGACGCGACCTGTCGGCGCGAAGTCATGGAGTGGTCGCGCGGTGCGCATTGCCGACGATCCGATTCTTGACGGACTCACCAACCAGGAATTGATGTGGCGAAAGAAGTTTTCGGACCAGAAGAGCGCCTTTGCGGAAC
>CACWJS010000008.1 GCA_902761275.1 uncultured bacterium | reverse complement strand
ATGCTCGCGGAACTCGGCGTCGAGGATCGGCGGTTCCCGCTCAAGACGACCTCCAACGACGAACTTGTCATGGTCTCCGGTCCGCCGCGCTACGTGTCGCTCGTCGCCGAGATGATAGCGAGAGCCGACAGCCTCCGAGAGAAGCGCACGTTCAACGAGGTCGAGGCGCGCATCTTCCCGCTTGTCCACACTTGGGCGGACGACATCTCCTTCAGGGCGAGCAGTCCCGAGTCTACGCTGCAGTTGCGCGGCGTGGCGCGTATTCTCCAGGATATAATGACAACCTCTTCCGGCGTCAACGCCCGCGACACTTCCCTTACCAACGAGATTTCTCACTTCGAAGCGGCGCAGATGGCGTCGTACAATCCGATCATTCGCCCTGAGAATCGCTTGAACGCCGTAATAGTGCGCGATGTCGTCTCGAGGATGCCGATGTACGAAAACCTCATAAAGCAGCTTGACGTCCCGCAGCGGCTTGTCGAGATTGACATCACTACGGTTGAGCTTTCGCGCAAGGACGCGCTCGACTGGCAGCTGTCGCTTGCCGCGTCGGGCAACCACGGCCATTCCGACATGGGCGGCGGGCAGAACGCTGCAAACCTCTTCTCGCCTGCCGCAATTGCAGGAAAGGGGCTTGCCGGCGCCCTTACGCATGTCCATTCTTCGTATGCCCTCGCCGTCTCGCTCACCGCGCTTCGCGAGAAGGGCAAGGCGCGTTCCATTTCCCGCACTTCGCTTCTCACCGTCAACAACCTCGCCGCGGAGATGTCCGACACCCAGAGCTACCACGCCAAGGTCATCGGCACCGAGGTCGCGACCCTAGAGTCCGTCTCGGCGGGCACGCGCCTTCAGATCAAGCCGCGCATACTTCCGTCTCCCTCGACGAATATCCCGAATCAGGTCTGGCTCTCCCTTGAGCTTGGCGACGGTGGCTTTGAGTCGATAACGGTTGACGCGATGCCGATGACTCGCTCGTCGACGCTCCAGACGCAGACGGCCATCTTCGAGGATGAGGCGATAGTTCTCGCTGGCTATTTGCGCGACATCGAGGAGTCTGCCGGGTGGGGAATTCCGTATCTACGCGACATTCCATGGATTGGCTGGATTTTTGGCGGCGCTTCCACGCGCAAGGAGACCGTGCAGCGGCTTTTCATACTTACTCCCCATGTGATCGACATCGACGTCGAGATGCTCGCGCGCCAGCAAGCGGCGCGCCAGAGAGACGTCACTTTGGCAGAGGTGCTCGAGGATAACGCGGAAGTGGTCGACGAATATCGCAAGAGGCGTGATCTGGAGCGCGAGCATTCCAACGAACGTCGTCATGAAAAGTGGGAGGATGCGTATGAACGTCGTAGCGCCGAGCTTGATCATGCGAAGAACGTCCGGCAGATCGAGCGCGAGAGGAATTCGCGCATACTGGACGCGGATATCAAGCGCTGGAAAGAGGAAGAGGAAGCCTTGAGGGCTGCTGCGGCCGTGTTCGAGGAGGCCGCTGGCACCCAGGCGAACTGAAGATGGAGACGGTAAAGATAGACGGTGGCTTCGCAGAAGTCAGGGCGGGTTCGTGGCTGATGAGCCGCGGCCAGCCGGCGGCTTTCTTCGGCTCCGCCGTCCGTCGCCGCCGCAAGGGCTTCTTCCTCCGCGACCGTTCGCGTCTTGACCTTGTTGAGACGACTGCTGCCGCGAAGTGCGCCGATGCGCGCCGTCCGTTCCTCACTCACATTCCCTGTGCGGCGCCTGTGTCCGCCGCCTCGGGCAAGGTGCTCGTCGCGCCTGCGTCCGCGTGGGCTGGGGCGCAGACCGTGAAGGTGATTCCGATGTCTGGGAAGGGCTCGCTTTGCGTCACTCAGTTTGGCGCGGAATGGGTAGTCATGGCGACAGCCAGCCGCACTTCCCGCATTCAGGTGCCAGACGGAGACACGATCTCCGCTCGCCCCGAGGCGGTGGTCGCCTGGACAGGCAACAGGCCGACCGGCTTCTGCCCCAAGCTCGGGCTTCTTGACGTGCTGCTGCCGCGCGGGCCGAAAGACCTGCTGCTTCATTTCCATGGGCCCTGCCTCGTGTGGATCGAAGGGGCGATGCCCAACCTTTCAGCTTTTCAACTTTCAACTTTCAACTCTACAAGCAGGAGGGTCTATGGCGCTTGATGCCGCGCAGATTCTCCGGCAGACCTACGCGTCGGGCGCAGAGCGCATAGACATCGCCTCGCTTATGCGGCAGACCGAGCCGCAGGCGGTTGCGCGCGGCGAACTCATGGGCACGGCTGTCGTCCTCCAGGAAGATCCGATGGCCGAGCTGATGGACTCGATGGAGGAGCTTTCGTTCCAGTTCGAGGAGAAGACTGCCAAGCGCGTAGCCGAGCGTCGGCTCGGCGAGATGCAGGGGCCGAGATCGGCGCTCGTCAAGGCGATAGAGACCTGGATGTCGATGATGCCCGATATGCCGGGCCGCGACTTCATAACGCGTCTCGCGCGAGGCCTTAGGTCTGCTGCCGGGGCGGGGAACCTTCCCGACGCACGTGAACTTCTGAAGGAGCTTGCGCGCGGCTCGA
The DNA here is from genome assembly GCA_902761275.1 of uncultured bacterium. Classification (GTDB taxonomy): domain Bacteria; phylum Verrucomicrobiota; class Kiritimatiellia; order RFP12; family UBA1067; genus UBA1067. The sequence goes on along the minus strand of CACWJS010000008.1, from coordinate 40,937 downwards.
CCGACTCGTCCCATCAGTTCGCGATGCTCGACATCCTCGAGCAGGCGTTTGGCGTTGGCGAGGAGGACCTGCAGGCGCTCGTCAGGCAGGCAAAGGCGGCGCTCGTCCAGGAGAAGGGCCCCGAAATAAGGGCCGGTATCAATCTCGCCGAGGAGATCAACGCTCGCGCAACGACGCCTGAGCAGATGCAGGAGCTGCGCGACATGTACCGCAGCGAGGTCGTCGGCTTCACGAGCCCGCAGGACTGCTTCCGTTCGCTTCTCGCAAGCCGCGGCCCCGGGCGTCTAGCCGACGCAATTGCGTTCCTCATCGCCGGCTGCGGCAAGGATCTTGCGTCCTCGTCGCCTTCGCTCGAAGCTGCGTCGCTCGGGCGCATCCTCACTGACCTCGGCTGCGTGCATAGTTTGCAGTCGGTCTTGGAAGACTTGAGCGCGCTTGCTGCCCGCATGGGCAAGGAGTTTGGCGAAAAGTGCCTGATGAACGGCGAGCAGATGACCGGCCGCGTAATGGACTTGACGGAGCAGGCGTTTGTCGCCGCGAGCGCGATTGCCGCGTTCGAAGGGGATTGCGGGCTTGCCAAGCTCCTTGCGAGGATGGACTTCGCTCGCGAGCTTACGCGGCTTTTCAGGCGGCTTTCCCCGCGGCTTTTCACGAAGGAAGGCGACAGGCAGCGGCTCGTGGACGCCGCGCAGGAACATCTCGACGGGCTTATCGCGCTCGAGAACGAAGAAGAGGAGGCCTCCGCATGACGGCGCCATCATGGGTAGACTCCGTAGTCGGGGAGTTCGGCCAGTCGGCCGGGCTCGGGCGCATATCGCTCGGCGACAAGGGCGTTGCCGCGCTTTCGTTCCAGAACGGGCTTGTCCTCCACCTTGAGCATGCCTTCGACTCGCTTTTCGTCACCATGACCGTTCCGACGCGGCTTGACGCAGCTTCCGCCGCGCGGCTTCTTGGCTATGCGCATCCCGACGCGCACTTCGCCTTCCGCCTGCGGACGGGCTATATCGCAAAATCGGGACGCGCCGTCTTCGCGGTCAAGATCGCAGACCGCGACGTGACGCTCCCTGCAGTAAACGCGGCGTTCGCCTTCCTGTGGCGGCTCGCCATGGAGTTTGGAGGTGTCTCATGAGCCTAAACGTATCAAGGACAACGGAACCACTCAGGTTCGACACGGGGATCGGCCAGGCCGGTTATGCCGAGATACTCGACTCGCCGGTCGCAGGCCAGCCGCAGAAGTCGCTTCTGCCCGGTTCGACGACGGTTACCCAGGCGCTAGACGAGCTCTTCCCGACTGACAGATCGGTCGGCGGCGAGGTGATGCGCGCACTCGTGGCGGGGAACTCGGCCATCATGAGGACTCCAAGCGGGTTTTCGCAGGCGGCCCATTCGGCGTTGCGCGCGCTCAAGGCTCGCGAGAGCGCTGCGGCAGACGAGGCGGCTGTGGAGATAGAGACATTGCTCGCGGACACCGACCTCCTGGACCGGTACAGGATGGCGCTTCTTGAAACGTAAGTCGAAAGTCGTAAAAGTCAGACGGACAAAATGCTGAAAAAATTTACAAACTTCTCGAATGTGTTCTCCAGGTTCGGCGACCTGGTGCTGGCCGTTCTTGTCGTCTGCATCATCGGGCTTTTGATCATACCGCTGCCGACGGCGATGGTGGACTTGCTGATTTCCATCAACCTGATGATCTCGACGGTGATGCTGATGCTCTCGCTGTACCTGCCGCGCGCGCTCGCGTTCTCCACGTTCCCGTCGATGCTTCTCTTCACGACGCTGTACCGCCTCGCCCTTAACGTGACTACGACTCGACTCATCCTCCTCAAGGCGGACGCGGGCGAGATCATCTACACGTTCGGCAACTTCGTCGTAGGCGGCAACTTCATCGTGGGCGCCGTCATCTTCCTCATCATCACGATAGTCCAGTTCGTCGTCATCGCGAAGGGCGCGGAGCGCGTTTCCGAAGTCGCCGCCCGCTTCACCCTCGACGCGATGCCCGGCAAGCAGATGTCGATCGACGCCGACATGCGAGCCGGAGCGATCGACCAGGAGACCGCCAAGCAGCGCCGCAACGAGCTTGCGAAGGAGTCGCAGCTCTATGGCGCGATGGACGGTGCGATGAAGTTCGTGAAGGGCGACGCGATCGCGGGACTTATCATGACCTCGATCAACATCGTCGGCGGCATCTGCGTGGGCGTCTTCATGAACGGCAAGGAGATTGGCTGGGCGATCACGAAGTACGGCATCCTCACGATCGGCGACGGCCTCGTGTCGCAGATTCCGGCGCTGCTCGTCTCGATCACGTCAGGCGTCATCGTGACCCGCGTCGGCGACGTAGACAACAAGCCGCTCGGCCAGGACATCATCGACCAGTTCTTCGCCCAGCCCAAGTCAATCATGCTCGGCGCGGTGATGCTTGTCGCGATCGGGCTCATCCCCGGCTTCCCGAAGATTCAGATCTTCGGCCTCGCGGCGTTTGTCGCGCTTGTCGGCTGGAGCCTCTACGCGAAGGCCAAGATCGCCGCCGCGCGCGCGGCGAAGGCAGAAGACCCGCTTGCGGCAGCTGCCCCTTCCGAGGGGGCGGCGCCTCGCCCCAAGAAGAAGGACGGCGACGACTTCTCGATGGTGACGCCCCTCACCGTCGACATAGACGCAGATATCCGCGGGGCGCTTTCCTACGAGGCTCTGAACGACCAGATCATGTCCGTCAGGCGTGCCCTCTACCACGACCTCGGCGTTCCGTTCCCGGGCATAAACCTGTCGCTCAATCCATCGATGCACGACGGTCGCTACAGGATATTCGTGAACGAGGTGCCGGTTTCAGAGGGCACTCTCAAGAAAGGCTTTGTCTTCGCGCTCGAAGAACCCGAGAACCTGTCTGCGGCCGGCGTCGGCTTCGAGGGCGGCAAGCAGTTCCTCCAGGGCTACGAGACATGCTGGGTCAAGGAGGGCGACAAGGCGAAGCTCGACGAGGCGGGCGTGAGGTCGCTCGACCTTGGCGGAGTCCTCTCGTTCCACCTCTCTGGCGTCCTCAGGCGCTATGCGCACGAGTTCCTCTCGCTTCAGGAGACGCGCATCCTCTTCGACCACATGGAGAAGGAGGCCCCGGAACTCGTGAAGGAAGTGCAGCGCGTCCTGCCGCTCCAGAAGATCACCGACGTCCTCCAGCGCCTCGTGCAGGAGGGAATCTGCGTCCGCGACCTGAAGCGCATCACGCAGACGCTCATCGAGTGGGGGCAGAAGGAAAAGGACGCGGTGCTGCTCGTGGAATACGTGCGTTCTGCGCTCTCCAGATACATCTCCTACAAGTTCTCTGGCGGGCAGAACATCGTCGCCGCCTACCTCCTCGACCCGGCTCTCGAGGAGAAGGTGAGAAAGTCCGTGCGCCAGACGTCCGGCGGCTCTTATCTCGCCATGGACCCTGCGACCGTCCGTGCGATTCTCGCCGTCGTCAAGCGCACGATCGGCGACCTCGCTAAGATTCCGCAGAAGCCGGTCATAATCGTCTCGGTCGACATAAGGCGCTATTTCCGCAAGATGATCGAAAAGGACTACTACGAACTGCCGGTGCTTTCGTTCCAGGAACTCAGCGCCGAGATCAACATTCAGCCGCTCGGGAGGCTGAAGCTGTAGAGTTGAAAAGTTGAAAGGTTGAAAAGTTGAATGGTTGAACGAACATGAGTTTCATTCTTAAAATTGTAGAAGGCCCTAACAGGGGCGCAGAAATCGCGCTTGTCGAAGGCGTCGCAGTGACGCTCGGCAAAGGCGACGAATGCGACATCGTTCTTGCCGATTCGACGTTGCCAGAAGAGCCGCTGAGCATCGAGGCGACTGGCGACGCTGTGACTGTGAACGGCGAGCAGCTTGAGCAGTTCGCGGTCAAGACACTTGGCGCCACTTCGTTCGCCGTTGGGCCGGCCGATGCCCCATGGGGGGAGCTGAAGTGGCCCGAGAAAAAAGAGTTAGGTGGTGAGGCAGTTAGGCAGTTAGGTGGTGAAGAAACCGCCCAACCACCAGCCGAACCAACCATTCAAACACCTGACCACCCAACCACCGAACCACCTAACCACCCAACCAAACGCCGCCACGGTTGCCTGGGCTGCCTTGTCGTTGTCGTGCTGGTTGTCTTGTTGCTTGTCGCCCTTGCGTGGCTTTTCCGCGCCACCGTGCGCCCGTATGCGGAAAAGGTGCTCGCGTATGCGCGGGAGACGTTGCACTTTGGCGGTGGGGCTGGCGGTGCGGGTGCTGGTGCTGCACGGCTTATGACGCTTTCAGAAGTCGCCTCGAGATATGGTCTTGAACTTGAGGAAAACGACGGACAGGCGAAGCTCTCCGGCAACCTCAAGACGCGTGCCGAGCGTCTTCGCGCCACTGCCGAGGCCTACGAGGCGCGGCCAGGAGTCGACCTTGACCTTTCGGACGACGAGTCGTTCAGGTCCGCAGCGGACGACGCGCTCTTTACAATCACCGAGGGGGCGATGAAGGTCGTTGCCGCGACAAACCGCGTGCTCTCGATAGCCGGAACGTCATCGTCTCCGTTTGCGCTGAAACGTATACTCGAGTCGCTCAATGCCGATCTTCCGAAGCTGCGCGACATCGATGCGACAGGGGTCACGTATGGCATGGTCCCCGGTGACGAGGAGATCGAGAACGATGATGGCGAAATGCCGATTGGCGTGACTCGTGCCAGGCGTCGCGCAACAAAGCCAAATGAGCCGTCGCTGCCGGTTTGCGGAATCCTGACGACGCCGTATCCGTGCCTTGTGATGCGCGACGGGTCGCGTGTCCTCGAAGGTGCGTCGCTTGGCGGGAATGTCATCGTCAAGATCGAAGCAGATGCGGTAACAGTGACCAATGCAACGGGGAGGTTCACATGGAAGCCGTGAGAAAGTTGAAAGGTTGAAAAGTTGAAAGGTTGAAAAGTTGGAGAGTTGAAAAGTCGATGGAAAGGGAAAAGACAGAACCAATACAGCTTCTTGAGATCGAGCGTGAGCTTGCGGGGCCCGAAAAGGATTCCGCGCTCGCGAGGTACGATGCGGTTCTTGTCGCCCTTGAACGGCGGCTTGAGGCCGCGATGAAAGAAGGGATGTCGCCGGACGAGTTCCCGAAGGTCGAGGAACTCAGGGAGGCGAACACCCTCGCAAGGAAGATTTTGCGTCTGACTGTCCGGGTGGACAGTAGGCAGTAAAAGCGAAGCCGAAAGGCGACGTTCAACAAACAAACAAAGAAAGAAAAGGAAAACACAAATGGCAAACTTCGATGGAACACCGCTTGTCGGAGCCCTCACGAATGATCCTCTGAGCCCTGATATCAAGACCCAGCAGGCGCATTACTACCGTGTGGACGCCGGCAGCATCTCTGGCGGAAAGTTCATCCATACGGACTCTGTCTACAACGCCCTCATGAATGCGGCGTCTGCGATGGAAGCCCGTCTGAAGGAGTCGCTCGAGAACTACCAGGAGCACCCGGACATCCAGGCGAACCTCCAGCAGCTGCAGTACGACCTGCAGCAGTGGAACCTTGCGCTCACCACGATGACGAACATCAACAAGAACATGGGCGACGCGCTTAACTCGATCGCCTCCAACTTCCGTTGATTTTCGACCTCGAGAGCGAAGAGGCGAAGCTGTTGTTGAACGTCGCCCTGATGGCGACCGGGCAGAACCGCTTCAGGTCTGCCGCGAAGATACTCGCGGCGCTGGAGCGGTTTCGCCCGAAGGAGGCGTCCGTCGCCGTGGCGAACGCCATCCTCTTCATCAGTATGCTGGACTTCGGCGGAGCGATAGACTACATAGACCGAATCGCCCTTCCGAAATTCCCGTCTTCTGCGATGCTCCAGGCGTTCAAGGGCATGGCACTCATAAGGTTGGGACGCAAGCAAGAAGCCGCGCTGCCTTTGTCGGTCGCGGCAGGACAGACCGCCGATCCTGCGGCGGCACAATTGGCAAAGGACCTATTGACATGACAGAATCGATGATAGTTGAGGCGGTGCGCGCCGCCGGCGGGCCATCTGCACTTGACCAGCAGGGCGCAGGAGTCGGCTCGGCTCAGCCGGTAGCCGATCCGTCCGCGGTGAGCCGATTTCAGGCCGCGATGGGCGCACAGGGCCCCCAGGGAGTGGATCCTGTACCCTTCGCGAACGAGGTTGCCGCTTCGTGGCGCTCGGCGCATCTGAACAACCAAGGCATCCTGCACCGCATCCGTGCGCTCTCGCAGCTGGAACGCATGCACGGGCCGTCGTCTGCCGAACTTGTCGAGCTGCAGTACGAGGTAATGAACCTCTCGTTCCAGCAGGAAGTAGTAGCAAAGGTCGCCGACAAGACGTCGAACGCAGTACAGACGCTCGTGAAGAATCAGTAGTTTGGAGTTGGAGTTCAGAGTTGGAGTTGGAGTTAGGAGTCAGGGGTCAGGAGTCAGTGCTCAGGGGTCAGGAGTCAGTAATAGTGGTTAGTGAAAACATTATAGAAAGGACGGCAAAATGAAAATCGCGATATTGGTCGTCGCCGCTGCGTTGTTGTTGGCGGGATGCGACAAGGAGACTACGCTTCACGCAGGGTTGGAGGAGCAGCAGGCCAACCTTGTGATGGCGGCGCTTCTTGACGCCGGGATTGCCTGCAGCAAGGAAGCCGGCGAGGAAGGCACGTGGAACGTCATGGTGTCGGAACAGAAGTTCGCCGCGGCGGTGAACCTTCTGGAGCGGAAGGGCCTTCCGCGCCGTGCTCACATGGGCATAGGCGAGGTGTTCAAGAAGACCGGCATGATATCGTCGCCGTCCGAGGAACGCATACGTTTCATGGACGCGCTCGCACAGGATCTGGCGAAGACGATTTCAATGGTCGACGGAGTTGTCGATGCGCGTGTGCACGTGGTGCTGCCAGAGAACGACCCGTTCGCGCGAAATGCGCTGCCTTCCTCCGCGGCTGTAGCGATCCGTTCGCGCTGGGACGCTGACATAACCGATATAGTGCCGTCAGTAAAGGGACTCGTAAAGAATGCTATCGAGGGTCTCGCCTACGAGAAAATAATGGTGACGATATTCAAGGATACGCCGCCGAATAAGTAGGTTGAAAAGTTGAAAGGTTGAAGGGTTAATGTCAAACGACGAGAGACAGTTTCTGCTTACGGCCGCGTGGATGTTCATGCGGCACGGACAGCCTGCGCGCGCACGGGCCGTGTGCGCCGCTCTTGTCGACGACAACCCGCGCGACGGCGTGGCGTCCGTCGCTCTCGCAGAGCTTATGCTCGACTCCGGCGAGGCGGCACGTGCTGTCGAGACGCTTCGCGCGGCAGATGTGCCACCAGAACTCGCCCACGCCGCCGCGTTTCTCGAGGCGCGCGCGTTGAAGATGACTGGGCGTGAACGCGAGGCGGAGAGCAGGTGGAGCAGGTACCTTGAGTCCAGGAAGGGAGAAGCGCGGCAATGGACGGCGTGAAGGAGAGAGTTCAAAGTTCAAAGTTCAAAGTTTAAAGTGTAAAGTTTCAAAGTGTAGAGTTGATGCCAAATGTAGTAAATATAACGCTTGACGAGGCAAGGGAGCTGGTTTCCAACCGGCTTCTCTGGCCGCGTGTCAGCGAATTCCTTTGGGATTTTGCGCCCCAGGTGCACGAGTCGTGGCTCGAGCCAAAGCAGCTGTCGTTTAGGGACTCTCCCCGCGTCAAGCGCTACATTCTCGAGTCGCTTGGCGTCGAGCCGTGCTTCCACACGTTCCCGAAAGAGGACGGCAGCCGCATATTGCTTCTCGACGGCGCGACCCTCGAATCGGCCGCGAAGTGGCTTGGCGCACTTGCCTGCGCGGAATCGCTTCGCCGCGTCACTTCTGGCGAGGTCGTGCGCGAACTCAAGTCCAAGCTCCGCGGCATATACCCCGAGGTGTTCAGCTACACTGCGTATTTCAAGGAAAATGATTTTCAACGCAGAGACGCTGAGACGCTGAGTGCGCAGAGGATTTCGGAAGACGGTTGCAAAATGCTTTTCTCGGTTCTGTCGGAATTGCCGGAGCCGCTCATCAGGCGCATGAAGTTGAAATTCCCCAAATCTCTCTGCGAACTCTGCGTCTCACCCCTGCTAGGGCATCCGCTTTGCGGACAGCCTTCGGCTGGGGGATACGCGCCTCTGCGTTTAAAAGAAAGGTCGTCGCAGACAAGTCTTTCCGCCGTTTTAAAACTTTTCAAGCTTAAATTCCCGGAGGCGTACAAGTTATGCTGCTGATAAACAAGGGAGACTTCGTTCTGCAGTCCGACCGCCGCGTCGTAAAGGCCGCGGACGTCGCGACCGTCCGCTCGGCCGCCGAGATAGTCGCCGCGGCGGAGGCGCAGGCCGCGCAGATCCGCGAAGACGCGAAGGCCGCCTACGAAGAGGAGCGGAAGAAGGGCTACGACAAGGGCATTGCCGACGGCAAGACCGAGATTGCGATGCAGAAGCTCGATCTCGTGGATTCGTCAGTGGCGTTCATGGAGAACGTCGAGGAGAAGATGTCCGACATCGTGATGAAGGCACTGAAGTCGTGCGTAACCGAGATCGGCGACCGCGAGATGGTAATTCAGATCGTACGCAAGACGATGGCTGCAGTCATCCGCACACAGCGCCAGGTCACTCTCAAGGTTGCGCCCGAACTCGTGGAGACGGTTCGTGCGCGCGTTTCAGAGCTCACCGCGACGTTTCCAACGATCGAGACTTTCGACGTTGTGGAGGATCCGCGGCTCAAGGGCTCGTCGTGCGTTCTCGAAACCGAGGCAGGCGTCGCCGACGCTTCGGTAGAGAGCCAGCTCGCCGCAATCGAACGGTCGCTAAAAAAGCACATCGCCAAGGAGCATTGATGTCAACGCCGTTCGACTATATCCCTGAGGTGCTAAACCGTGCCGTCGAGGACGCGCAGCCCATCGACGTCAAGGGCAAGGTCATCCAGGTAGTCGGCACCATAATCAAGGCGTCCGTACCGGGCGTTAAGATCGGCGAAGTGTGTCTTCTGCGCAATCCGTGGGAAGATGTCGAGGTTCAGGCCGAGGTCGTAGGTTTTACGCGCGACGCAGTCCTCTTGACCGCGCTTGGAACTATGATAGGCATTTCCGCCGAAACCGAGGTGATACCAACTCGGCACGTGCAGATGGTTCCGGTGGGGGATCATCTCCTTGGTCGGGTTCTCGACGGGCTTGGCCGCCCCATGGACTTGGACAAGAAGGGGATTCTTCGTCCCGACGGATACTATCCTGTATACGCAGAGCCGCCGTCTCCGCTTGAGCGCAAGATAATTTCCAAGCCCATTTCGCTTGGCATTCGCGCGATCGACGGGCTTCTTACCTGCGGCGAGGGGCAGCGTATGGGGATTTTCGCTGCGGCTGGCGGAGGCAAGTCGACTCTGCTCGCGTCTATCATTCGCAACACCGAGGCAGACATCACGGTTCTTGCTCTTATCGGCGAGCGTGGACGCGAGGTGAGGGAGTTTATCGAGAAGGACCTTGGCCCCGAGGGGCAGAAGAGGGCGGTGCTCGTCATATCGACGTCCGACCGTCCTGCTATGGAACGTCTCAAGGCGGCGTATGTCGCGACCTCTATTGCGGAGAGCTTCCGCGACAAGGGAAAGAGGGTTCTTCTTCTTATGGACTCCGTGACGCGCTTCGGGCGAGCGCAGCGCGAAATCGGCCTTGCCGCAGGAGAGCCGCCGACGAGGCGCGGTTTCCCTCCGAGCGTCTTTTCCGAGCTGCCAAAGCTAATGGAACGTGCGGGCAATTCTTCCAAGGGTTCTATAACCGCGCTCTACACTGTTCTCGTCGAAGGTGACGACATGACTGAGCCGATAGCCGACGAGACGCGCTCCATTCTCGACGGACACATCATCCTCTCGCGCAAGCTCGCGCAGCAGAACCACTATCCGGCAATCGACATACTGGCGTCGATCTCGCGCTGCCAGTCCGCCATCATCCCGAAGGACCACAAGGCCGCTGCCTCGAAACTCCGCTCGCTACTTGCCAAGTACGCCGAAGTAGAACTCTTGTTGAAGATCGGCGAGTACAAGAAGGGGACAGACCCCGAAACCGACGAGGCGGTTGCGAAGATTGGAGCCGTGAATGCGTTCCTGAAACAAGGCCTCGACGAAAAGCCCGCCTACGCCGACACAATCGAAAAACTAAAGGAAGCCGTCTCCTAACCACTAACCACTAACCACTGATCTCCAACTCCAACTCTAAACTCCAACTCCATACAACTGACCCCTGACCCCTAACAACTGACCCCTATGTCATACTTCCTCCAGCCACTGCTGCGCATACGCGCAATGCGAGAAGACCGAGCCGCGGGCGAACTGACCGTTGCCCGTCGGGCCGTCGCAGAGGCGGAGCGCAAGCTTGAAGAGAGGAAGAACGAGCTTGCCGAGTACGAGAGGACGAAGGAGGAGCGGCGAGAGCGCATATACGATGCGATAATCGGTCGGCCCGTGAGCCGTGATCGCATAGACATCGCGAACGAAGGCGTGGCGAGAATTGACGAGGAGGGCGTTCTCAAGGCCGACAACGTCACGCGCGCGGAAGGGGAACTCAAGGATCGTGAGGCCGCGGCCGAGACAGCGAGGGTGAATTTTGCGGTTGCAATGAAGAACAGGATGAAGATCGAGGAGCACAAGTCCGTCTGGATGGAGAACGAGGCCAATGAACAGGAACGTAGGGCTGAGGGGGAGCTCGAGGACTTTATAGTAAGGAAGCCGGAGATATGACAGTGGGTGCAATACAATTTAGCGATATTTTCTCGGACGCAGATTCTCTGCGCGTCGCGGACGCGAGCGGGCTTGCGCCGTTGACGTTCAATCCCCCTTCGCCGGATGCGCTTGGACGCTTTTTGTCGTCGATGTCTGGTGACAAGCCGGAGATAGTTTCGATTCGCCTTGCGTTGGACAGCATTGCGCAAAATATGTCAGCGTCAAGCGAGGCACCTAAGTCTGTAGTGACGCAGGCGCCAACAGTGCGACCTGCAATCGTCGCAGAAGCGTCCGCTGTCGACGCTTTTGTCGGTGAAAAGCTCGTTGTTGAAGCGCCCGTTGCGCCCGCCGCGCCAGCAACGCCAACTGCGCCTGTCGCGCACGTTGTCGAGACTCCTGTCGTTGAAAAGCCTGTCGTCGAAACTCAAGTTGTGCCCGTCGCGCCAGCAACGCCAACTGCGCCCGTCGCGCACGTTGTCGAGCCGCCTGTCGTTGAAAAGCGAGTTGTCGTACCAGACGCGCGACCTGCAACAGTCGTCAGGGCAACAGTCGTCAAGTCGCCTGTCATCAAGGCGTACGTTGTCGAGCCGCCTGTCGTTGAAAAGCGAGTTGTCGAAGTGCCTGTTGCGGCACCCGCCGCGCCAACGACACCAACTGCTCCCGTCACGCCAGTTGTTGAGCCGCTTGTCGTTGAAAAGCGAGTTGCCGAAGCGCCAGTTGCCGCGCCCGCCGCGCCAACAACACCAACTGCGCCCGTTGCGCAAGTTGTCGAGACCGTTGTCGGTGAGAAGCGAGTTGTCGAAGCTCCTGTTGCAGCACCTGCCGCGCCAACGACACCAACTGCTCCCGTCATGCCAGTTGTTGAGCCGCTTGTCGTTGAAAAGCGAGTTGCCGAAGCGCCAGTTGCGCAAGTTGTTGTTGAAAAGCCGGTCGTTGCGCCAGTCCTGTCAGCAACGCCAACTACGCCCATAGCGCAAGTTATCGAGCCGCCTGTCGTTGAAAAGCGAGTTGTCGAAGTGCCTGTTGCGGCACCCGCCGCGCCAACAACGCCAACTGCGCCCGTCACGCCAGCCGTCAAGGTGATTGTCGTTGAAAGGCCCGTTGTCGAAGCGCCAGTTGCCGCGCCAGCCGTAGCAGCAACGCCAACTGCGCCCGTCGCGTCCGCTGCGCAAGTTGTCGAGACTCCTGTCGTCGAGAATCCAGTTGTCGCAGCGCCAGTTGCGCCCGTCGCGCCAGCAACGCCAACTGCGCCCGTCGCGCAAGTCGTCGAGACTCCTGTCGTTGAAAAGCCCGTTGTCGCAGCGCCCGTTGCGCCCGTCGCACCAGCAACGCCAACTGCGCCCGTCGCGCAAGTCGTCGAGACTCCTGTCGTTGAAAAGCCCGTTGTCGAAGCGCCTGTTGCTCCCACCGCGCCAGTCGCCAAGTCGCCAGTCATTGAGTCTCCTGCCGCATCCGTTGCAGAAGCGCCAGTTGCCAAATCTGAAGTCGTTTCGGCAAAGCCAGTTGTCGCCGCGAAGCGCACTGCGGCTCCTGAAGAAGTCGTCGTTATCGATCTCTCTCAGGAATCAGCACGTGCCGCGGCACCGCTCCGTGAAGCGCCTTTCGTGGCAGCTGCGCAGCAGGAGATCGCTGCTTCGACGGCAAGTGCGCGCACCGAATCCATTATCGAAGTAGTGAATAACGTAGCCGAGGCAATCGCTGACCAGATACTCGTTACGCCCTCGCTCGTGCGCGGCGAAGGCCAGATGATCGTGAGACTAAAGCCAGAGGTTCTTGACGGGTCGGAGATCCACCTTTCGTCTGAAAGTGGAACTCTCGCCGTTGAAATCGTCCCGTCGACGCAGAATGCCGCGAAACTTGCGACTGAAGCTATGCCGCGCCTCGAGACGGCGCTCGCAGAGCACGTCGCCACCTTCCGCCAGGTCTCGGTCTCAGTCAGGAAAGGAAAGGTAAATGAAACCGTTTGAGATACTGTCTGCGCTCCCGCAGTGGACTAAGCTTGATGCCGAGGCAATAGTCGACTCGCCTGCGTTCGCGATGCCGTGCCGGCTTGGCGACGAGAGCACGACGCTTGTTCTCGGCGCGACGCCCCCCGCAGATGCAATCTCTCTCTCGATAACACTCGATGACGAAGCGCACGTTCTCTCCCTCGGTCGCTCCCCTCGCTTCACAGAGCTGGAAGCAGTTTGGGATAGCCGTGCCGACGTTCCAGAGCCAATCTTGCTTGCGCTTGTCGAAAAAGACGCAGGCACAGTCTTTCAGCTAATTGAAAACGCCGTCCACAAGCGGCTAAAGCTCGTCGGGCTTGCGACGCCCGATAGTCCTGACGGGCGAACTCTTGTCGCACAGGTTGATGACATAGTGTTTGCGATTACACGCACGCCTGCCGTTGTGTCCGCAATAGGCAACCTCAGAAATCTCGACCTCTCGCACGAGTCGATTCGCTCGACATCGCTTCGCGTTGTGACGGAATACGCCGCGTTTGCACTTCCGCAGACGGATATCGACGGGCTTGAAGTGGGCGACGCGGTGCTTTTGCCGGAAATAGGCACTGTTCCGACGGGGCTTATCGTTGATGGGCGCTTTGCGGTTGGCGAGGGAGGTGTGTCGCGTTTCGCCGCAGGGGGGCTTGTGCGCGTCGTCGACGCCGAACCGAAGGAGATCACGCTTGGAGAGGTCTTCGACGCGGCAGATACGCCGCGCACCACCGATGCCAAGCCGTCTGGGCCGCTTAAGCTTCTTCTTGGCGCCAAGACAGTCGCGACGGGCATTCTCGACCGACTTGGCGACCAATCGGCATTCATCGTCGAATCCACCACCCCCTAACCCCTAACTACTGACCCCTGACCCCTAACCCCTGACCCCTAAACCTCTACTCTCCAACTCCAACTCTGAACTCCAACTAAAAATTCCCCCACCACTCTCCAACTCCAACTCTGAACTCCAACTCCTACTCGCCATGTTTCAAACAGATCCATTTACACTTATACTGGTTCTCGTAGGACTGTCGCTCCTTCCGCTTGTGGCGATGGTGGCGACAAGCTACTTGAAGATAGTAGTCGTCATCTCGCTCATACGAAACGCGCTCGGCATCCAGTCCATCCCGCCGAACATGGTCGTAAACGCGCTCGCCGTGATTCTTACGTTCTACATCATGGCGCCGGTTGCGAGCGAGTCGTGGGGTATAATCGCCGAGACGCAAAAGCAAAGGAACGCCGCTGCCGCAACAGCGCCCGCTACGGCCGGGCAGGGACAGGCGGGGGCTGCGCAGTCCGCGCCGGCGCAACTTGACCTTTCGACGATAGACATCGAAAAGGCGGCCGAGCCGTTCAGGGTGTTTCTTTCACAGCACACGGCGCCGCGCGAGAGGGCTTTCTTCATAAATACTGCTGAGATGCTCTGGGGCAAGGACGGCGAGCCGGCCGTGGTCGATCCCGAAAGCTTCGCAATCCTCCTGCCGGCGTTCTGCGTCTCTGAGCTCACAAAGGCGTTTCAGATCGGCTTCCTCGTCTACTTGCCGTTTATCGCTATCGACATTATCGTATCCAACATCCTGCTCGCGATGGGCATGATGATGGTCTCGCCGGTGACGATCTCCTTGCCGTTTAAGCTGCTCCTGTTCGTCATGGTCAACGGCTGGACGCTTCTCATCCAGGGACTTGTGAAGGGGTACATGATTTGAAAGTTTAAAGTTTAAAGTTTAAAGTTGAAAGTGCAAAGTTGAAAGTTGAAAGTGTAATGTTGAAAGTAGAAAGGTTGAAAAGTTGAATGGTTGAAAGGTTTGAAGGAGTGTTATGAGCCAAGCTCAAATACTTGATTACGCCAAAACATGTCTCATCATCATCCTCAGGCTCTCGCTGATTCCGATACTGGTGGCGACGGTGATCGGCATCATCGTCTCGCTTCTGCAGGCACTCACTCAGATACAGGAGCAGACGCTTGGCTTCGCCGTGAAGCTGATTGCGATTTCCCTCACGCTCCTTGCCTGCGCGTCGTGGCTTGGCTCCACTCTTCTTCTATACACCCAGGACATCTTCACTCACTTCGCACTGCTGCGGTAGCCCATGCCCTATATTGAGTTCCATCGCTGGATTCTTGCGGCGGTTCTTGCCATGGCGAGAATCGGCGGGGCGTTCGCCATCTGTCCGGTGCTGGCGGACTCGATGATCCCGGGCGTTGCGAGAAGGGTGGCCGTGTTTGGCTTCGCGTGTCTTGTGATTCCGTTTGTAAAGAACGAGATGCCGCCGGGCGAGCCGAATCTCTGGATGTTTTCGATCCTCGCCTTCAAGGAGGCGATCATCGGGTTTCTGCTCGGGTTCTTTGCTTCTATTCCCTTTTGGGTCGCGGAGAACATAGGCAACTTCATAGACAACCAGCGCGGCGCGACGATGGGCGAGGTGTATTCGCCGCTTTCGGGGGCGCAGGTCTCGACTACCGGCATTTTCTTTACCCAGATAGTCTCGACCGTGTTTTTCGTCAGCGGCGCAGTGCTCCTTATGCTGGCGGCGCTCTACAAGAGCTACACCATCTGGCCGGTGTTCGTAGACGGGCTTTCCTTTACGCCCGGCGCGCCCTTGCAGATACTTGGCACCGTAGACAACATGCTTAAAGTCACAGTCGTGATTTCCGCGCCCGTGATCATCGTGATGTTCCTCGCGACGATCGGCCTCGGCCTCGTAAACCGCACGGCGCCCCAGCTCAACGTGTTCTTCCTCTCGATGCCCGTCAAGTCCGCGCTTGGCGTCGCGATGCTTATCGTCTATCTTCCGTTTATAATGGATATGCTGATGTACACCAAGGACACAGAAATCCTCGCCCCAGTCCAGAATCTTCTAGGCAGATAATTTAACCACCCAACCAACTAACTACTAAACCAACTAACTACTAAACCACCTAACCATCTATGGCTGAGTCGAGCGGCGAGAAGACCGAGATGCCTACCCAGAAGAAGCTGCGCGACGCGCGGCAGAAGGGACAGGTGTGCACTTCCAAGGACATCGTCTCTACGGCGATTCTCGTCGTGTTGTTCGTGCTTCTCGGCTGGATGGGCATTGCGCTTGTCGACGACGCCTCTATGCTTCTTGGCTACATAGGGAACCGCATGAGCGGCGATCCTTTCGCTGCCACCGGTCAGGCGATGGGGATGACGGCGCTTGTAATCTGCAAGCATTCCTTCATCTTCGTCCTCGTCGCAGCCGTTATCGGCATTGCCGCCAACACCGCCCAGATCGGCTTTCTTTTCACTTTTGAGCCGCTAATACCGAAGATGGAGAAATTGAATCCCGTCGAGGGGGCGAAGAAGATCTTTTGCATGAAGAACCTCTTCGAGTTCCTGAAGAACATCGTGAAGGTCTGCTTCCTTAGCTACCTGCTCTACAAGATTATCTGGGCGAGCGTTCCCGAACTCCTCACGATGTGCTACGGCACTATTGACGACATCTTCCCGTGCCTGAAGCTCATGCTGAAGCGACTCGCCGTCTACACGGCCTTCGGCTACATAGTGATCGCCATCGTCGACCGACTCTTCCAGGGGCGCAACTTCACGAAGCAGATGATGATGACGAAGGACGAGGTAAAGCGCGAATACAAGGAGATGGAAGGGTCTGCGGAAATCAAGCAGGCGCAGAGGCAGTTCCGAGACGAGATCCTGAACGGGCCCGATCCGCGGCAGGCCGTCTCGAAGGCAAATGTCGTCGTCACCAACCCGACGCGTCTCGCCGTGGGCATACGCTTCAATGCAGAGGAGGCCCCGCTCCCGCGCATCTGCGCGCTCGGTTCTGGGCCAATCGCGAAGATCATCCGCGAGGAGGCTCTTGCCCTCGGAATCCCGATTATGGAGGATCGCCCCCTCGCCCGCGCCCTATATGCCGAAGGCAGGATAGAGGAATTCATCCCCGACTCGCTTATCGAGCCGGTCGCGGAAGTCCTCAAGTGGGCCAAGCAGCTTCAGGACGCCAAAAAGGAAGAGGAAGAGCTCGACAGCGTGACGCTGGACGAACTGCCTCAAGTGGGGGGTGCGGCGGATACGGGAGAAACGACATAGTGGGAGAAGTTGTATGATAGACATGGAAAAGATATACAAGACAATAGCCCCGAAGCTGACGAACTGGCTCGTCGCCTCGGGTAGCCAATACGAAGAGGCGTGTGACCTCGTGCAAAGCACCTTCCTCAAGATATGGAAGATGCGCGACGATGTGCGCGACGACGCCGACGCCATCTCTGGTCTTGCCTTTACGATTGCCCGCAATCTCCGCAAGAACCTCGTGCGCGACAAGGCGCACTTGACTTTCGTCGGCGAGATACGCGATTCGGACGATGGCGTCGTGGGTGACGCAGAGACGCCGGTTGTCGGCACAGCGGAGCGTCTCGACACTTTGCCGCAGCATCGCGAGACTTCGCAGTCCGATACGGAATACCTTCGCAAGCGCCTTTTGGAGGCGTTTGCGAAGCTCCCGCCCATCCTTCGTGACGCGTATACGATGTTCCAAGTAGGCGAAATGTCCGTGCGAGACATCGCAAATCAGACAGGAGTGAGCGAAAATCTTGTAAAAGTGCGTATTTTCCGCGCGAAAGAGAAGTTGAAGACGATTCTTGCAGATTTACATGTAACTTTTTAGCGGGATATGTGTATACAAGGCGAACACACGAAAGGAAATACGACAATGGAAATCAATCTTAGCAACAATGGTCTTAACAACATCGGAGCGGGGCGCGAGGCGCTTGACGCGGCTGCCATCGGCGTCGGACATGAGGCAAAGGTCGGCTCGGGCGTCAAGCCCCAGGACGCGGTTACGATTACCAATGCGCCTCGTGGCGTTTCTTCGGCAGAGCCGGTATTCGATGTTCCCGACTCGGCGCTTTCGAGGGATGACGCGCTCGGCAAGCTCGTGACGGCGGCCTTCAACTTCCAGCCACCTCCGATGCCGGCGTTTACTGATTGAGCGTTAACGCGTGCGCCATTCGGTCATAGTCATGCCGTAGCGCTCGCGGAAGGCGCGTGCGAGACCGGCCGACGACTTCCATCCGCACATGTTCGCAATCGCCCCGAGTTGCTGGCGCGAACCTGCGAGCAGCCGTTCGACTTCCTTGAAGCGGCAGTCGAAGATCGCTTCGCCGATGCTATGGCCGTATGCGGCGCAGTAGTTCGTCTCGACAGTCCGGCGTGAATATCCGAGCAGCTTTGCTATGTCGGCGACCGTTATGCCGTCGATGGCGCGGGCATTGACCAAGACGGCGACATTCTGCGCGATCGTCTTGCCGCTGTGCGGACGGACCGAGGATGCCCGGCGCACGAGCCGCCTCGGCGGAACGAGTATTGTGGCCGGGCTACCTGCGCAGCGGCGGGAAAGTCTGTCGAGCGCCTTTGCAGCCGCGAGTCCCGCCCCTGCGAAGTCCTGCTCGATGCTCGTCACTTTCGGCTTTGCGTTCTCGCAAAACAGCGGTTCGTTGTCCACGGAGACAAGCGTGAAGTCTCTCGGGCATTCAAGTCCGCATCTGGTCGCGCTGCTCAAAAGCGCCGCCGCAGACATGTCGTTCGCGGCGAAGACGGCGGCAGGCTTTTTGAGCCGCACGATGTCTTCGGCGTATTTAAGGAAGCGGAAGGGGACTTTTGCCTCGTGCATGCGTTCGCGGAAGTGCGCACATCTGCGCTGCGACCATGCTATCTTTGGTATTACCGAAAAGAAGGCGGTTTCCGCCGGGGCGGACGCAAGCAGTTCGTCTGCGGCGAGGTCGGCGATTGCCTCTGCGTCCGAGCGGACGGTTGTGCAGCCGGGCGGCGCCGGAAAGTTGGTGTCGACGTAGACGGCGGGAAACCTGCGCAAAGGGCGCAGATCGACAGGGCCGGGAAGCCTCCCTCCGTCGAAAATTATCCCGTCCGGCTTTAGCGCCGCCACAATGTCGGCGATGCTCCATGCGGTCCAGCCGAATTCCGCCGATTGAACCGCCCAGCCCAGTCTTTTCGCCTCGGCGTAGATGCTGTCGAGCTTGAGTACGTTGAACGGGTTCACCGTATGGGAGAGAAAGAGCGCTTTTTTCATTTCGCCGAGATTCTACCATAAGACTCGCAATTGCGCAATCTGCAAAATAAAAAATTTGCGCAATACGCACTATATCGGTGCTGTGAAATGATATAATCTGCATAAACAGAACAGGAGAACTATGATGCCAACCGTCGAAACATGTCTGCCGTTGCGGAAACTTCACGTCTGCCTCGCCGCGCTGTTCGGCGCGTCCGCCGCCTTCGCCGCGCTGCCGTCGGGCTACACCGAGCTTCAATATATCCAGGGCACCGGCGACGCCGGCGCCTACATCTGCGCGAGCGACATCTACATCAACCCGCAGACGGACAAGATCGTCACGACCTTCGAGGTTGGGTCGCTGTCGTCCGGCAACGGCTACGCGATCTGGTGCGCCCGCAAAACTTATTCTGAACTTGCATACTCGCTTCTCTGGAGCGTGAATGGGGCCAACTATACCGGCTATTACAATAAGTTGCTTTTCCAGGCGGCGGAAAACGACGCCACTTCGTATCAAGGCAGGCCCACGGACCCAGCCGTCAAGGACACTGTCGTCACCGTCACTGCCGAGAGCAATTCCTGGCACGTTGTCACGGGGAGCGGCGTCGATTTTACGCGTACTTGGCCCAGCTCCGCCTTCAGTAGCAACTTCGACAAGACCGGCGGACCGCTTTTTCTCTTTGCGATGGCCAACGGCGAAACTATAGTCGATGGCTACTACTCGGCCCACAAGCTCTATTCGTTCAAAATATACACCCGTTCGGGCTCGGACTACACGCTGTCGCACGATCTTATTCCGGTCAAACGAAATTCAGACGGGCATGTTGGCATCTACGATGCCGCAGCCGGAAGGTTTTATCCGAACAGCGGCAACGGTGCTTTCCTCCCGGGTGCGGAGATCTCGGAGGATAGCGTCGTCGCGACGAATGGAGTGACAGTGACGGTTGTGCGCGACTGGAATACGCCCGTAGGACAGGTCTGGAATTTTGGTAGCGGATCGCGGCCAACCGTTTACGTGGCTGCAGGCAAGACTCTGACCATCAACGGCGCAATCACCGGAACTTCCGGTTTCGTCAAGACGGGCGAGGGGACGCTCGTTCTTAAGGGGGCGTCGCCGTCATTCTCCGGCTACTGCACCGTCTTTGCCGGCAAGGTGCGGCTCGAGGGGGCGGCAAGTTCGCTCACCAGGTGCTTCCGCCCGAAGGATAAGGTTGCGGTGCCGGCTGACTACACAAAGCTCGACTATCTCTCGCTTACCGGCGGCGGCACGGCTTCCTACATCGACATTGGCTATGCGCCTTCCTCCGGCAGTTTCGGGTTCTTCATGGACTATCTGCTCAAGGTCGCTCCAGCATCAAGTGACTCCAAGCGCATAATGGGTTCTTCCAAAGTCAATGGTGGACTTTGGGGCGGTCTCACGATGTCAACTTATTGTCAAAATAACACGCAAGGCGGCCAGTTCTGCTTTGGCGCGCTACAATACTTGACCAAGGATGGCGGTCTGGTCGCCAACGAGCGCATGCGGATTAAGCTTGAAAACGGCATGGCGCACCTCAGTCGCGGGTGGGGTTATCAATTCGACATGTCCGCCGTATGGGCATCCAAATTCTACGGCAACATCTATGTCGGCACCATCAATGCAGACAATCTCGCAGCCGGTGCGCCGATGGATGTCTATCGCTTCAAGGTCTTTGATGGCTCGACGCTCGTCCACGACTTCGTGCCGGTGCAGCGCACGGCCGACGGCGCGGTCGGGCTCTATGACACCTTCGGCAACCTCGGTTTCCGCCCGGCGGCCGACGCGCAGTACATCGCCGCCGGTCCCGCCTACAGTGGTAGTGACAGCGAATGGCTCGAAGTCGCGGCAGGTTCCGGCCTCACAATCTTCGTGAGGTAGCTTAGAACTTAAAGCTTGGAGCTTGGAGCTTAGAGCTTGGAGTTTGGGGGAATCTCTCGACTGACATCGCAATGATCACCCCAAAATATGAGAATTATGGTACAATTCTCCAAATCTGCAAAAGGCAAAAGGAGTGTGTCATGATAACTTCGCAAAACAACAGGTTTTCTATGGGGGGTGGATACCGTAGCTTCCTGATTGCCGCCGGCTCAATGCTCGCGGCCGCCACCGCGCTGGCGACGACCATCGATCCGTCGAACTACAGTTGCTCCATGTCGATTTCCCCGGCGGCGGGCAAAGTCACTTCGGCGATCTCTGAAAATTTCCCGCTCCTGGTGCGGCTCTCGTCCACGCGTCAGCTGGGGTTCGATCCGGCCGAATGCGGCGTGAACGGCGCGGACCTCCGCTTCGCGCTCGCTGACGGCACGCTCCTCGCGCACGAAATCGACACGTGGAATCAAACCGGCGAGTCGCTCGTCTGGGTCAATGTGCCGTCGCTCGCGGCGGACACGAAGGTCATCGCCTACTGGGGCGTGAGGGACTCGTCGCTTGCGCCGGCGGTGAACCCCGCGGACACATGGCCAGACTTCATTGGCGTCTGGCACCTCGGCGAGGGTAACGCGACTGTCCACGATTCGTCGGGCAATGGCTATGACGCCGTCAATATCGCCGCTGTCAGTGCAGGCAAGGATCCGAAAGTCGGCGGATGCGTGTCGTGTTCAGATCTCTTCGTGACGGAGGTTTTCGACTTTACGTCCTCAACCGCCGTGAAGCCGCTGATCGACAGATCCAAGTTGACCATCACCTCATGGGCCACAATAGACGACTTCGATAGGAGCTCGGAAGATGACTACGGGAATGCCAAAAACGCTCGCGTCGATATTGCGAACAAGCTAAGTGGTTGGGGTGACGGGAATGGAGGCTTTTCCCTCAGGTTTTTTGAGGACAACGGCTATGCAGCCATCCCTGCACCGTTCTATGGCATCGCCATCAATTCTGGGACAGGCGGCTCAGGTATAGACAACTGGAATACCAAGACATCCTCCACCGGCGGCAAGTGGCGTTACTTCACCTACACTATGGACGGCAAGGTTGCCGTCAAGTACGAGAATGCCACCGTCGTGGAATCGAGCACGCGGGGACACGGCATCCTCGGCCCTGATGTCACGGTTCCGCTCAAGTTCGGCGCGTCAGACACCCATAGCGGCAAAGCGAATACTGGGCGCGTCGTCGTACGTATGGACGAGCTTCGTATCCGCAACGGCGCTGCATCCGCCGCATGGGTCGCGGCCGACTACGCGCAGCAGAACAGCGACACCTTCCTCGAGTACGGCGCCGTCACGAGCGTCTTCTCCGTCTCCCCGATTGCCGACCAGTTTACCACATCCGCGGCGGAACTGGAGGCCGGACTCCAGCCTGCCGTTACGGTCTCCAACCTGATTGACGGCGTGGAGCTCGTGGCAGGCACGCACTACACCGTCACCTATTCCGACAACCACTCCTACGGCGTCGCGACGGCTATCGTGACCGGCATCGGCAACTACGACGGAAAGATCGTCTCGGCCCCTTTCGTCATCCACTCGACAAAGCAGGTCGATGAGAACTATTCGTTGACTGATGACGAAGACTGGCTGGCTTTCGAGACGGTCGGCATTGACACCTCGACAATCGACCTCAAAGGCCATAAGCTTGCGATCTCCAGCCTCGACGGTTCGGGGACGATTACCGATTCCGTCGGCGGCGGCGAGCTTTGGATCGATGTTTGCGCCGGACGCCAGATCACGATAAGCAGCGTCGCGCTCACGGGCAAGCTTACGCTCGTGAAGACCGGCCCCGGCATGCTTTCGGCGGCCAAGGCAGGGCAGACGTTCACGGGAGGGACGAGGATCGTCTCCGGTGTCGTGAAGTATGCCTGTAGCAGCGACGGCAGAATCGACGTCACCCATCCGTTCGGCTTCACGTCCGCCACCGCCATGGGGCCGATCACCATCGAGGAGGGGGGCATTCTCGACCCGGGCGGCTCGCAGTCCTGGGGCAACCACACGCTGATCATCAACGGCGGCATGATCTCAAACACCGTTGCAGGCAGTCTCATGACCTACGGCATCTTCAACCCGAAGACGACCGTAAACGGCGACTTCACCTTCGCCATCCTCGAAAACTACGCGTGGACGGTTCCAGACCTCTCAGGCCACACGGTCACGGTGGACATCGGTGTCGGCAAGATATTCAATGTGGCGACCTCCGTCATCTATCCTATCATAACCGGCGGACGCATGAATGTTGTGCGCGGCGGCAATCTCGCCACTTTCTCGAATAAGACCACAGACTTACACATGGTTGATCTCGATTGCTTCAACGCCGCACTTAATCTGAGTGGGCCGATGTCCGTTCGCGACTATGGACCGCAATACACCGGCAACTACGGCAAGGGAAATGTCGCGCTGGATGTCTATGGCACCTTCACGCCGGCGTCGAACTTCTTCTACGGCCCGACGATGCAGAACGGCTCAGCCATCGACCTCTCGGCGAAGACCGACGCGTGGTCGGTCACCTCTTCGCTTACCGACGGCGGCAACGCGACGACGAAATTCGCCGCCGGCGCGACGGTCACCGTGATTCTCGGCGAAAGAAAGTGCAAAGTCGGCGACAAGGTGATTTCCTGGACGACCGCGCCCGATTCCTCTGTCAGCTTCACGAGCAAGAGGGCGACGTTCGAGTCCCGCTCCGACGGCCTCTACATCACCGAATGGAAGGGTTCCGGCCTTTCCATATTCGTGCGGTGACCGTTGGTTTTGCTATAATATTCGGCATGGGAAAGTTTTTCGACATTGCCGGGTTTCACAATCCCGCGAAGGGCTGCATGGGGATTGCGTTGCTGTTTGTCTGCAGTGCGCTTTGCGTGGATGCGGCGGAGGCGATGCGGCCTGTAGCCGCGGCGAGCAAAGGAGAGTGAAAATGACGAAATGCAGATGTGTCTTTGCCGCCGTGATGCTGGCGGCGGGATGTGCGGCTGGCAGCACGCTTTGGGATGTCAATCTCGCGGACTTCCCGCGGCTCGCGGGCGAGACGGACGACTCGCCGCGCTTCGTCCGCGCCATATCCGCCGCGCCAAACGGCGTTTTGTGCGTCCCGAAAGGCGAGTATGACATTGGCTCGATGATTCTGATTACAAACCGCTGCTCGCTTTCGATGCACCCCGCGGCGCATCTTGTGGCGCGGGCGAAGATGAAATACGTCTTGTTCTGGGATGGCGCGGCGGACTACCATGCGCTCTCCGTCTACAATCCCGATGGTTCCGTCTATGACAATGCCAACCTGTTCATAAAGGGCGGCGATATCGACGGCAACGGCCTTGCAAGCTGCCTCGCCATCGCCAACTCCCATCATTTCACACTTGCGGACATCACTCTGCACAATGGCCTCAGGTCGGGCCTTTGCGTCACGCGCGAGACCGGCGGACATCTCTACGAACTGATAGCAAACAACGTCTATTGCAAATGCACGATTAGCGGTCTTGCCGGAAACATCGGCATCGACTGCCAGGTTGCCGACAGCCATTTCACGGACTGCATCGTTGTGGACTACACGACGGGCATACGCTCCGGCGGAGGCGCGAACCGCTTTACGCGCTGCCATGTCTGGGGCGGCACGGTGCCGCCGAAGGGTCTTGGGTTCAAGGAGTGGTCTGACGCCTACGCCCGTCGCAAGCAATTGGAATCCACTGGCAAATGGACAAAAGAGGACGAGAGCGCACATCTCGCGCTTGGCGTTCCAGAGATGCTTCTCGGCTCGACGGCGTTCCAGTGCATCGGCGGTTCTAACGTCTTCGACGGGTGCTATGCGGACACAGCGGAGATCGGTTACGACGTGCGTAGCGGCGCGACGATCGTCAACAGCGGGTTTTTCAACAATCCCCGCATGAACCTTCGCAAGTCGACGGCCATCGTCCATCACGGCGGGCATCTTCGCGTGATGCTATGCGATTTTCGCGGTGCGGCCAAATGCGAGAAGCTCTACGAAGGAAGCGGCAAGAACGTCGAATGGATCAGCAGCGAGGCCTCCGGCGGTGCCGGCATGGCGGCTGACGCCGCCCGCCTGTCTAATAAGTAAAATTTGATAACATATTCCGATTTAAATCATTGTAACCTTTTGCCGTTTCGCGTGTAGACACGGCAGAAAGGAACGAATGTCATGGGCGGTATAAACTCTTTGAACGGACTCAACAAGGTGAGCGTGGACTTTCAGCCCACGATCACGACAAATGTCCAGAACACCGGCAATGCGAACCAGCCCCAGCCGGGCGCGGATGCCGTTCCCGAGGAGGCTCCGCAGCTCGGAAATGCCAAGAGCGTCGTCCAGCAGCTGGACGTCCTTCTGCTGCACGCGGCGGGGAAGTCCGTTTCCGCGGACGCCGTCAAGAATGTCAATAAGGTCGGCGAATCGCTGACCGACCTCGGCGTGCTGACCCAGGAGGAAAAGGACAAGCTCGAAAGCCTCGCCAAGGACGCGACGGCCAAGCTCAAGGCGCTCGACAAGTTCTCCGGCCGCGAGCTCGCCGAGGCGCTGATGAAGGACAAGACGGGCGATCTCGTGTGGCGGAAGGGCTTCTGGAGCATGAACCCCACGGCCAAGGCGGCGAAGGCGGCGATCGAGTCGCAGCAGGCGCTCTCGGCGGAGATCGAGAGGCTAGGCCAGCGCCTGGCCCGGAACGACCAGGTGGACGCAGAGCTTCAGAACGCGTTCACCGAGGTGCAGTTCCAGTGCGACCGGCGCGTCTCCGAAATCGACTCCCTCGTGTTCAAGATGTACCAGCTTGTCCATCAGGACGCGGTGGAAAACCCAGCTGCCGACCCTAAGACCACGGCGCTTTTGAACGCGACGTTCAAGGAGCTGATGCCGCGCGAGGCCATCATGGGCCACGGCACGGCGGAATCGCTCGAGATGGTCAACAAGACCTTCGGCGAGAGGATGCGTCCGCTTGCCGAGAAGCTCGACGCCTTCGCGGCGGACGGCTCCAAGGTGCTGAGCGGCGAGGATATCCTCGCCCTGCAGTGCGACATGGCGGACATGAAGAGCGCCCTTGAAAACGTGCGCAAGAACGGCCTCAACGAGACCGTGATGACAAGCCATGAGGGCAAGGAAATCCTCGGCGACAACGGGGTGGCGATCACAAAGATGACGGAGGTCGACTCGTCGCTCCTCGACGAGATGGAGAAGCTCCTGGCCGACGTCTCGATTCAGATTGCCGACGCACGGAACGTCTCCGTCATGCGGTCGCGTCAGGTGTTCCTCGAGGAGGTGAAGGCCATGCTTTCGCCCGAAAGCGTGCCCGGCGGCGACAAGGTGATGTCGTCCAGCGCCGCCACGAGCAACAACATCGTGTTCCAGTTCAAGCTCGCGCGAAAGGAGTTCGTCGAGCTGATACGCGATTACTCGCTCGGCACGCTGCCGATGGAGGAGTTCGACGACAAGTTCAACTCATGCATCGTGAAGCTCCGCGGCCTGTACGCCAACCTTGCGTCGGCCCTTGTGTCGGTAGGCGTAGACGAGGCGACTGCGCAGAGCGTCGCCAAGGCGGTGAAGGGGCTTCACTTCGTCAAGGCGCAGTTCAGGGCGCTTTTAGAGGCGGGCGAGCGGATCAAGAACGGCGGGGAGGATCCAGGGCTCGCGATGATCGACGTGCGCAGGATCATGCTCGGCGAGGTGGGGCTTTCCAACGTCATCGAGGCGAAGATCCTCGGGTTCAAGCCGGGCGACGTGGATCCCGCGACCGAGGAGTCGAATATCGTAGGCTCCAAGGCGCTCGGCTCCGGCATGGCGGGGAAGACCTATCTGCTGACGACGAAGTCCGGCGGGAAACTCGTCTTCAAGTCCGAGTTAGACAGCCGCACAGGCATGAGCGGCATGCTGCTCGGCATGAACGGCGCCTACAGGGACGCGCAGAAGACGGTGAACCTGAACCTCGCGACGCAAGACACCGCCAAGGCGTTCGGCTGCGAGGATCTGGTCGTCAAGTACTCCGTCGGCAGCCACGACGGGCAGTTCGGCTTTTTCATGGAGAAGGCCGAGGGCTACGCGGGAGGCGAATTCTATAGAAAGCGCAAGAGCAAAGGCGGAAACGGCATTGCGCCGGCCAACCTGCACAAGACGGTTATGCCGGGCCAGGAGCAAGTCAACGTCCTGGGCTCGGTCGCACAGAAGCTCAACAGGCTTATGTGGCTTGACCTCATCACCGGACAGGGCGACCGCCACTGGGACAACTATTTCGTCAAGGTCGAAAAGGACGGAGAGAAGAAAGACAACTGGGGCAACCCCGAATACAACGTGACGGTCAAGGCAATCGACAACGACGCGTCGTTCGCCTCGTGGAAGGTCGGCCTCCAGAAATTCGCAATTGACAAATACACTGCCGGGCGATTCGTAAAAAACCTGAAAATGGTGTGCGCAGAAATCCACGGCAACGGAGGGGAGAATGAATTCAACCTCCGCGTGTCGAAGGATCCCGGGATAGAGAAGCTCGGCACAGACGGCGCACTGACGGTCGACTTCGCGAAAGTCAAGTCGCCGGAGGTGAAGATGGCGATCATCAGGACGCTCGGCATGCAGAGCATCGCGCTGCCGGAGGAGATCGACGAGGACTTCTACAACAAGCTGATGGACATGGACGCGCATCCCGAGAAGAAGCAGGCGTACCTCGACTCCATCGCGCCCAGAATCTCGAAGAATGCGCTGAGGGCGACGGAAAGACGCCTGAACGAGGCCATCGCGTACGCCAAGCAGCTCAAGAAGGACGGCCAGGTGTACGGCGCGGAACAGTGGAAGAACTACAGGAAACAGAACTGGATGTCGCCGATCGAGTCCGAGCTCAAGATCAGGAAGGCCGACAACAAGACGGTGGTCACGGTCGATCGCGACTTGAAGTGCGTGAACGACTTTCTCATACAGAACTGCCCGTCGTACTTCAAGCGCGACTATGTGCATCTAATGTTCGAGAAGCCCAAGCTGGCTTCGTAAGGACGTCAAACTTTGGAGGCGACAATGGAAGAGAAGAACGAGCACGACATTGAGGCGAAACGCGCGGAGGTGGCCGAGGAACTCAGGGCCGCCTTCGCCGAAC
Organism: uncultured bacterium; assembly: GCA_902761275.1. Classification (GTDB taxonomy): domain Bacteria; phylum Verrucomicrobiota; class Kiritimatiellia; order RFP12; family UBA1067; genus UBA1067. The sequence continues at coordinate 13,214 of CACWJS010000008.1, read as the reverse complement.
TTGAATCCGATGAAGGGCTGACGCGTTTTATCGGCGGGCACGGCGTCCAGAGCCGGATATTCGAGTTCGAGTGGAGCGAACCGGCGCTTGAGATAAGTTTCCACATCCCGTACGCCCGCGTTCTTTCGGACGAAGAGTCGCAGAAGGAGGACGACGAGGAGATCGGCGCGGCGATAAGGATGGCGATACTTCTGCTGACCACGGCGGGGCACGTCGGGTCTGCGTCGCGCATAGAGGTCTCGTGCGACGACCGCGGCACATCGTACGCGGTCTACGCCGAAGACGGCGAGCTTGAGGATTCGGGTACTGACTGGTCGCCGCTCGTCAGGCGACTCGGCGCCGAACTCAACAACGCCCCGGATTCGCTCTCCATCATCTGGCCGTAGGCGGCGCGAAGGGAGGCTACGCGAGAAAGCATGTAACCTTTTTGGAGTTCGTGTGTATACAGAACATGAAAACTGTAAAGACATCCATGGGAAAGGAGCAGAGTTATGCCACTAAACGTTGAAACATTCCGCAGTCTGGTCGGCCAGACGCATTACGGAAACCGCGACATAGTCGTCAGCGGCGAGGGGAAGAACGCGACCGCGCACCTCGGCAACTTCTTCTTCTCCCAGGGAAAGGCCGTCAACAACGCGACGATGAAGGCCTTCAAGGAGGCCCTCGAGAAGGAATACGGCTCGCTCGGAACCCACGCCTTCGACACGGTGCTCGGGTCGCGCAGCCAGCTCAACAAGTCACTGCGCGCCTGCGACATCCAGCAGACGCTCTCCAAGCTCGTGCCCATCCGCGAGAATCGCTTCTTGGGCGAGGTTAACAGCCAGATCGCCACCTCCCCGAAGATGCTCGAACTGTCCGACAACGAGAGGATGGCGGTGTTCCAGAAACTGAAGGACGAGCCATTCAAGGACATCGACCTCGCGGCGTGCTGCACGCCTGAGGACCTGTCGGCCGCCGCCGCGCGCCGCATCGGCGCGGCGATCGACAAGCTCCGTGAGGAGAGTGACGCAGGCCTTCACGAGAACACGCTTGGTGCGCGCAAGTCCGTCGAGACTGCCGCGGGCGCAAAGGAGCCGACGGGCCTCAGGAACCTCAACACGATTCTCAAGGCGGGCTCGACCTCCGTCGAGGACCAGATCAAGAAGGGCCTGATCGGCGCGGGAATGAGCGTCAACCGGTCCGACACGAACACCATCCTTTTCGAGAAGCTCAAGACGAACGGCGTGGAGCCGGGCTTCATCTACCGCAACGACTGGTCGCCGGACGACACACGCGGAATGATGGCCGACATCAACTCCGACGAGAGCCGCGCCGCGCTCGATAAGCTCAAGGAGAAGGATCCCGACTTCGCGCAGAAGTGCGAGGGCAAGACGCTCCGCGAACAGATAATGCTCGCCGGGCGCGCGCACCCCGCAGGGATAGCGGCCGTCGCGGAGTTCGCTCTCCGGGAGGCGGCAATAATGGTGAAGAACGGAAAGATCGCGGACACGCATTCGTTCGGTCCGCTCGCAACGGCCCTCAAGAACTACAACATTAATCCGCGCGACCTTGAACGCCTCATCAACGGCGGCACGGACAAGGGGACCGCGGATGCGATAAAGGAGATCAAGCGCGAGCTCTTCGCGCAGATACGCGACGCGGTGATGGGCGTCAGGAGCGGCGACGACTTCTACCTGCTCTCGCCGATCTTCAAGCATTTCGACGAGCGCCACATCATGAAGCTCGACTACAACGAAGGCGACAGGGTGTTCACCAAGGACGCCGCGCACGCGGGGTCGTTCCAGCGTCCCGAGCGCATCCTCACCACGCGCAAGCCGATCCTCGGACATATCTACCGCCTCCAGACCGCGTCCTCCGCCGACTCCATCTCCGCCGGCGCAGTCACCGAGGCGCTCGCGAACGACCTGACGCGCATCGCGGGAGTTCCCGCGCAGGAGCTCGAGATCGTCCGCGGCGAGTATTCCGACGGACACCCCAAGCTCATGCTCCAGGCCAAGTTCGCCGACGGCTACAAGGACATGGAGGCTGGCTTCATCAAGGACGGACGCATCGTGCCGCCGAAGGGACAGTCGGCCGAAAAGCTCGGCAAGTACAAGGCGTTCTTCCTCTTGACGGCCGATCGCGACGCCGTTGGGCGGCGCGGGCAGAACAAGGGCTTCGCGCACGGCAAGTTCTTCGCGATCGACCCCGGCCACTCGCTCGAGGGCAACGCCAAGTACCTCAAGGTCTCCGACGACCTCTCCTTCAAGGACACCTACGGCAAGAGCACGAAGCCGCGCTTCGAGAACTTCTCCGTCTTTGACGACGACACGTTCTTCTCCAAGATGGAAGGCGTCATCAACCTCCGCGAAACCGCGAAGCGCGGCGAGTTCAAGGAACTCTTCGACAAGTATCGTGCTGCCTTCAACCCGAACGCGGACGGCATCTCCGACGCCGAGAAGGCGCTGCGCACGAAGATCTGCGCCGACATCGACAAGAAGGAGGCGGAGTTCAACGAATCGCTGAAGAAGATACTCGACGTCAGCGTCAACAACCTCGACCTCTACGACGACCTCAGCGACCAGCCGGAGTCCGTGCGCCGGGGCGCGATAGAGAACCTCGCCAACCTCGAGAAGCTCACTTCGCCCACCACCTGGACGAGCAAGAAGGGCAAGGTCGCGCTCGAGCACCTCGAGGTCGTCCCCGAGACGCGCGTCCCGTGGAAGGGCGTGCTGAAGGACGACAGCATCGTGTTCTTCACCGAGACGAAGATGTCGTACAGGAACTTGAAGCAGCTCGAGGACGTGGTCACGATGGCGGGCGCGAAGTTCGAGGACGATGCGATGGGCGTGACGCGCATAACCGTGCCGTTAGACAAGGCGGAACAGTTCTTCGCCGCGTTCAACGAGGAGAAGGTGCAGCAGATCACGCACCCCGCGGAGTTCATGGCGCGCATGGAGGGTCGCGACGGACTCAAGGAGGCGACGATCTACAAGCCCGTCCCGTGTCCGAAGCCCGGCCCCGATCCGCGTCCGCTCATGACCGTCGACCAGCTCCCCGAGCAAATCGACTTCGCAGTGGACGGACTCGTGTACAAGTTCCCGAAGATCCACTACCAGGATCTCATTTCCGTCAAGTCGTCGGTGCACCGCCCGCGCAACGAGGGGGAGCTTCGCGCCCTCCTTTCGGCGCAGGTTAGGCTCGGCAGGGAAGTTCTCGGCGCGCTGATGAGCGGCAAGCCCAATCTCTTCAAGCCCACGAACCAGAACATCGTCGCGCTCACGTACGCGCTCCACGCGCTTGCGACCAAGAAGGGCGAGTTCATGTACCGCGGGTCGTTCACGATCGAGGACAAGAACGGCGACATCGCGCGCTGGCTCGACAAGGCGGAGAACCTCTACATCCGCACGTCGACGCACGCGAAGCCGTACCAGACGGCGCATGTCGACGGACATCTCAACATGCCGCGCGGATACGACGTGCCGACGGGCGCGGGCGGGCTCCTGAACGGCATGAGGACGTTCCACTTCTTCACGATTCCTGACGAGGACGGACTCAAGAACGGCGGCAACGGAAACGGCCCGCGGCGCAGGCTCTTCCTCAAGTGCGAGACGTTCGGCATCTTCTGCTCGACGGCGCACGTGAAGATATTCGACAAGCCGGCCTCGGTCGCGCAGGGCATGAAGACGCGCGGCTACAGGTTCGGCGACATCATCGAGTCCATCTGCCACGGCTCCTCGCTCTTCGTGTCCAAGTTCACGCCCAAGGAGGCGCCCGGAATCCGCAAGGAGAACCTCACCAAGCTGCAGGAGAGCGCCATCAAGTGGGCCGAGAACAAGCTCAGGACGAAATATCCCGTGCTTGCGGACCGTCTCGTGGCGGGAAAAGTCCTCGACGGCGCCGGAATCAACAAGATGATCGACAACATGGCGTGGATACTCGAGCACATGCCGGAAGACGAGGATGAGCGGGCTTGGATCTTGGACGTGTTCGACACCATGTTCACGCCGCTGGAAGGGGGCTTCGGCCATGAGAGATACGGCGACATCGGAAACCGCATCGGCAACGAGATCATGATCAATGCGAGGGACCTCGCCTGAATCGTGGTGCACAATCAATCTGCAACCGACAGTGCAAATATGATATAATACAAACCAACGAAAGCGGCTCATGGCCGACAGGAGGAAACGACATGGAATTCGATCAACTGATTGCCGACTTTGCGAAACGCCACAAAGTGGAGAATCTCGTAGCCGTAGATGGAGCCGCCGCGCTCGATATCGACGGAATCATCGTCACCATTGTCGCCAGGGGGGAGTTGCTGAATTTCTCCGCGGAAATCGGCGAACCTCCTGCTGACGGTGCGGCCTTGTTCGCCAATCTCCTGCTGGAGGCGAACACGCAGCCCGACGCGTTTTTCGCAAAGATCCCGGATCCGGGTCCGTATGTCATCGCGCGGCGGATTCCGCTCTCCCAGGTCGACGACGAAGCCTTTGACGCCACACTAGAGGCGTTTGTCAACAATGCCGAGACCTGGCGCCGGCTCCTTGTCGACTTCCGTCCGGCGGCAAAGGCCGCTGCCGAAAGCGCCGCCGCGGAAAGCCCGTCCCTTGGTTCCTCTGGCCTCATGCCTGTGTAACCTTCTGCATTCCTTGAAGAAAGAGCGGAAATAAAACCGACGCCGCAGGGGGACGAATCGTGAATAGCATAGAGGACTACAAGGCATTTCTGACGAAGGTCAGCGAAGAAGCGGGAATACCGGCCTTCAAACCGAGCGAAGATGGTCTCGTCAGTATGCGCGTCGATGACGCATACAACGTCAATTTCCAGTTTGTCGAGGCGACGGGCAAGGTCCTGTGCTTCATAGAGGTGATGGAGCTGCCGCCTGACGCGTCAAAGGCGGTGTACCGCGACCTTCTCGTGGGCGGACTCTTCGGCAAGGACACGGCGGGTGGCTACTTTTCGCTTGAGCCCGAGACCGAGACAGTCGTATACAGTTACTTTTTCGACCTTGAGACTGCGGCGAACGACATTGAGGAATTCATCCATACCATCGAGAAGATCCTCCAGCTCTGCGACCTCTGGACCGAGCGCATAAAGGGGGACATGTCGGCGGATGGCGATGAAAAGACCTCTGATCCCAGTGAAACGCCACTGGGGCACGCGATATTCAGGGCGTAAATTTTTGAATGACGGAAATGGAGCGATAGATGAAGATAGACAAGAAACTCGATGACGGAAACCTCACCATCAAGGTAGAGGGACGGCTTGACACCAACACCTCGCCCGAGCTTGAGGACGAGATGAATCTCGAGGGCGTGAGTAAGCTTGTATTCGATTTTTCCGGGCTTGAGTACATTTCGTCGGCTGGGCTCCGCATACTGATCGCCGCACAAAAGGCAATGTCTGCCAATGGCGGGTCGATGGCGATTGTCGGTCCGAACGAAGCGGTTCGCAGTGTGTTCGAGATCACGGGATGCTCCGAGATATTCGCCATTTCCTGACGGCAGCCGCGATGGTTGCTGCGTTCGTCGCCCTGACACCCGGGTGCGACGACGGTGATTCCGTCGAATACAAGGTTCGGCGGGATGACGATACCATAGTGGTGCTCACCCCTGCCGACATGCCGCCGTATTCCTACTACGACGAGGAAGCCAAGGAGTTCAAGGGCATCGAGATCGACTTCGTGCGCACTGCGGCGAAAAAGCTCGGGCGAAAGGTCGAAGTGAAGCAATGTCCGTTCGACGAACTTCTCGGACGGGTGAAGTCGGGCGAGGCCGATGTCGCCGTGTCCGTGATAACCATTACCGACGCTCGGAAAGAAGACGTAGATTTTTCTTTGCCATACGAGACGGGAGGCGCCTCGTTCCTCTACCGCGTGGGCGATCCGATGCCGACGATGATTCGCGCCGAGACGCTCCGCGTGGCGGCGGTCGAGTCGATGACGCATGACTTCTATCTTTCGACCCACGGAATAGACCCGATTCGCTTCGAGGTGTACCAAGATGCGGTGGCGGCGTTGAAAGAAGGGCGTGTGGACACTGTCTTCTTCGACGACGGGGTGGTGCGCCATACCGCAGAGACTTCCGGCGGCAAGCTTGCCGCTTCGCGCCGCGAGACGCGCGAGCATTTCGCCTTGGCGATACGCAAGGGAATGCCCGAGCTAATGGCCGCGATAAACACGGCAATTGCCGAAAGGACGCCCGCGAAATGACGAGGCAGCAGAAGTTTCTCGTCTTCCGGCTTCTGGCGGCCGTCGTGACGGCGTTTGTCGCGTCGATGGCGCTTAACTGGATCCTGCACGGCCATATCGCCGACCGCGAGCGGCGGAAGCTTTTTGAAAAAGTGTTCTACGACGTCGGCTCCGACATTCGCTGGCGCGTGGACGTTCGGATGATACGCCAGGCGATGCTCGCGCGCGACCGGTACTACGAGATGCGCAAAGAGCCGTGGTGGAACGACCCCGACGAGTCGAGCCGCCGCCTGCGCGTCTTGGCGAACGATCTTGGCGTTGACGAGATCTGCGTGGCCGATGCCGATGGCAACCTCACCCACAGCGCACGGCGCGAAGAGGTCGGGGCTCTCAACTTCCGCACGGACAAGGGCCAGGCGCACGAATTCGTCGTGCTTCTCGACAGCGAGACGGAATTTGCCCAGCCGCTCATGCCGAATTCCCTGCGCGGCGAGATGGTCAAGTACGTCGGCGTATGGCTGCCGGACGGCGGCTTCATACAGGTGGGGGCGAGCGAGAAGAGCGTCCGCAACCTCGCGCGCACGTCCGTCACTGGCATTACGAACGACTGGCATGTGAGCGGCGAAGACGGCGGCATATACATAACGACCGGCAACGGTACTGTGATCTCCCATCCCAACGAAGGAGGCGAGGGGGGCGTCTGGACCGAGCCGTCGGAGGACTTCTACTGGGAGAAGCGAATGATCGAGGGCTTCCCGGTGTATATCGTCTTCCCGCGTCATACGTCAGTCGTGGAGCGTCGGCTTTTAGTTGCCACATCTGCCGTTATCAACTGTATTGCCCTTGTGTTTGCCTCCGTGCTTGCGGGGTTGGTCTTCGCTGGCTTCGCAAAGGAACGTATGCGCGAGCGCGTTGCCAAGGACATGGCGATGGCGACCAACATCCAGGAGAACTCGATTCCTCGGGTGTTTCCCCCGTTTGCAAACGAGCGAAGGATGGACATCTTCGCTACTATGCATACCGCACGCGACGTAGGCGGCGACTTCTACGACTTCTTTTTCACGGCACCTTCAAAAGTCGCGTTTCTCGTTGCGGACGTCAGCGGAAAGGGCGTGCCGGCGGCGCTTTTCATGATGCGCGCCAAGGCCACCATAAAGGGAGAGACGCAGTCGGGTCTTCCGCTCGACGAAGTCATGGCCCGCGTAAACGACGCGCTCAGCAGGGACAACGACGCCAACATGTTCGTGACGGCGTGGATGGGCGTCATCGACCTTGAGACTGGCGAGGTGACGTTCGTAAACGCCGGCCACAACCCTCCTATTTTCCTCGATCGCCTTGGCAACGGCGGGCACAAGTTCCTGCGCGAGCGGTCTGGCATGATGCTCGGCGCAATGCCGGGGCTAAAGTACCGCCTGCACACCCTGCACCTCTCGCCGGGAGACATGCTCTACCTCTATACCGACGGCATAACCGAACAGCCAGATGGCAAGGGCGAGCTCTTTGGCGAGGATCGACTGCTGTTTGCGATTGGTACGATGCTCTCTGCAGGAGTCGATGCCATTGACGGGGCCAAGTCGCCTCTTCTCGCGGCAATCTTCGACGATGTTATTACCCATGGCGCAGACGTAGAGCAGGCCGACGACTGCACGCAGCTTGTCATTCGCTATAACGGTGCGGGCGAAAAGCGCAGGTTCACGGTAGCGCAGTCCGGCATAGCCGAGGCGTCCGCATGGCTTGACGAGTGGATTGAAAAAGCCGAAGTCGACGGGCAGTCGGCGGCTCTGCACGTCATTCTTGACGAAATCTGCTCGAACATCGTGAAGCATTCCGGTGCCTCGTATTTTGAACTCGGCCTTTCGCGGATCTTGGAACCGTCGGGCGTCAGGATGGAGTTTATCGACGATGGCGTGGCGTACAACCCGCTCTCACACGAAGATCCCGATACGACTCTTCCGGCGTCGAAGCGGCCGATTGGCGGCCTCGGGATAATGATGGTCAAGAAGATGTCCAGCTCCATGGACTACGAGCGCGTGCACGACTGCAATATGCTCACGGTCGTGAAGTGACCGCCGAAAAGCGCAAGCGCAGAACTGCACCAAGCCGTTCTTTATGGTATAATGCTGTCAATGGACGGCGATTGGCGAGAGATGCTTGTCCCCGGAAGTCTTTTCGGGAACTTGCATATTGTAAAGCTGCTCGCGCCGTCCGACGACCAGAGCTTTGCCGAGCGGTTTCTGCACGAGGCCGATTTCGCGACCAGGGCCCGCCATCCGAATCTAGTCGAGGTCTGGGATGCAGGGCGCGACGCAGCGACCGGGCTTTTCTACCATGTAATGGAATATCTTCCCGGCGGTTCGCTGAGGGATATCGTGTCCGCCTCGAAGAACGGGCTTCCCGTCGAGAGGGCGGTGTCGATTGCGCGCGATGTCGCGCATGCGCTCGTCCACATCGAACGCAACGGAATGGTGCACCGCGACATAAAGCCCGACAACGTCCTCTTCACTGCCGACGGGGTCGCCAAGCTCGCCGATTTCGGCATATCGCGCTTCGAGCAGGGCGAAGACGTTCATGCGACGCGCGCGGCCGCCGTAATCGGAACGCCCGCCTATATGGCTCCCGAGCAGATGATCGACTCCCATGAAGTCGACATCAGGGCCGACATCTATTCCTTCGGCGTGATGCTTTACGAGCTTCTCGCCGGGCGCAGGCCGAACGCAGGCGAAAACGCGATGAACACGCTTGCAAAGGCGATAGAGGGGTTTTCGTTTGCCGATGTCCGCGAGCTGCGGCCAGACGTTCCCTCCGCGCTCGCGGAACTCGTCTCCGACATGACGCTTCCGGATCCCGACGATAGGCCGCGTTCCGCGGCGCTCGTGCTCATGCGGATAGTGCAACTTGTGGATACCAGCGAGGATGATGCGCCAGGAGCGGCGGCGGATCAGGCAAAGCTCCCGTGGTATCGCGACCGTGGCGTCCTGTATGCGGCGACCGCGATGGCCCTTGCGCTCGAAGCGCTTGTTCTCGCGGTCTTCAGGGCAGTGAGGGGAGGGTAGACGCCATGCTGTTCGGACTTATGGGGGGAGGCCGCAGGTTCAAGGTCGACGTCGCGTTCACGAGCGAGCGCGGTTTTGTTCGCAAGGAGAACCAGGACCATGTTATAGTCGACCAGAAGGCGCTTGTGTTCTGCGTCGCAGACGGCATGGGCGGCGGCGAGGCTGGCGGCGAGGCGAGCGACATCGTCTGCCGCAACGTCGATTCCGTGCTGCATGACTACGCTGGCTTCGCCGATCGCGTGCGGCTCGTCGACGAAGCGATAAGGCGCGCCGACGGCGACATCCGTTCGGTCGCCGCGTCCGCAGGGTACAGGCAGATGGGGTCTACCGTCGCCGTGCTCGTCAGCGACGGCAGGCGCATCGCCGCCATCGGGAACGTCGGGGACAGCCGCGTCTATCGCCTGCGCGCCGGTCGGCTTCAGCAGATCACCAGGGACCATACGCTCGCCGAAGAGCTCGCGCAGCATTCGTCGCGCGCAAGGCCGGTGGCGGATGTCCACGCGCTATCGCTCTCACATGTCCTTACGCGCGCGGTTGGCGTCGGCCAGGAGCCGCTCAAGGTCGACTGGCACAAGGTCGACGTGGTTGAGGGCGATGTTTTGCTTCTCTGCTCTGACGGTGTCCACGGTTTCGTTCCACATCCAGTGCTCCTGGACGCAGTGCAGGTCGGCGGCTCCGCCAGGGAAATCGTCGACCGCATAGCCGCGCTCGTCGTCGAAAGCGGCGCGCGCGACAACTACTCCGCGATTGTCGTGAAGATCGGAGGCGCAAAGTGAATTTCGGCAAGAAGGAGATATTCCGCGTAGGCGACAGGTTCCGCGGCTACGTGGTGGAGCGTCTTCTCGGCAACGGCTCGCTCGGAGCCGTCTATCTCGTCCGGCACGAGGTGCTTGACACCGTATACGCGCTCAAGGCGCTTTTCCCCGACGTAGCGAAGGAAAACGCCGACTACGTAAAGCGGTTTCTGCGTGAGGCGAAGATTGCGACGCGAATCCGCCACCCCAACCTTGTTGCGGTGCACGATTGCGGCTATGACGAGTCGCGCGAACTCTACTACATAGTGATGGACTACATCTCCGGCGGGGACCTTCGCCAGGCGCTCGCGTTCGCGGGGCGTTTCGCCCCAGACCGCGCCGTAGAAGTCGTGCTGCAGATTGCGTCTGCACTCGATGCCGCGCAGGAATATCACGTAGTCCACCGCGACATAAAGCCCGAAAACATAATGATCCAGCCCGATGGGACGGTGAAGCTCGTCGATCTCGGCATTGCCAAGGCCGATGGGCTTCGCGACTCGCTGTGCACCGAGGCGGAAAGCGTTTTCGGGACGCCGGCGTATGTCGCGCCGGAACAGGCGGTGGACGCGTCTGCTGTCGACGTTCGTGCAGACATCTATTCGCTCGGCGTCGTTCTCTTCGAGATGATCGCGGGGCGCGTTCCCTACGACGGGCCTAACGCGCCGCAGATTCTCGTCCAGACCCTGTCGAACGAGCCGTTCCCGGATATACGAGACATGAATCCCGACGTGAAGCCCGAGCTCGCGATCATCATCAGGCGCATGTGCGTGAAGGAGTGTGACAGACGCATCGCAACGCCAGCGGCGCTTATCAAGGAGTTTGAGAAGATCGGCTATCGTCTCAAGGACACGCTGACGCCAGGCACCAAGTTCGGCCGCCGTGCGGATTCCGCGCCGACGGTAGTGAGTATGCGCGCGCTTCTGGAGAAGAGCGCGAACACCGCCACGGCCGACGGCGATCCGCTTGCGTTCGAGACGCAGGACGTGGAGATACAGGATTTCGTCGACCGTCTGAAGCGGCGCAAGCGCATGAGGAAGCTGGCGTCTACGGCAGCGCTCGCCGCGGCTGCGATTCTCGCGCTGCTCGTCCTTGCATGGCTTGTGGGAGTGATGTAGTTTCAAGAAAGGGCAATTGAACAATGGAAGAGTCTGTTCTTGGTGAATGGCGAGAGCTTTTGAAATACGAGTCCGTGGGCTCGGATCCGTCGCGCCTTAAGGAGTGCGTCGCCTGTGCGTCGTGGCTTCGCAAATGGCTGATGAAGCTTGGCTTTACGGCGGAGATGCTCTATCCGGGCGAGGGCTCTCCTGCGTCGGAAGGGTCGCTTCCACCGCCTGTCCTGTATGCCGAGCGACAAGGCGACGAGGGTTCCTCGACTGTGCTTGTCTACGGTCACTACGACGTGCAGCCGCCGGATCCGCTCCATGAGTGGCGCACGCCGCCTTTCGAGCCGACAATCGTTGACGATCGTGTCTACTGCCGCGGTGCAAACGACGACAAGGGCCAGACGTTCGCGTTGCTATGCGGTCTGCGCGACTATCTTGCGTCAGACGGCCGAAAGATCAACATCAAGATTGTCCTCGACGGTCAGGAGGAGTCGGGCAGCAAGTCGCTTTCCGATCTCGTTCCCTCGCTGCGCCGCCGCATTGCCGCAGACGTGCTGCTCGTCTGCGACACGTCCGCCGCGCCCGCTTTGAGACCCGCGATCATAGCCGGCCTTCGCGGAATATCCCATTTCACCGTGCGGCTTTCAGGCCCGAACCGCGACCTTCACTCCGGCGAATACGGCGGCATCTCGCCAAACCCCGCCCAGGGCATCGCGGAACTCATGGCGAGTCTCCACCTCCCCGACGGGTCGATCGCTGTTGCCGGGTTCCGTGACGGAATCGAAAACCCGACGCACGACGAGCTTTCGACGGCCGAGATGTTCGGGCCTTCCGACGAGTCGCTTGCCGAGGACATCGGATGCGACCCGTGCGGCGGACAGACAGGCAAGACGCTCGTGCAGCGCAACTCCTTTGAGCCGACGATCGAGGTGAACGGCATCCATTCCGGCTATGGCGGCCCCGGGTCTAAGACGATTATACCTTCGTCCGCTTTTGCGAAGATCTCGATGCGCCTCGTTCCCGGCCAGTCGCCGCGCGGCGCATTTGCCGCGGTGCGTGCGCATCTTGAGGACAGGTGCCCGAAGGGAATGAAGCTCGCGTTTGAGGATGTGGTCGAAGGATCTGCGGCATTTCGCCTGCCGCTATCCTCGCCGCTCTTCCGGCTCGCGGCAGACGTCCTTTCCGAGATGGATCCACGCGGGCCCGCGTTCCAGTGGTGTGGCGCGTCGATTCCCGTTCTCTCGATCTTGCGCGAGGCGTCTGGCGCCGCGCCCCTCATCGTCGGCTGGGGGCAGGCCGAAGACAGGATTCACTCTCCGAACGAAAGCTATTCATTCGCGCAGTTCGACAAGGCGCGAGAGTGGGCGAAGAAAATCTTCACGGCGCTTTAGGACATGGGAGAGATTGCAAAGATACGAATCGTAGAGGACGACGCGACAATTCGCGCGCTTCTTGAAATGGCTCTTCTCGGCGCGGGATACAGTGACGTCACGTCGTCTCCGCGCGGCGACGAAGGGCTCAAGATGGTTTCGCGCGACAAGCCCGATCTCGTCCTTCTCGACGTGATGCTCCCTGGGCTCGACGGCTTTTCGATTGCGAGGAGGATCCGCGAGACGCCGGCGCTTGCGGCGACTCGCATCGTCATGCTGACGGCGCGCACCGCGAGCGAGGACATCGTGCGCGGTCTTGACGCTGGTGCAGACGATTACGTCACGAAGCCGTTTGACAGGAAGGTTCTGCTTGCGCGAGTGAAGGCGGTTTTGAGAAGGGGGCTTCCCGTTACCGAGGGGATGGACTTCGACGGGCTTAAGATCGACGAGAACTCTCGCGTTGCCACGCTTCGCGGTAAGGCGCTTGACTTGACGCCGGGCGAATTCGATTTGCTTGTCCGCCTCGTCGCGCACAGGGGGCGAGTCTTCGCGAGGCCGCCTGACGAGCGTACCGTTGACGTTCAGGTGGCGAAGCTCAGGCAGAAGCTTGGGCGCTGGGGCGACCACATTGAGACCGTGAGAGGCGTTGGGTATAGGGTTGGTTAGGAGTCAGGGGTCAGTAGTCAGGAGTCAGTAGTTGGAGTTCAGAGTTGGAGTTGGAG
>CACWJS010000007.1 GCA_902761275.1 uncultured bacterium | reverse complement strand
GATACTCCGCCGTGGCCTTTATGGACTCGTCGCATCCGTCGTATCCGCTCCGCGGCGTCCACGCGTCGATGTTCGTTCCACCCCAGCTCGCGTCGAGTATGCCGATCGGAACGTCGAGCGCGAGATAGAGTTCGCGCGCGTAGTAGAACGCGACCGCGGAAAGTTCCGTGCCGCGCTTTCCGTCCTCGCGGTGGAAAAGCTGAAGACTCTCCGGAGTGAACTTGCACCATTTAGCCGAGAGTTCCACTGGCTCAACGGACCACCTGTGCGGGCTCTTCACGTAGCGAATGTTGGGAAGGTAGGTCATTGTCGTCATAAGCCCGCCCTTCATGTCGCGGTAGCGCGTGCCGCCGCCCCAGATCGGGCACTCCATATTGCTCTGGCCAGAGGCGAACCAAACCTCGCCAACGAGGATGTCCTTGATCTCTACCGACTCTGCGACAGAATCGAAGAAGAAGCCCGGCGAAACCCTGCTCACGGTCATCGTGCGGCTTTCCTTCGACGCATCCATCGGATCAAGCTCGACCTTCCACTCGCCGCCCTTGCCGACGACCGCCGTCTTCTCCTGTCCGGCGAACTCGACCCTGACTTTGCGCAGGACCTTGCTCTGCGCGGGCGTAACCTTGCCCCACACTGGCACCTTCATCCCACGCTGCAAGACTGCGCCATCCGTAAACGGAGCGCCCATCTTGATTTCGGCGAATATCGGAAGCGCGGCAACTGCCGCAACAATCGCTATGCATGTCTTCTTCATTGTCACATTACTCCTTGGCTTTCACTTTTCGTTTTACACTTTTCACTTTACACTTTAAACTTTGCACTTTACACTTTAAACTCTCAATGGTGATGTCCACAGCTGCAGTCGTGGCCATGCCCGTGGTCGTGCCCGCAACTGCACTCGTGCTTGACGTCCTTGTACTCGATCGTCGCCTTCTCGCGAAGCTCAGCGACATAAGCGTCCATCGCCTTGCCGCGCGCCTCGTGCCTGAGGAGGTCCTTGATCTGATCGTGGACGTCGACGATCGTCTGCTGCCCGCCGCCGCGCTCGTCGGCCTTGTAGATGATGTGGTAGCCGAACTCGGTCGTGACGACTCCAGAGACTTCGCCCTTCTTCATCTCGAACGCCGCCTTGTCGAACTCCGGCACCATCATGCCGCGCCCGAACCAGCCGAGCGAGCCGCCCTGCGCGCCGGACGGGCAGTCGGAGTGCTTCTTCGCCTCTTCTGCGAAGTCCGCCTTGTCGTTGACGATGCGCTCGCGTATTTCCTTGATCTTGTCGAGAGCGGCGTCGTTTGAGCCCTTGACGAGAATGTGCTGGCAGAGGACCTGATGCGGCTCGACGTATTCGGCCTTGTGCGCCTCGTAAAACGCCGTCACCTCGTCCTCGGTCGGGTCCGCGACATGCGCACACGCCTGGTTGACGAGCATGTTTACGCGCGCGCCCTTCTCGAGTTCCTTGCGGAAATCGGCTTCCGAGATCCCCTGCGCGGCGAGTGCCTTCTTGTAGTTCTCCTCGCCGCCGACCTGCTGGACGACTCGCGCGACTTCGGCGTCGATGTCCTTCTCGGTCACGGGGATGTCGAGCCGCGCGGCCTGGTCGAGGAGCAGCTTTGCGCCAATCGCCTGGTCGAGGGCCTTGGCCTCGAGCTTCGGGAGATTCTGCCTTATCTCGGCCATCGTCATGCCGTGGCCCATATAGAATCGGACGAGCCGGTCGAGCTCAAAGTTCACCGCCTCCGCCGATATTTCCTGTCCGTTTACAACTGCTGTTTTCATTGGGCGATATTATCGCATATTTCGTTGCCGGCTTCAACATGGGCCGCAGACCGCCGCCGCGCAAAGCTCGATCCCCGCGATGAGGTCTACAGCCTCTTAATTAACCGCAGAAAGTTCTCAATCGACGCATCGACCTCCGCCGTGCCCTTGCCGCGTATGTCGCGCGAGGATACACCGACGAGAATGTCGTATTTGCCCGGGTCAGTCGTGAACTGGTGCGTGAGCTCGTCAAAGTAGGCGAAGTCCGAGGATGAGAGCTCCACCGTGACTACCTCGCTCTCGCCGGGCTTGAGAAGCTTCGTCTTGGCAAAGCCACGAAGGTCCTTCACGCAGCGTTCGACCTTGGCTTCGGGATACGCCACGTAGACCTGCACGACCTCGCGTCCGGCGACCTTGCCCGTGTTCGTGACCTTTGCTCTCACGGACCAGCAGTTGGGCCCAGCCGACTTCACATCGACGCCGGAGACGTCGAACGTCGTGTAGCTGAGGCCGTGGCCGAACGGGAACATCGGCTCGATCTTCTTGTAGTCGAACCAGCGGTAGCCGACGTAGAAGCGCTCGTTGTAGACGACTTCCTTTTCGTTGTAGGTTCCCATCTGCGCAACGCCCGTGTCCTCGTAGCGCTTCGGCCAGGTCTGGCAGAGCTTGCCCGAGGGATTCACGTCGCCGAAGACGACGCGCGCGATGGAATTGCCCTCCTCCATGCCGAGGTAGGAGCTCATGAGCATCGTCGGCGCCGAGTCAGTCCACGTGTAGCCGACGGGCGTGCCGGCGCGCGAGATGACGACGGTATTCTTGGCGCCCCAGGAGAGAATCGCCGAAATCGAGGCGTCCTCGCCTGGATCGGCCAGCATGTCCTTGCGGTCGCGACCCTCGGACTCCATGTTGCCGTCATAGCCGAGCTCGGTACCCGTGAAGACGATCGTCGCGTCGGAAGCGAGGGCGAGGGCCTTGAGCTCGTCAAGCCCGGGGCCTTCGGCCTTTCCCTTGCCATCGTCCTTCTCGACATGCCCGCCCGCGCGCTCCACGCCGCTCAGGTCGACGGCAAGCTGCGAATCGTCGGTTTTCTTGACTTTTTCCTTGGGGAGCGGCTTGAGGACGATTTCGACGCTCTTGCCGAGACGCGCCTTGAGCGCATCGAGGAAGGTGATTTCGTAGGGAACGTTGCCTTCGGCCGAGCAGCCCTTGTGGCACTGCTTCTCCGCGGCGTTCTTGCCGATGACGAGGACCTTCTTGAGAGACTTCGCGTCGAGCGGAAGAACGCCCTTCTCGTTCTTCGCAAGGACGATCGACTCCTCGCCGATCAAACGCGCAATCTCCTGATGCTTCTTCGTGTTGCGCTCGCCTGCCTTGCGCGGCGCGCCAGTGAGAAAGCCCGTCTTCGCCATCACGAAGAGGACGTGGAGCGCCATCTCGTCGACGGTCGCCTCGGAAATCTTCCCGGCCTTGACCGCATCGACAATCGGATACTTCCCGGCCTTGGGGTTGTAGTGGAACTTGATCTGGTCGCCGCGGTCCATCTCGATGCCGCCGCCGTTGTTGGCGGAGAACGAGTTGGAGTGCTGCCCGCCCCAGTCGGTCTCGATAAGGCCCTTGAAGCCCCAGCGGTCGCGCAGGACTCCCGTCTGCAGGTACTTGTTCTCGGAAGCCCAGATGCCGTCGATCTTGTTGTAGGACGTCATCACGCAAAGGACGCCCGCCTCCTGTACCGCCGCGCGGAACGCAGGGAGGTAGATTTCGTGGAGCGTCCTAAGGTCGCAGTGGGTGTCGACGTTGTTGCGGTTCCACTCCTGGTCGTTGAGGCAGAAGTGCTTGACGGTCGCGGCGACGTCGTAGCTCTGGACGCCCTTGATCATCGGCACGCACATCTTCGCCGCGAGGCAGGGATCTTCGCCGAGGTATTCCCAGTTGCGGCCGTTGAGGGGCGTGCGGGCGATGTTGACGCCGGGTCCTAGCAGCTCGTCAACGCCGCGGTCGCGCATCTCGGCTCCAAGCACCTCGCCGTGGAGCCGCGCCATCTCGACGTCCCAAGTCGAGGCGAGCGCGGAGAGCGACGGGAGCTTGGTGTTCTCGCTCCGCGGCTTCGTGTAGTCCCAGTCCCAGCGGTTCATCTGCGGGCGGACGGTCGAAGAGTTGTCGCTCATCGTCCACTCCTTCGTGATTCCCACGCGCGGAATCGCAGAGAGAGTCATCGTGCCAGACCCGCCGGTGAGAAGCGCTTTCTCCTCGAGCGTCATCTTGGCAAGCGTCTCGCGGGCGGCCTTGAGAGCGGCCTCGTCGTCTAGCATTGCGAAACAGGAAATTGCGGCAGACGCAGCGGCCACAAACGTGGCAAACCTCAGATTGGCAGTTTTCATGCCCCAATTATACCAAATGCCGCGCAAGCCCTCAAGCGCGGCAGATGCGCCGCTCGATGGCGAGGCCTACGCCCGACCTGCTCGCCCGACCCGCAGTTTGCGGGCGCCCCACCGGCATGATTTTGACGCGCGCGCCTTCACGCGCGCCCTTTACGCCGATAGTCAAAATCACGCCGGGCCCGCAAACCTGCTCTCGTGCGCCAGTCGGCTCTCCGGCCTCTGCGCTTCGCTCCGACCATCGTTCGGCGCGGCGACTCCTTGCGGACGAAAAACACATGCGCCGTTAGCCCGACCTTCCGCTATGGCGCGTTTTCCTTCGTAGCCTCAGCGCTCGCCGACTTATCGTCGGCTCGCTTAACTGTTTGCGTGCTTGGCCGCGCTTCTATCCGACACCAATCAGACTCTAATCGACTCTAAGTGCCGACTCTATTCACCACTAATCGCCACCATCAGGCAACAACGCGCAAACATGGTTTTTACAACGGTTCCGCGGGTCCCCAACTGTTAGACTTGACGTACTATTTGGCGACCTCCCTCATTTTGAACTGTCGCAGATTTTGCGACAACTGCCAACGAAGGCTCGCCATGAGGATGTTCCGCCCCCCAAGTTCCTCTCTATCGATACTCAAACCGCTCCATGCACATCGTCTGCTCTCTGAATGCGCGAGCGGAGAATGCATAGAAAAAGAGAAACACAGCGGCGGCAATGACGACCCAAATGACGATTTTCCTGGTATCATTTTTTGCTCTTTTGCCGTCCTTCGGGGAAAGCGCCTCGTTCGCCATTTCGACGTCTTCGGGATGAACGAGGATCCGAAGATAAACGCCTAGTCCACCTTGGTTGAAATAGTTGCTCACTATGCATAAGGCCGTGGCCCAGTTGTTCTTATGCGACTCGACGATGCCGGCGCCTTCCTTAGACACATGGCAAAGCTCAAATGGAATGTTCGCGCGCTCGAGCTCGCGGCAAATGGCCTCCGCCTCGTGAACATACACTCCGTCGCGCAACACGACCTTGCCGTCGTCGGTCTTGGCATATTCGACCTCGGCATCTTCCTCAATATCCCGCTCTTCGGCGTCCTGCCGACTATCCATAGTTTCGGTGGACTTGCCCCACGGCCACAAGAGGAAAGATTTCTTCGGCGGAACGGAGCCATACTCGTTCTTTTTCTTCATTCCCGGCCACAGTCCGAGAACAACCGGAGCCGCGTAGTCAACCACTTCCCATATATCGCCCAACGCATACGCCCCGGGACAATTCCTGACAACATTTCTGACAACGACATTGATGATCACATACAGCACGATCCACCATCCGGACAGACCTATGTCGTGCAAGCGCCTGCACGCCGCGTCGCAAAGCCAATACAGCACAGCGGCAAGATTAAAAAGCAACACACCTACAAGCACCAGGACAGGAATAGGCAAATTCACCGGCAAAGAAGGCATTGCAAACCAAGCGATCAAAATAAATGCAAAAAGAACCAAGAGCGTCTTGAGCCAATACTCGCGGCGATTGGCACGCCTATGCCAATCACCGCAGCCGCAATCAGCCGACTTGCCGTCTTCCTTCGGCATGCCGTTCGTGTCAATGCTCTCCTCTACGACTTCCACGCCGCAGTAGGGGCAGCAGAATCGATCTTCGCCGCTCTCAAACAGCGCCCTTCCACATGACTTACAAAACATGGCACACATTATACCAAATTACGCCAAGGACAAATTTTGCTGTGATTTCAAAATATCCGCACCTGCGGAACTGCGATTACGGTGCGAACGAAATAAAGCGAGAGACAGTCAGAGTCGATTAGGGTCATATAGCGTCGGATGGCGTCGCGGCACACTTGTCGTGGATTAAGCTCGCTGACGAAACGTCGGCGAGCGCAGATGCTGCGAAGAAAAACGCGCCTATTGGAAGGTGAGGCAAGGGACGAGGGGGCGAGTGCCGAACTGAGCGACATGCAACGCCGCGGTTCGTCGGATGCGCGGTGAGACACGTCGCAAGGCAAGGAGCCGGTATCCCGGCGACGAAGCATTGCGGCGCGTATCGCCGCGAAGACGACGGGAGCGGCGGTGCATGGAGCGGGAGAGAGGCCGAGACCCCGAGCACCGCGCCGAACTCCCGAGGGTGCCATGCGCGGCTTGCTTCGCCGCCGCCAGCGGGGCGGAACCCGCGAAAATGAGGCGAGTCGCGCAGAACTGCGACCCGAAGGCGTATATGCATACGCCGGTAACCGCCGCTTGTCGGTGACTCGTGCGGTGCACGAGTCAACCCGAAGCGAAAGCGAGGGCGAGCGGTCGCAAGGACGCGCGAATCGGCCATTTCTCGCGGTATCCCCCGACGACCGAAGGGAGGAGTCCGCGAAGCGGATGCCCTAGCAGGGGTGCGAGCACCGTTGCGGCGAAGCAAGCCGCACGATGTCAGGCAAACCAGCATGCACAGTGCGGAACACTGCCTTACGCGCACACGTCAAATTCAGGCAAAACTACCTCACCTTGATAAGGATCATGAGGAGGATCGGCACGAGCGCGAGCTGCAGCAGGACGAAGCGCATGAGTACCTGGGCGTTTGACCAGCCGAGGTTCTTCTTGCAGTGGTCGTGCAGCGGGAAGCGCACCTTGCGAATTACGCTGTCGTCGCCGATCTGGAACCCGAGCCGCTTCGCGACACGGAGAAGGACGAGCTTCCCGAGTCCGCCGCCGCCATTGACGAGAACGACAGGCGAGAGGAAGAGGACGAGAAGCGGATTGCCCGTCATCAGCGATGCGGTGGCGACGAGAATCCCGAGGAATCTGCTCCCCGCATCACCCATCAACACCTTCGAGGGCTCGGCGTTGTACCAGAGATACCCGCCAAACGCGCCCGCGACAATCATGACTACGATTGCCCAGCGCGCGGCCTCGGAGTAGACCGGAATCAAGAAGTAGTGCGCGACGGGGCGATAGCCGACGACGATGTAGAGGATCACCGCGAGCATCGCAAGCGTTATGACTGTAAGCGTGCCCGCAAGCCCGTCAACGCCGTCCGAGCAGTTCGTCGCGTTCATCGTAAACCAGAGTATCGCCGCCGCGACGGGAACATACGCCCAACCGGGGATGAGCCACACGCCCACGTCGCCGATCATCGTCGCGCCCTTCACGAACGGCAGCCACGCCACCATGACATGCGAGCCGTCGATGACGTCGGAGTGTCCGAGGAAGATAAACACCGCTATCGCTCCGGATACGACCGCATCAAGAAGCCCCTTCTTAAGCTCCCCCCACGGAACAGCCGCGCGGTCGTCAAGATAGCCGAATAGCATCGCGCCATACATCGCGAGCACGGCCATCAAATCCCAGAAAGCGAGCGGCGCGAAGAGGATAATCACTGGGAGAGAGATGAGCGTCACCGCGAGGCCTGTGCCCGTCGGCTTGCCGCGCGACTGCATGCCGCCCATGTCCTTTAGAATCGCCTTGCCGTGGTCCTGCGGCAGACGGTTCCAGACACGCGGCAAAAGAAGCCATACAAGAAGCGCCGCGGCAAATGTGCCGCCCGCGAGCAAGAGCGCATGAGACTGGAGAAGGCGGAACGGACCCCAATAAGGGACGAGGTACTGAGATAGGTAGTAGAGCATGGCGGCTATTTTGCCTTAAGAGATTTCTTGAGCATCATGTAGAGCGTCTTGCGCTCTTCCTTCGAGAGAGCGGCGATGCGCTCTTCCCACTCGCGCTCGAATTCGCTCTTCTCGTCGCCAAGCGCGACGAAGTGCGCCTTAAGCACCTTCTTCGCCTCGTCAATGTACATCCTCACTTCTGGATTGAGCTCGTCCATGACAAGCGCGTTCTCGGCGTTGAGCGCGGGGAAGCGCGGCGAGACGAGGTAGGCCGTGTAGGGAATTCCTCCAGAGCGCACAAGCGCGGACTGCTCGTGGAGCTGGAAGCCGTCGGGGCCTGCAAAGACGAGACGCCCGGCACCGACGAACTTGCGCTTCCACTCGATGACTTCGAGCTTCGCCTCCGCGCCATTCTCGAGCGTCAGCTTGTAGTCGGTTGTGCGACGCTGGACGATGACGGGCGTCACGGGGAGCCCGTTGAAGTAGATCCTGACGTCAGGATAGCTCTTAAGGTAAAGCGCGAACTTCGCAGCGAGCGTCTGCACCGTCTCCTCCGCGCTGAGCAGGGAGTCGCACGTCGCCTTGATGTTGGTGATATTCACTTCGGTGCCTGTCGCGGGACCGGGCTTCGCGCTCTCGTCGAGGTCGAAGACTCCTGGCTTCGAGAGGTCGCCGGAGAGGACGTACGACATGAAACCGCCGCCTTCCTTGCGAATCGTAGTGCGCCATTCGACGTGCGTTCCAAGCGCAAACGCCTTGAAGCGCCCGCGTCCGTGCCGCCCGTGGAGCCGACGTCCGTTGAATTCCGTCTGGGTCGCCGTGCGCTTCCAGCTGCCGCCGAGCGAGCCAAAGGTCGCGTCGGCCTTTTCGGCGTCGATTCCCGTGCCGTCGTCCGACACGCGCACCGCCTCGACCGCGCCAAGCGGATTGGTGATAAGGTCGACCTTGACCTCTCGCGCATCTGCGTCAAGCGCGTTCCACACGAGCTCCTCGACTGCCGCGATCGGAGCCGACTTCGAAAGCGACTCGATGTGGTCTGGCTGCGCCTGGACGTATATCTGTTTCATCTATAGTTGAAAGGTTGAAAGGTTGAAAAGTTGAAAGGTTGAAAAGCCATCTCGCGACTCTCGCTTTCACGACGATGTCTGCGATGGTTTTATCGGCTCGACGCCGCCTCCCTTTGTGACCTTCTCGATGCGCTGCCTGATGGACTCGAGGTCCTTCTGGCAAGTGTCGACGAGCTTGCGGCCCTCCTCGAACGCCTTTATCATGTCGTCGAGCTTCATGTCGCCAGACTCCATCTTGGCGACAAGCTGCTCGAGCTTCTTGAGGTTGTCCTCGAAATTCATCCCGCTCACTCCGCGCCGAGGGCGATGCCGGACGACTTGATGTCCGCCGCGTCAAGCGCGTAGGCGGGGTCGATCTCGACGGGAACGCCGTCCTTCACCGCGACGCCCGCCTCGGCGAGCCAGCGGCGCCATTTCGCCTGCATGTCGGCCTTGCACGTCGCGGGCGAGTCACTGCCCTCTGCGTTCTTGACGGGAGAGAACTCGTCCTTCTGGTCGAAGGCGAGGAACGCCGCGCGGCGCGCGTTCGGGAGGACATCGAAGATGAACTTCTCGAACTTGTAGCCGTTCGGCTCGGATGGCTTCACGACCTTGCCCTTCGCGTCGACGAACGGGATCTTCTTGAACGCGAGGTGGAGCGGCATTGGCTTGCTGGCCTCGCGCTCGAGGAACGCGCGGTCGAAGACGTGGATCGCTGGCGAACCGTAGAGGAAGTAGAGCTTGCCATCCTTGCCCTTGCGCACGCACTGCTCCTTCGTCATCTCGGTGTATTCGACCATGCGGAAGGACTTGCCGAACTGCATCGGCATGCCGACCTTCTCGAAGGGGTCGCGCTTCGCGCAGAGCTTGAGCGAGTACTCCGACTTGTTCGCGACATGGTAGCCGATGAACGCGGGGTCGGCGATCTCGACGAGGGGATTGTCGACCTGGAAGAAGAAGACCGACTTGATGCCGCGCTTCTTCATGTCGGCAAGGGCTCCCGAGCGCTTGAGCGCGGCGAGAAGGCCGCCGTGGCCGTCGGGGCTCATAAAGACGTGGCCAGGAGCGTCCATGATGATCTTGCCGTCCTGCGTCATGCCGGGCCACATGCCCTGCGTGAAGAAGAACACGTCCTTCGGGTTGAGACCGAAGTACTCGTTCTCCTCGAAGCAGCGGATCGTCGCCTCGTTGTTGGCCTCGCTCGTCATCACGTAGAACGGAATCGTGCGCCCGTAGCGGATGGTGCGCGCGAGGATCTTGCGAGCGTGGAAGTAGAAGAGCGGCGCGCCGGTGATCGGGCCGATCGAGTAGCAGCCCTTGGGGCCGTCGTAGCCGAGGCGCGAACCCTGGCCGCCGGCGACAAGAAGCGCGGCGACGCGGCCGGCCTTAAGTTCCTTCTCTCCGAGCGCGACGGCATCGGCGAGCTTCTTGCCCTTGAGGACGGCGACCTTCGGGGCCTTGCCCTTCGAGTTGTCGATTGCGGTCGTGCCGGCCTTAAGCGCCTTCTGGCAGTAGGCCAAGCTCTTCGGGTCTATCTTCCCGATCTGTTCAAGGAGGGCGCTCTGCCCCTTCTTCGAAAGCTTGTTCCACCAGGCGAGGACATGTCCCTGTCCGCACTTGTCGAGCATATTCTTGGCCTCTGCGTAGTTCATTTTCTTCTCCTTGGTTTTGACGTTAAATCACTTCACGACGCGCTGGACGCGCGAGCCGAGAGAACAAATTATATCATAAGCGTGCGTTCCCTTCAGCATCGCCCAGTCGTCTGGCGTTATCGAGTCGCGCCCGCAAGAGCCGAAGCAGACCACCTCGTCGCCCGCCTTCACCCCCGGAACGTCAGACACGTCGACAGTCGTATAGTCCATGGAAATACGGCCTATTATCTTGCAGCGGCGTCCGCCGATGAAGACGTGGCCGCGGTTCGTGAGCGCGAGCGGAAGCCCGTCTGCATAGCCAGCCGAGATCGTCGCGACCTTCGTCGGCTGCGCGAGGCACCAGGTGCGCCCGTAGCCGAGCGTCGTGCCCGCGGGCAGTTCGCGCACCTGCGCGACACGCGTCCTCAGCGAGAGAACCGGCTCGACATTAAGCGCCTTGCGGCCGTTCGGGTCGAAGCTGCCATGAAGGTTGATGCCGGTTCTCACCATCGTGAACGGCGGTTTCGCCGTCTCCGGGAAGTTGTTGATCGCATCCGACGCGGCCATGTGAACCTTGCGGAACGAGATGCCCTCCTTAGCGCATGACGCAACTATCGACTTGAAGAGCTTTATCTGCCTCTTCGTAAACGGGTCTTTCGGGTCGTACGCCATCGGGCAGTGCGAGAAAATTCCCTCGCAGTCGAGGTTCGGGAGCGTTCTCACGGCACGTATCGTCTCAAGCGCGTCCTTCGCGAGTATGCCGAGGCGGCCCATGCCGGTATCGAGCTTGAAGTGGACTCGCGCAGTCTTTTTCGCACGCTTCGCGGCATCGCTTATGAGCTTTGCCGTCGCAACATCGGTCACGGGGAGTATGACACCCGCCTTCACCATCGGCGCGATTTCGTCAGGGAGTATCGACGAGAGAATCTGCACGTCCGCGGCAAATCCGCCGCGCTTCAAAACTTCAAGAAGTTCAAGCGCCTCGAACGGCTCCGCAACGCCAAACTCGCGGCAGCCCGCCTCAGCGAGCGCCTTTGCGTATGCTCCGACGCCAAGACCGTAGGCGTTCGCCTTGAGGACGGAGAGGACGCGCATCGGCTTCACGTGCGCGACGATTTTCCTGTAGTTCCTGACCAATGCGCCGAGATCAATCTCGACACGCACGCGGCGTTTCAGCGTTTCGCGCTTCCCTGCATTCCTGCAATCCTTCTTCATTGCAGGGAAATTATACCACATTCCAGCGAGGAATGGGGAACTCAACGCATCACGG
Source organism: uncultured bacterium (assembly GCA_902761275.1). Taxonomy (GTDB): domain Bacteria; phylum Verrucomicrobiota; class Kiritimatiellia; order RFP12; family UBA1067; genus UBA1067. The sequence goes on along the minus strand of CACWJS010000007.1, from coordinate 27,288 downwards.
CACAGGCGAGGCAACTACCGCTTCTTCTTCGTTGGCTCGGTGGCGCCAGGGCGGTAGAACATGAGCATCGCGTCGGATGTGCGGTAAAGAAGCTCGCCGAGTTTTAGATAGCCGCCCGTCTGCTCCTTGCGACCGCGATCGCTACCACTTGGGAAGACGACGTGGAACGTCTCAGAATCGAAGCCAAGCCCGTCGATTATCGCTATATCGAGCGGCCAGCGCTGGGAGATCTCGTCACTTAGCGGACGGCTCTGGCGAACAAGCATGACGGGCTGCGAGAGAAGAATCCAGCGGCGAATCTCGTCCTTCTTCGCAAGGAGAGCATCTTCCGTCGGGCAGTTGAAGAACACTGTCTCGGGCGACTTGATCTTGAGCGCCGCCGCGCATTTTGCGACCCACTCGGCGTTCTTGCCATATTCGGGCCCGCCTTTCTTCTTCCCCGTAGTGCGGGGCGCTGGCCTTGACGGCTTCTTCTTGCCCTTGCCGTCGTCGCTCTCCTTCGCCTGCTCGAAGTCGAGTAAGCCAAGTCCAGATTCCTTGACCAGCGCCTCCATCTCGCTACGCAGCCGATCAACCTCGGCAAGGCGGAACTTCGGGCGCGAGTCGGACGGATTCGAGTGGACGCGCGTCATGTCGAAATCTCCCTTGCCAGACTCGGTGCCAGGGAGCGCACGGTAGTAGTTCGCAATCGCCATCAGCGCCAAAAGAGGATTCGACGAATTGAATACGTCGTTCTTCAACCCGAAATACCATTGCTGTATGTACCAGGTGGAGAGAAGGTGGTCGGACTCAGAAAAGAGCGTCACATCGCCCTTGGCGGTCGCTTCTGCGGGAAGGACGATGCCCTTCTGGTTGCGGCTGTACCTTATGCCGTTCGCGTTGCGGGCGTAGGCACGTACGAAATTCGTGACGCCCGGCTTCAAGTCGATTATGCGCCCTTCGTAGCGGTCGCGATGGTAGAGCGGGAAGAGTTTCCCCGTCTTCTCGGTCGGATCCTTCTTAAGCCCGTAGCAGAAGCCGTATTCCGTCAGCAGCGGCTCTCCCCTGTACTTGACGTTGAGCTTCGCGCGGAACGACGTCGGCAGGGGCGCATCGAGCGAGATGAGTTCCGTCTGCGGGAGAAGCGCGAAGTCGAGATCCTGCTTCGTGAATTTTGCCGCCGGCATGTCGAGCTTGAAGGAGCACGTCCCGGCCGAGCTGTCGGTCTTTATGTTCGATATCGCAATCCCGGCGGGAAGAAAGTTGGGGAGAATTGCCGCAGGGTCGCTCTTCTCGTCGAAACTGTCGCCAGGCCTTAGGTACGCAACGCCTTCGCCGACGGCCTTGTGGTCGGGATCTCCGCTCCTGTACGTATAGCAGAGGTCTGGCGGCCCGAGCATCGGGGAGGTCATCGTGACGTTTATGACGTGGACGAGAAGCCCCTCGGCCGACGAGTCTCCGACGGGCGGCTTTTCGTTGTGGCAGTACTCAAGGTAGAAAAGATAGTTGGGATGAGTCGACGGCACAAAGATGCCGAGCGGTGGAAGCCCCTCGGACCCCTTGCCCATCGGGAACTTCGCGGAACGGGGGGCGAGTGTGTATTCGCCCGGCTTCTCGATCTTCGGATAGGCGGCCGCCGGAACGAACGCGTGGTGGATGTAGCGGCAGTAGGCGGGCCCCGTGGGGCCATAGTCCCATGGCAGGCACGGCGCACCCTCGAGACCGTCGTGCTCCTCCGTCGCGTGGTAGTAGTCGGGCGAGCCGAGACAGTGGCCGAGTTCGTGGACGAGCGTGCGGCCGTTCCCGGGATACGTGACCTGCGGAATGGAGTTTGGCCAGAGCGGATCTGCCCACATGACCTTTGGATCGTATTTCGTGAGCTTGTCCAACACCCCTCTCTCCAGTGCCTCTGGCGACGGCTTTGGCGGATAATGCGGGCGCAGGAGCTTTTCAAGGAGATCGGGATCCTTGTTCACCGTATTGCAGTAGACGTAGCACGTATACGCGCCCTTCCTCTTCAATCGCCCCTTTGACTGCACGAACTTGAGCGCATCCTCTCGCAGCTTGCGCGCCCGCTCTCCGCCGTCGCCCTTGTAGCCGATAAGGTTCCCAAACGTATTCCAGCGGCAGTAGTAGCCGAAAGGCTGCGGCGCCATGTAGACGGTCGGGTAGACGTCGAGGACAGGCCACGTTATGCCCTGCGAATAGTCCTTGTAGTAGTCGGTTATCGTGGACGAGCCGTCAAGCGAACTAAGTGACGACTTGACTGCCTCGACAGATTCAGGCGGGAAGCAGTCGGGGAATGCTATCACGACGAGATCGACCTGGAATTCGCCTGTCTGGACTGGAGTGGTGCGATCCGGCTTGAACGTCGCCGCAGTCGTCTTCGTAATCGTTCCGTTGCGGAACTCCGAGGAGCGATCGGCGTCGCGGCTCTTGGCTGGCGACGCCTTCTCGCCCTTCTTCGACGGGGCGGCAGTCGCCGCGAACACGGCGAGTATCGCCGCCGCAAGTGTAATACTACGTCTCATCGGCGTAGATTATACCAAAATCCGCCCACCTATTGGGCATCGGACAGCAACCGAGTCGTTGGACAAGTTCCTCAACAGAACCGAACTTTCCCGCGACATCGAAATCTCCCGCCGCGAATTCGCCAATGGCAAGGGCATTCCGCAGGATGTTGTTTTCAATCGCCTCCATGAGAAGCTTCTCGCATCTGACCGTATTGCACGCATCTGAAATATATGATACAATGCTCGCAATCTTTCGTACATTAGGAGTACAAACAATGACGACAAGCATTACATTTCGCACCGACGCGGAGCTCAAGGCGGATGTTGAGGACATCCTTGAGGACATCGGCATGAACATGTCGACTGCCTTCAACTGCTTTTTGGCCAAGATACGCGATGTGGGCGGCATCCCTTTCGCGCTTGCCAGGAAGAGCAAGCACCAGCGCATATTGGACGCATATAACGAGGCAAAGGAAGAAGCTAACAATCCTAATGCTCCGACCTGCACCGATCCCGATAAGATCGAGGAGTTCATTCTCGCATGAAATACGGAATCCGCAAAACCTCCCGATACAGGAAAAGCCTCAAAAAGATGCTTAGACGGGGAAAGGACATCAGGAAGATTTCCGCAGTTGTCCGTATGCTCGCCATGGGTGAAACCTTGCCGCCGCAATATCGAGACCATGCGCTTTCCGGCGACCTTGAGGGACTTCGCGACTGCCACATCGAGAACGACTGGGTGCTTTTCTATTTCTACACGACTACAGGCGAACTGATTCTCACCCTCTCCGACACCGGAACACACTCCGATCTATTTTGATTCGCCGCGTGTACGCAACGGGCGATACGCCCGTCGCGGCGCAAACTTGCCGTTTCTTGCGTTTGAATTGCCGCCAATTTTTCAGTATCGCGAACACGACAATGCAGCATCTCCGCCACGCTCGGATGCTCGCGCCGACGGACGACACGGCCTGGAACTGACATCACTCCGTGTCTTTGAAAAACTCCTCTGCGGGTATCATCTCCGCATCTTCACCGGAAACCAACTTCTTGTCCGCCGCCCAGTCGTGTGTTGACGCCTCAAACTCGCTGGCAAGGTCGGGACGCACCGCAAGAACGTTGCACCAGTCAGACGCCGTAAGCGTCGAAAGGTCGCACTCGTTAGCTGGCTGAGAAAATCTACTTCACAGAAGCCAACAATTGCAACGCGCTACAAACCTCTTCGAACACCAACTTGAAGTATCTGTTTGTCGAACCAGACGGCACAAACTTCCGAATTGGCGCGGGGCGTACTCCCGTGTGATATGAAGCAATGAATTTACACGCATCGACATCTTGCGCCCGATAACCATCCCTTGGCGGTTTAACATGGCAGAAGTCAGCCGCTATATTTCCAAGCGTCAGAATCGCATCAGGAGCAAATGTATCCTTCTCCATCCGAAGCACTTCATCAAACATCTGGCGGAATCGGCTAAGGTGGCGCTCGACAAACTTATCACTCGTATAGAACTTCATACAGTCCGTCAGATAGACGCAAGCATCACATTCCTCTATCAATCGCTCCACCATCCGGCATAGGATTGGATTCTGACAGCAGACATTCCGATAATCTGCACTATGAAACCCAAACGGGGTTGACAGCACAAGGTTACCATCCTTTTGATCCGTGCGAAGCGGATCTTGCGAGACGATCATCACCCGGGGTGGGTTCTTCACGCCGCGCTTTACCATCCATGTTGGCATGTCGTGTCCAAAATCTGGATGACTCCATAGCTGCGACACAAGCTGGTGGCACCCTGGCATCACATTTTGCGGAACAGGAAGAAGCGCTGCTTCATCTTTACCTTCTCGCTTGAATCTCTTTGAACCCATCTTCAAATCCCATTTTGTATCATCATGCGGCACATTAAGATAGTTCTCCACCATCTGCCGATATCGTGCGCATAGCAATTCTTTCGCCTTCGTGCACCCAGCGAATAGATTACTCGCCAATATTGCAGCCACGGAATCGTAGCTCAATTTCCCATCACCAGACTTCTTAGCCGCCAGACTTGGGCAAAACTTGACAAATCTCCAATCCATTCCAAAACACCTTTCTTTGAATGTAGACATTGAGTGTTCGTGCCACACAAACGAATGCGTCGCGAACACCCACAATGTTAAAGCTCCACCATGTTCAGTATACCATACTTCGCGGAATATTGAACTTTGATGCCACGCTTCGTGTTAGAATATGCCGAATATATCCTTTCGTCTTTTTCGTCATATTCACTTTTGATGTCAGAGGAGTAGCCAAAATCACTGCTAACCTTGCCTGGCTTACCTTCGACAAACTGGTGGATAAACTGCGGCAACACAAGCGAATCCTTGCAGTCGATGAACTGGAATTTTGCCTTGTTGTTAAAGGAGATTTTCCATACACTCGCCATATCACTAATGTTATGCTCGCCTTTTTCCTGATAATTACTCCAGATTTCAATCCCCTTATCGACACCCCATATTTCTTCCTGAAGAAGAAGCGCGTCAAGATAAGGCATGCCGAGGTAGAATGGCCCGAACACAACAGACTTGCCCTTCTGCGCTTCAGCCTTTTTCCTTGCTGCATCGCAAAGTTTTTTCTTGGCGTCAGCGTTTAACTTCCGCGCAACTGTCTGCAATACCTCACGAACCGTCAGATTATTGACACCCGCAAACTTGAATCGAGAAATGGCTGCATCATCAAGGGAATTATCTGCCGCCATTGCAACGAAACCTTTCAAGTGAACCTGTTTAAGAGTCGAGGGCAAAAGCACAAGAACCGCATTGAGCTCTTTCGGATTGACGTCCTTGAATTTATTGGTGCGCCAGTAGAATGGATGTTCAATCGTCTCCCACGCCACTCCGTCTTTCAGCACGGCGGCAAGAAGACCAAGCACATTCTCATCGGACGTCCTTTCTATGATCTCTTTTTGAGCTTTCTCAGGAGCATTCCTGAAGATTGACACAATCTCCTCTGGCTTCGCGATTCTCACAAGCGCAGCAGAGAGCTCGTTTTGAGAAGACATCGCGTTAATGAAGTATTTCGTTCTCGTATCAGGACTATGTATCTGCGAGAATAGGCTAATTATAGTCTCAATCGCTTTCTTTGATTCTTCCTGTTTGTCGGGATCGTTTCTATACGTTTTAAATTTCTTCTCAGCTGCCAATATGTCTGGAAGAATTTTTTTGTCTGAAAGCGTTGCGATTGCATTCTGGAGTTCGGCATTGTTGGACTTCGCCTTCATCGCCGCACATTGCTCAGGCGTAAAGCCTTCTCCATAATTTTTAACCACCCTTGCAAGTATCGTATCATCCGAGCAGTTCGCAATAAAAGCATCTACCAATTCTTTGTCAAAAGATTGCGCAGGAGTTGGCGCAGGGCTGTCTTTCTTTATTGCCTTGTTCGCTGGAACTGGCACGGGAATCATCCTTCCATGCTTGCCTTTCCTGTAAACGACTCCAGGCGTTGAATTATTCTCCGCCTTCTCGGGGCGTGAAACAGCTGCAAAGACACGTTGAATAATCCCTTCCTTGTCCTCTATGCGTTTGATTCCATTCAAAATTAGTTGACGATCATTGCTCGTGTTTAACAACTCCAGAAGAAGCTTTTGATCCTGTATTTTGTCATAGGCCATAATACGCGTTGTTGCATCGTCCGAACATTTGACGATGTGAGCAAAACCATCTTCATTTGCTACTTTGTCAAAAGCCCGACGCCTTATCGCAGCATCGGCAGCCTTTTCTGCAAGGCGCAGGAAGCTATCGTCAGAAGTGATTTTATTAAACGCCGCAGCCCTGATTTCATCTGACTTCGCGTCCAATGCAAGCTGAAGCATTTTATCCTCGCCAGACAACATATCAACGGCAGCCAGTCCTTCTTTGACTGTATTTACCGTACCTCCCTTCGAATTCTTCTCCGCTTGGTTTGCCTTAACTGCAATCTCATAGAGATAATCTTTGTTGCTTATTCGCTTGACCGCCGCGATGCGCGCAGTTTCGTCACTGTTTTCGCGACTTGATTCTATCAGTTCGTGCTCTGCCTCGTTCTTGACACGAGGATCGCTCGATGCCAAGCGTTCTTCCAGGCTCATGCACCCCGACAAAGCCACAATCCCCGCAACGGCGAATGCAGCAATCATTAACTTGCTCATGCCTCATACCTTTCTTTTGCCCTTGTTCTGTTTGCGGCAAAAGAAAGAGGGCGCTATCCCCTGCCGCGGTCCAGGTGAGGCTGTAGGATGCCCGGTAAGAACCACGGAAGAAGATGCGCCCAAGGGGCGCATTCTCCACTCCGTTCCGGCTCTTACAGTTGAAACTTCCTACATTTCACCTGAGCCAAAACGATGCGTAGAACGCAAAGTCTTAAATTGTCTATTGCAAATTATAGCAAAACTTCCGCCTTTTGTGGGCATTATTCTGCGAAAATCCGAACAGCCAATTTGCGACTCCGCGCCTTCTTCCGTGGAAAGGGCAGACCTCTCCTCTACCCCATACTGCCACCGCGCGGCGAAATCTCACGCGGGAACTTTTCACCGAAGATCGCGTTGAAGCATACGCTCGTATTCGCGCGCCTGCTCTTCGTCTAATTCCTTGAACGTCATCGGTCCACGGAAACGAAGCGCATTGCGCGACTTACCATCCGAATGAATGTATCGCCGGTGTTCAATGTTCCTGTCAAGGTTCACGAAATTGAGATAGGCCCCGCCCTCAAATACATAATGAATGCCGTTCTGCGGATATGGAACGGATGTCGTATTGTTCAACACGCAGTCTTTCAACCGGACAACTGCATTAGATGGCCCCGACAGATCGGCGTCAAGCCGCCCGGGACCGACTATGCGGTATTCGCCCGGCTTAAGCAGAATCGGTCTTGCAAACGAAAGCGTGTCCTTGGGAAGATTAAGAATCGTACCGTCAACCCGGTTTGTAACATACCGAACAATGCTTCCAGGATATTTTGGATGGCTTTCGTCTAATGGCTCGCATATCCCGGATACACTCACAATCTCCCCATAATCGCAAAGCGCCCTCCATCGCCACACTTCCCTGCCACTTTGAGTCCACCAGCTATAAAAACACGACAAGCATAGCCCAGACAACGCTATCACCGCAACGAATGCCGAAACCCCAAGCAACAAATTCCTGCGGCGAATTGCTCTTGCGAATGCGACTACGGACGGATAGCGATGCGCGGGAATGGATGACGTGGCGCGGCGGATGATCCGCGCCCACGTGAGCGGCGGATTGCCGCCGAAGCACGCATCTGCAAGGACGCCGAGCGCGTGTATGTCGGACGCAACTGTCGCCTCGCCGCGCTCCATCTGCTCGGGAGCTCCATAGCCGGGAGTGCCGACGCCGATGGTGGTTAGGTGGTTTGGTAGTTTGGTGGTTGGGTGGTTAGAAGTCTCGATCTTCTTTGCAAGCCCAAGATCGGAGAGAACGGGGACTGCAACGGGCGAGCCGCCCGTTGTCCCGGTACGCCACAGAATGTTGGATGGCTTGATGTCGCGGTGAATGTAGCCTCGCGAATGAAGCTCGGCGACGGCATCGCATACCGAGAGAAGAAAGCGCGCGACATTTCGGTCGCCAGATGGAAGTTCGCCTGGCTCCAACAGCTCCATCGTGAGATATAGGCATCCGTTCGCCTCGCCGTACGAATAGAATTGCGGAAACGACGCCGACTTCAATTCCGAAAGCAGCTTCGCCTCACACAAGAAGCGCTCCTTTGCGCGTGGCTCGTCGCGCACCAACACCTTGAGCGCGGCGGATGTGCCGAGCGAAATGTGCTCAGCGCAATATACCTCGCCGTTCCCGCCGCGACCGATGAACGCCGTAAGCCGCCAGTCGCCGAATATGGTGCCAGCGGCAAAGCGACAAGCGGAGGCGACAGGTCCGTGCGCGGCACACATCGCCGAGATGGAATCCTCATCCATAGACGGACTCCAGTTCCTTGACAAGCTCGCGCAGACGGGCCATCGCACGGCTCTTTGCCTGGTCGACGGCGTGGCGCGTCATCATGAACGAGGCGGCGACGGATTCGGGAGACTCGCCGTTTAGCGCCGTACGCTCGAAGATACGTTTTGTGCGGTCGGCGATGGCCTTATCGGAAAGAAAGCGACGCATAGCGATTTCGAAGATGGCCTCGCGCCAGGATTGGTCGTCGTCTTGAACAACGCTTTGCGGCGCGGTCATAGAGCCAGCTCCGGTCATGTCGCTTATCTCTGCCTGGCGACCACTCTTGCAGAGCGCACGCCGCGCCTTGTTGCGAAGGATGCCCGTCAGGTAGTTGCGGAAGTGCCCCTTCTCATCCGGATCGTAGATGTAGCCCGGCAGAATGGCGCAGAGCGCGGCGAAAGTCTCCTGGATTACGTCGTCCGCCTCCAATGTCGGAAAATGCGCATTGAGGTATGCCTCCATCATCGGACGGTACTTCGCGACGAACTCGGGCCAGCGCGGATGCTCCGCGTCCCTGACGTTTCTCAAAAGTGTCGTAGAAGTCTCTGGTACATTCGCCATTGTCAGCGCGGCACCGTGAAGGTTCTGCCGCACATGTGACAGGTGATGTCGATCGTCGGCGGAAGCGTAGCGCGCTCCTCTGGCGATAGGGCCGCGAGCATGGCGATCGCGCGGTCGGGCGAGCATCGGCACGCAAACGAAAGCGGAGTCGTCTTGCGGAGCTCGGCGTTTTTAAGCCCGAGTTTCCCGAGGATGTTGCGCGAGGCAACGGCGAGAGAGCCCGTGCGCGACTTGCCGAGAAGATCGACCGACAGAACGCCGGTGTCCTTTGCGTCGGGCATTTCCTCGACCATAACGCCGCGCGCCTCGAGAATCTCCACATCGTCGCTCACCGCGGCTTCGAGGAAGATTACGGCCTTGCGCTGAAGCGACCCGGCGAGATAGCCGTCGAGGGAGTTGGAGATTCCCTGCGAGAGTATGCGACCAGGGACAGAGCGCGTGACCTGCAGCTGCTTTTCGCCGACCGCCTTCCTGGGGTCGGGAACTCCCATTCCGTCGAAGTCGTCGAGTATCTTCTTTTCAGTGTAGCCGCGCAATGTTCCCGCCGCAGTGCATTCGACATTGAAGCCGCCAAGCGGCCCCTTGCACTTCATCTGGAGAATCAAAGTCTCGTCGTCCTCTGACATCTCGCCCCCGAGGAGCGCCGCGGCGGCAAGCGCCTTGGAGAGAAAGTAGGCGCTCGTCGGACCGCAGAGATGTCCGCGGGCGAGCGCCTGCGCCGCGTCAGTCACGTCAACCAAAGTCACCGCGACTTTCGCATCCTTGTCGTACCATTCCTCTCGGCAGTTTTTCATATTTTAACGCAGAGGCGCAGGGTCGCAGAGCAATTTAGAAGGAATACTGCAAACCGGCGGAAAGCGTGAACGCCGTCTCGACGTCGGTGTCGAGTCCAAGCGTCACGTCCGCGTCAAAGCGCAGCGCCCAGAAGTCGGTGAGGTAGTAGAACGCGCCTACTCCGGCGGATGGGCCAACCTGCCCATCGTGTATCCAGCCGCGCGCGCCAAGCGACAGGAACGGGTCGAAGCGCTCGTAGCCGAAGAGCATGTTGAACTCATCCCAGCCGTGGAGATGCCAGAGAGCGCGGGCGGAAAGCCCCACGGCGTTCTCAAGCCACGCGGCCTCGGCCTCGAACGCGAGGGAGCCGGTAAAGTAGTAGCCGACACGCGCCGCAGCGCCGCCGAGCCGATGCATGCGCGAACCACCCTGCGGCAGCACGAGCTGCGCCGCAGCGCCCGAATACCATCCGGTTTCGTTGCTCGCTTCCTCGTCGGCAAACGCGGCAGGAAACAGCATCAAAGCGAGCGCAACTGCGAAGAAAGGCTTTTTCATCGTGCCGTCCTTTCAGTACATCTTTTCGTATTCGCCCTTGCCCACGCGCTTGAGCGAATGGAAACCCGCGCGCTTGGCACGGTAGTGGAGATCGGTCTTTGAGTGAGCAAGGCCGGGGGCCTGTATGATGCGCTGGATCTTCGCCCCGCAGTCTGGGCACGCCGTCAGCTTGTCGTCCTTGATCGACTGCGAGACCTCGAACCCGCCGCGGCATTTCGCGCAGCCCTTCTCCGGTTCGACGGCTTCGTAGACGTAGAGCGGCATTTACTTCGCGGCGAGCTGCGCCTTCAGTTCCTTGACCTCGCCCTTGAGCTTTTGAATCATCTTCGGGGCGAGCGTTATCGCGGCGAGATCCTTCATGCTCATGGCGGGAGCGCCGATGACGTACTTGAGCGAGCCATCGAGCGACTGAGGGACGCCCGCCTGAGGACCGACCTGCACGCCGTCCGCGATCTTGATGTGGCCGGAGATGCCCGCCTGCGCCCAGATGAGACAGCCGTAGCCGATCTCCGTCGAGCCGGCGACGCCGGACTGGGCGATGAGACCAGAATATCCCTTGACCTTGACGTTGTGGCCGATCTGCACGAGGTTGTCGATCTTCGTCATCGGGCCGATGTAGGTGCGGCCGATGCGCGCACGGTCAATCGTCGTGTTGGAGCCGATCTCAACGCCGTCGCCAATCTCAACGATGCCGAGCTGGGGAATCTTCTCGATAAACACCGAGCCGTCTTCGCGCAGACCGTTGTTGAAGCCGTAGCCGTCGCCGCCGAGCCGAACGCCGCAGTGGATGATGCACTCCGCGCCGACGATCGTTCCCTCGCGAAGCGTGACCTGCGGATAGATATGCGTCTTCGCGCCGACCTTGCAGCCCTCGCCGATGAAGACCTGCGCCTCGATAACCGCGCCGTCGCCGATTTCCGCGCCCTTCTCGATCACGGTGAAAGGCCCGATGTGCACATCCTTGCCGAGCTTTACAGACGGGTCGATCACGGCACTTGGATGGACGCCGGGAGCACGCACGGGCTCAGGCGGGGCGAACATCTTTGCGGCCGTCATGCAGGCGTGGTTCGGGTCTGCAACGCGAATCACGGAACACGGCGCGCCCTTGTCCCATTCGGGCGGCAGCAGAACGGCCGACGCCTTGGTGGACTCGACGAGCTTGACGTGCTTCGGGTCCTTGCAGAAACTCAAGTCGCCCGGACGGGCCTCTTCAAGCCCGCCGCAGGCCGAGAGCTCGACGTCGTCCCCCTCGAGCGTTCCGCCGAGGACCTTGGCGAGCTCACTTGCCTTCATCCTTCTCCCTGCCCTTGGCGTACTTGGGGTCGACGCCCATCTCCTTGAGGATGCCGTCGGTAACGTCGAGCGACTTCTTGGCGAACGCCGTAACCGTCGACTCGATGATTAGGTCGTAGCCGTTGTCGTCGGCGAACTTGTTCACGACGGCGCGGATATCCTCGGTAGTGGCCTTAAGAAGCCTTGCCTCGAACTCCTGAAGCTTCTGCTGCGACTCCATCGCCTTGCTGCGAAGCTTCTGCTGCCCTGCGACATACTTGTTCTGTATGTCGAGGAGCTCCTTTTCTATCTTGTCCTTCTGGGCCTGCGAAAGCATCGGGTTCCGCCCTTGGTCCGCGATCTTCTTGCCCTCGTCCTGAAGCGCATCGAGCTCCGACTTCATGCTGTCGAGCTCCCTCTGGTAGTCCTTCTCGGAGTCCTGTAGCATCTTCTTGTTGGTGTCGTAGCTCTTGTGGTTGCGGACGAGCACCATCATGTCTACCGTGCCGATCTTGATGTCTCCGAACGCGGTAGCCGCGCAGAGCACCATCATGCCAAGCATCATCTTCTTCATTTCTTGTCTCCGTTGATGTGTCTTAGAAATCGTAGCCGACCGAGAACGAGAAGACCTCCTCCTCACAGTGGTCGGGCTTCTCGATGGGCGTCGCGAAGTCGAGGCGAATCGGGAACATCGGGATGTCGAGCCGCACGCCAAGGCCGACCGACCAAGCGAAGGTGTCGCTGAAGTCCAGGTCGAAATCGTCCTCGCCGACGCTGCCGAGGTCGGAGAACACCGCGAGGCGAATCATCTTCACGATCGGCACCGTGTACTCGAAGTTCATGCAGAAGAGCGTCTGGCCACCCCACGGGATGTAGTCGCTCCTGCTGTTCGCCTTCTTGATGTAGGGCGAGACGTAGCGGTACTCGATGCCGCGTATAGACTTCGGGCCGCCGAGGAACATCCTGTTGTAGATCGGCACGTAGTCGTTCGAGCCGAAGCCGTCGATGGTCTCGGCGCGGAGACCGACCATGAACACATGCTGCTTGAGCCAGCTGTCGCCCGAGACGACGCCCTTCCACGGCGAGAAGTAGTGGCGGTGGCTGATGCCAATCTTGTAGTACTCGTTGTCACCGGCGCCTACGTCGAGGAACACCTGCGAGCGAGAGCCGCGCGTAGCCACGCGGAAGTTGTCGCGGTCGTCGCGGCTCCAGAAGAAGCGGACGACGGCCTCGGCCGCGTCGCCGTACTTGCGGTCTTCCTCCTTGAGCCACCGCTTCTCGACGCCCTTGTATATATAGTAGGCGTTCTCCACGTCGTCCATCTGAATGAACTCGCCGCCGAGACGCACGCCGAACTTGCCGAACGAGACGTACTTGTCGGCCTCGGGATCCCAGAAGCGCCTGGGGTTCCACACCTTGGCAGGATAGGCGAGAGTCGCGCCGCCGCCAGAGCGGATGACGTCGTAGTCGTCATACCACCTGTTGCGGCGATAGACCTCGCCGGTGAGCTCGAGGTAGCGGTCGAGGAAGTGGGGCTCTGTCACGCTCGCCTCGTAGCTCTGGATGCGCGGACCGGCCTGCACGAAGACACGGCCCTTCTGCCCGCCGCCGCGGAAGAACTTGCTCGGTGCGAAGAGGTCGAAGTTGGACTGCTGCACCTCGGCGTAAGCGTAGACGGAGTCGACCGAGCCGGCGCCGATGCCGACCATGAAGTTGCCGGTGTTCTTCTCCTCGACCTCGTAGACAAGATCGCGCCACTCGGCGCCGTTCGCGTCCTTGCCCCTGTCGGTCGGCTGAAGCTCGTAGCGGACGCGGGAGAAGTAATCGAGGTTCTCGAGTCTGCGCTTGCTCTGTTCGGCGCGGTCCTCGAGCATGCGGTCGCCGGGCCCGAGGGTGATTTCGCGGCGGATGACCTTGTCCTTCGTGTAGTCGTTGCCGCGGATCTCGATCTTGTTGATCACGACAGGCACGCCCTCGGCGATGTCAAACACGATGTTGGCGACCGACGGATCGGACTCGGAGGGGAAGTGCTTCACGGTCACATGCGTGTCAGCAAGGCCGGAATCGCCCGAGCCGACGGCGATCTCGATGCGGCGAGCGGCGTCCGCGAGAACCTTCGCGCCCGCAACGGCCCCCGCCGCGGGAAGGTCGCTCTTCGCGCGCACCGACTCCTCTGGATAGCGCGTAAGGCCAGTGATCTTCGTATCGCCAACGACATAGCGAACGCCCTCGACGATATCGAAGCGCACGTCGACACGGCCATCCTCGCGCGGCACGCGCTCGGGGCCGGCGACCTTGACGTCGAGATAGCCGCGATTGCGGAAGACCTCCTCGATCTTCGGCACGCATTGCGCCTGCTGCTCGGGCGTAACGGGAGAGTCGGAGAACCACCCAAGCGGATTCCACCACGGAAGCACGTTGATCGCCTCGAGAAGCTCGTCCGCCGAAACGCCAACGGCACCGGCAAACACGTACGAGCCGATCTTCTGGCGCACCCCCTCGTCGATTATGAACGTGACCGTCCCACCGTCGCCCTCAGGGAGCATTTCGACGACGGGCGAAACCTTGGCGTCGTAGTAGTGCTTCTTGTAGTAGGCGGTCCTGACCCTATCGGCAGCCTCGGCGAGATCGGCCTCGCCATAGAGGTAGCCGACCTTGAGCTCCGCCTCCTTGAGAACCTTGGACACGCTGAAGGCATTGGCGCCCTTTACGGTCGCGGGCGCGCTGTAGCGCATCTTCCGCTTCACGTAGAAGGTGATTTCAACGCCATCGCCGACACGCTGCGCATCGGCCGAGATGTCCTCGAACTCGGAGGAATCCTTGAGCGCGCCAACGTCCCTCGTCAGCGTCGCAGGGTCGTATTCCTGCCCCTTCTTCGTCTGGCAGCGGCTTGCGATGGAACCAGTGTCGCCACCAAACCCGTCGAGCGCCTTGAACTTGACGTCGACAACCTGCGCGGACCATGCGGTCGCGGCCGCGACAAGCGCGAAAAGCGCAATATGTGTTTTCATAGGTTAATATTGTACCAAAAATTCACTCCCCACGGGAGACGGCAAGGAGACCTTCGAGAACTTCTGCGTAGGCCGCGCGGTCGGGTTTCTTCTCCTCAACAGACTTGCCGAGGGCCCCTGGGAGGGGGATCGCCTCGGAACCGCGCACAAGAGCCCACGCATCAATGCCCTTCATCAGGCTTTCGTGATTGGCGAGAAGATAATGGCTGTGGGAAAGGCTGTCCAAAGCGCCGCAGTCGGCGAGCGCCCTGCACACAAGCTCCTGGTCGTCCTCGTCCATTAGACCCTTTTTGACGGCATACGCGCAGTCGATGCAGATAGCGATCGCGACCGCGTAACCGTGGGGAAGCTTGTAGCCGCTCATCGACTCGAGACGCGCCGCGCACCATTGCGCGAACGGCGCAATCGAGGCGCCGCCCCTCGACTTGACGCAGTCGGATATGGTGTCGCGCATGGCGTCGAAGTCACGCGTCTTGATGGCCTCGGCACGCTTTGCGAGGCGCTTCATGAGAGCGGCGTCGCACACAGCGGCATAGCGCACGGCCTCGCCAAACCCGGCGCACCACACGCCGTCTAGGACAGTCTTCGTGAAAGACGGATCGATGACTACCGCCGCCGGCTCGCAGCGGACGGAAAGCGCGTCCTTCACCGCAACGCCGTCGACAGCGGCGGTATCGGCAAAGGCGGCGTCGAGCATCGCGGCGGGAGTCGTCGGCATCCTGAGAAGCTTGAGCCCGCCCCTCACCTGCGCGGCCGCGTAGCCCGCGACGTCGAGCACAGTGCCGCCGCCGAGCGCGATCACGACGTCGTTCGCACCGATCCTGGCATCGATGAGAGAAGTCGCCACGAGCGTCGCGCTCTGAAACCCGTCCGCCTTGATCTTCTCGCCGCCGGAAATCACCACGGGGCTCGCCGCAAGCGTTATGCCGTGTTCCTTGAAATACTTGCCGATCTTGAGCCCGAGCCCCTCGGTGCGCTGCACGACGTTGACGTCGGCGACAAGCGCGACCTTTGCCGCGTCAGTGCCGGCAACGGCCTTAAGCGTGTTGGCGAGCGTCGCGTTTTCTTCTGCAAACACATCGTCGACGATCTCGATCGGGTACTTACCTTCTGTCTTTTTTCTTGCCATTTTCGAGCAGTTCTTCAGCATGTTTCCTTGTAACGCTCGTGAGCTTCTCGCCGCCGAGCATACGCGCGATTTCCGAAACACGGTCCTCGCCCTCAACTTCCGAAATCCAAGTGCGCGTCCTCCCGCCCGAGACGCCCTTTGCCACCACGAAATGCCTGTCGCCGCACACTGCGCTCTGCGGCAGGTGGGTGATCGCGATTACCTGGTGCGACGCGGCGACGCAGCGCATCTTCTCGCCTACCGCGCGGCCGACTTCGCCGCCGATGTTCGCGTCGATCTCGTCAAAGACGAGAGTCGCGGTCTCGTCGTGCGCGGCAAGCACGGTCTTGAGCGCGAGCATGATTCGCGCCGTCTCGCCCGAGCTCGCTATCGCCGCAAGCGGCCTCGCGGGCTCTCCGGGGTTCGGCTCAAACATGTAGACAACGGAGTCGCAACCGTGAGCCGCAGGTGCGGCCTCGCGGATGTCGACATCGAACTTCGCCTGGAGAAAGCCGAGGTCGCGTAGCTCCTTCGTCACGGCCTTCGCGAGCTTCGCGGCGGCAGTGCGGCGGCGGCGCGTGACTTCTGCGCCTTCCGCCTTGACGGTCTTCTCGGCTTCCGCGAGACGGGCCCTCAGTTCGCCAAGACGCTCGTCGCGGTGCTCGAGCGCATCAAGCTTCGCACGCTTTTCTGCGAGCGCGGCCGCGGGGTCGCCGTACTTGCGGCGCATGCGGTTCACGACGGAGAGCCGGCGATCGAGTTCGTCGAACGCCTCGGGATCGGCGTCGATGCGGCTTACCGCGTCGGCGACGCTGCGGGAAAGCTCGTTTATGCGGACGGATATCTCCTCTGCCTCCGCCGCCCATTCGGACGCGGCGGGGAAATGCTTCGCAACCGAAGCGAACACGGGGCCGAGCTTCGCGATCGCCGTCTCCGCGCCTTCGTCGCCGCCAAGCGCCTCGGTGATCGCGTTTGCGCCCTCGACGATTTCAGCGGCGTGCGCGGCTGCGGCGTGGCGCTCCGCGATATCGTCGTCGTCGGAAGTGACGTTCGCCTCCTCAAGCTCGCCTACCTGGAACTTTAGGAGATCAATCTCGTCCTCGACAGACGCGCCGCCTTCGAGAGATGCGATCTCGTCGGCAGTCTTGCGCCACTCGCCGTAGGCGGCGGAGTATTTTGAAAGCCCGACGCCGCCGAAGCGGTCGAGCGTAGAGCGCTGGAAGTTCTCTTCGAGGATGTTCTGATTCGCGCGGGGGCCGTGTATGTCGACGAGACGGCGGCCAAGTTCCTTTAGCTCCGAGACGGCGACACTTTCGTCGTTGACCCATGCGCGCGAGCGGCCTTCGGCGGTGACGGTGCGGCGGACGACAGTACCGCCGAAGTCGGCTTCGACCTCGGCTTCCTTCGCGCCGTCGCGCACTACCGAGCTGTCGGCGCGGCCTCCGAGCACGAGTTCGAGCGCCCAGATCAGGACGGATTTTCCCGCGCCCGTCTCGCCGGTGACGACATTGAGCCCAGACCCGAATGCTACTTCGACCTTCTCGACGACAGCAAGGTTAGAAACTGCAAGCTTGTTCAGCATCTACGAAAAAGACAATGTCCCCAAAAAACTGTTCCGCCATGGAAAGGTGGAGCGGGCGATGGGAATCGAACCCACGTAAGAAGCTTGGGAAGCTCCTATTCTGCCATTGAATTACGCCCGCGTCTAAACGTGGAATGCGCACATTATACCAAATTTTCCGTCGCGTGGGTGAAGCAACTTGATTTCAGTATTTTTCAACAATCGTGCGCGGCCATTTGGTAGAATACGCGGCATGGCGAACGCACCGGTCACATCGATAACTCTGCTCAAGGGTCTCGCCAGCGGAACAGACAACGCCCGCTGGGCCGAGTTCTTCCGCATCTACGAGCAGCCGATGCGCTCGTTTCTACAGTCGCGCTTCCCGTCGGTCGACGCAGACGACGCGATTCAGGAGACGATGGTCGCGCTAACGCGGCGCATGCCAGACTACCACTATACTCCCGACCGCAACGGACACTTCCACAACTACCTTACAGGCATACTAAAGCACAAGGCCGAAGACGCCCTGAGGCGCGAGGCACGGGAAAGCGGCAAGCGTGACCGGCTTGCAGAGCTGGAAAATCCATCAACCGAGCGCAACCACGAAGAGCCGGAGGACTGGAAGCTCGCGGCGATGAACGCGGCGCTCGAGCAGCTGCTCTCCGACGAATCGGTGAACGCGCGCGCCCGCGAAGTCTTTCGCCACGTGGCGCTGATGCACGAGCCGCCAGCCGAAGTCGCCGCGGCGTTCGGCCTCGCGCGCGCCAACGTCGACCAGATCAAGCGACGCATGGTCCAACGACTCTCAGCCCTCGTCGCAGCGATGACCGACGAAAAATACTAGTCCAATTCGCATCAAGCCGATGCGGATGACATTGCGTGATCGCGTTGTTCCTGGCCGAGACCACCGGCCATGGCGCGGACAAGCGCAAAGAACGCGAAGCCGCCAAGCAAGGTGATGCCCATCGAGCGGCTGCCCGCTCCGCCCGCCCCAGACGACAGCGCAAGCGGAAGGAAGGAAATGGCGATAAGAAGCGGCAGGAAGACGCGGCCTGCCATGCCGTCACGCGAATCTGCAAGCATCGCAAAAGCCGAGCAAGTCACTACAAGCAGCAGCATCGAGAACTGTGAGTAGAGCGAGATGGGAACCCCGGTCACCAGATGAAGCACTACGGCGCCAAGCGTCGCGGCCGCGGCCGGCACAAGGCACGCTAACGGGCGGACGAGCGAACCAGACATCACCATCAACACAAGATACACGGCAAGCACGGAGAGCCCCATGAGAAGCCCCGTGTCCCCTCTACTCTGGAACTGCTCGTAGATGAGCCCGCTCCAGTCCTGGACGTAGCCGCGCGGCAGATTCGCCGCGGAAATCCGCCGCACTTCCTCGATCGCCTCGGAAGACGCAACGCCCTCCTTCGGCAGGAACTGGCAAGTCGCGTAGAGATACTGGTTGCAGCGGTAGCAGTCGCGAACGCCAAGTTCCTCGCTGAACGTCACAAGCGCGCCGACCGGCACCATATCCCCCGTCTTTGAGCGAACGTAGAGATCGCCGACGCGATCGGCCGACGAGCGCGCGGACCAGTCTGACATCACAGTTACGCGGTTCACCTGGGTGCCGAGGTTCACGTCGTTGACGTACACAGAGCCAAGCGCGTGCTGGAGCGTCGTGTAAAGCGACAGCATCGGCACCTGCATCAGCTCGCACTTCTCGCGGTCGACGTGTACGCGCAGGTGGGGCACGTCGGCGACGGTTCCGCAGTTGGCGCTGTCCGCCAGCGGCGAACGCGCAAGGGCGGCGCAAAACTTCTGCATCTCGTTGGCGAAGCGGACAGGATCAGCATCCTCCATCGACTGCACAAGGACTGTCAGCCCACCCTGGTTGCCCTGCCCCTGCATTGGCGGAGGGCAGATTGTGAAGACCTGTGCCGCAGGAATGTCGACGACGGCCTTCTCGATTTCCTTTGCGATTTCGAACATCGACTTGTCGCGCTTTGCCCAGTCCTTGAGAACGAGATACATCTTGGCGTTGTTTTCGCCGTATCCGCTGACGATGCTCTCGCCAAGAAGCGTCGTCGACTTCTCTATGCCGCCGATGTCGCGCACCCTTCTGTATATGCTGCGCATCACGTCGGCCGTGACCGGCATGGAAGTTCCCTCCGCCATCTTGCAGTCCACGACGATTTCGCCGATGTCCTCAGCGGGGATGAACTCGCCGGGAAGCCCCTTCCCGATTCCCCACGCAGCGACGGCGCAGGCCGCAAGCGCAATATACAAGATTGCCGGTGCGAGAAGCGCCTGCCGCGACTCTGACGAACTGACGCACGGCTTCGTCCGAACTGGAATAACCGCGGCAAAAGCCGGTACTATCACGACCGCCGCCAGCACAGACGCAAGCGCGGCAGCGGCGAGCACAAGCGAGAACTGGCGGTAGACGACGCCCTGCAACCCGTCGACCATCGCCACTGGCACCATGGCGAGCGCAATAGCAATGGCGGCGGCGCATACGGGCGGCGCGTAGCGTCCCGCAGCCGAAACCACGGCAGCGCTCTGATCCATCCCCTCTCCCGCAAGGGCGCGGATGCGCGAGGCCATGAAAGCCGAAAACGCGAACGAGACACCGGTTGCGACGATAAACGCATAAAGCGAGATCAAGCTCAGGAAGCAGCCCGCGGCGACAAGAACGGAAAACGCGATCGCCAATGGCACAGCCGACGACACCGCCACGAGCAGTGCCCACTTCGCGGACCGCAGGAAAAGCGCCGCGACGAGGACGGCCAGCGCGAAGGCAAGCACAAGCGACCTGACGACGGAACCGAGCGCGGCGTCCATGTAGAGCGTCGTGTCGTAAGTCATGTCCCAGGCGAGGTCGCCGGGGAAGGACGGTTCAAGCTTCTTCAACTCCGCCTTTATGAGCTTCATCGTCTTGCGCACGTCGATGCCGGGAAGCTTGACTATGCGTATAAACACCGCCGGGGTCTCGTCGTATAACGCGGCGTAGGAATAGCCCTGGAGCCCCTTGTCGACACGAGCGATGTCGCCAAGCCGAACGAGCCCGCCGCGTCCTTCGGTGCGGACGACGATCTTTTCAAAGTCCTCCGCCGTGTCAAGACGCCCCCTTGAGATCAGGGACACGACGCGGCATCCCGGCTCTTCGGTCGGGCTTGCGCCGACGCTGCCGAGAGACGCCTGGACGTTCTGCGACTTGATCGCGGAGACGACCTCCTCCGACGTGATGCCGTGCGAGGCCATCTTGTTCGCGTCGAGCCAGATGCGCATCGCGACCTTGTTGTCCTTTACAGTAGAGCTGCCGACGCCGGGGACACGAAGAATCGCTGGGTTGACGACTCCATAGGCATAGTCTACGACCTGCTCGCGCGCGAGCTTGCCACCGGCGGAGCGCAGCGTCAGGAGCCCCAGCTCCTCCGTCGAGCCGGACTCTACCGTCACGCCAGTGTTCTTGACTTCCTGCGGCAAAAGCGAAAGCGCCTGCTGAACCTTGCTCTGCACCTTTGTGAGCGCCATGTCGCGATCGACGCCGACGTTGAAGTAGACGGTCAGCGCATAGGCGCCCGTGTCAGAGCACGAGCTTGTCATGCGGCTCATGCCCTCGACGCCGTTCACCTTCTCCTCGATGGGCCCGGCGACGGTGTTCATCACCTCGCGCGCATTCGCGCCGGGGTAGGTGCACGACACGGATATCGCTGGGCGCGCGACGTTCGGGTAGAGCGACACGGGCGCCCTTGGGAACGAGATCGCGGCGACGACGACCGACAGAAGAACAACGGCAATCGCAAAGTATGGACGCCGGACGAGCAGTTCGACCGCGTTCATCTGACCTCGTTCTCCTCGCGGCAGACGACCGCCATTCCTTCCTTGAGCTTGAAAGCTCCGGAGCAGACGATCCTGTCACCTTCGGAAAGCCCCGACTTGACGAGCGTCGCCCCGTTCCAGGTCTTTCCCGTCTCCACCAAGACAGAGCGCGCCTTGTTCTCGCCATCTACGGTCCATATGCGCACGCCGTCGTCACACGGCACAACGGCTCCCGACGGCACCGCAAGCGCGCGCGGCGGATTCGCCTCGTCGGAAAGAACCCTCACGAACGCGTTGGGGACGAGCCGCCCGGAGGGGTTCGGGAACGAAACGTACATCACAAGAGTCCCCGTCTCGCGGCTCATCTCGTTGTCGCCGAACTCAATGGATCCGCGCTCCGCGTACTCCTCGCCGTTGGGCAGCCGTATGCGGAAGCGGCGCGAGGCGTTTAGCTCCGTGCCGCGGCGCTCGGCGGCGGACTGCCAGGCGTCGTAGTCGCGGTCCGTTATCGGAAAGACGACGCGTATAGGATCGAGCTTCACGACGCGCGCCAGCGCGGACTTGGAAGGCGAGACGTAGTCGCCGACGTGGTGGAAAGCCCTGCCGATTCGCCCGGACATTGGCGAGAACACCTTGGTGTGCTTCAGATTAAAGTCGGCTATCGCGGCGGCGGCCTTCGCCTGCTCGACGGCGGCAACTGCCGAATTGAGCGTGGCCTTGGCGGACGAGAGCGCCATTTCCGCGTTGTCCAGCTCGGTCGCCGTAATGCCGCGGTCGTCTGCGGCGGCCAGGCGGCGGTAGTAGCGCTCGGCGCGTTCCAAGTCCGACTTGGCCACCTCGACCTTTGCTTCGGCGCTCCTAACCTCCGAATAGCGCAGATTGCGCGAGGCGAGGTACTGCTCCTGGTCTATCTCAAAGAGGAGGTCGCCGGTGGAGACTTTCGCGCCTTCGTCAAAGCATACCTTCTTGATGTAGCCGTCGATCTGAGGAAGGATGTCCGTTGTCTCCGCCGGCTCGACATGCCCGACATACTCCGTCGGCGGATTGAACACCACCGACCTTGCCGTCGTTACGACAACCGGCACGGCTTCTTCGCTTTTCGCCGAACGCGAATGCGCGCCTGTCGGCACAAGCTGCCTTCCAAACCAACCCACGGCGACCATTGCCGCCCCGAACACTATGCAATTGACAGTCTTTGACATATCGATAAATTTCAGTTGAAGTCAGTTGAGTACATTCGATCAAGAAGGATTCGCATAGAACCGATGCGGGCGGCCATGTTCGCGATGGACATGTCACCGCCGTCTGCAACAAGAGCATCGCCGACAGCGCCGTGAATCCACGCTGACGCCGCCGCTGGAAGAAAGGCGTCGCCGCCAAGATACGCCCACCTCGCAGCAACCACGCCCGAAAGAAGATCGCCCATCCCGCCAAGCGCCATAAAGGGATTGCCCGTCGAATTCTCGAACACCTTCTCACCGTCTGGAGAGACGACAAGCGTACCAGGGCCCTTCAGGACAACGGTGGCGCGATAGCGACGCGCAATCTCCTTTGCCGCGGCAATCCTGCCGCGAGAAATATCGGCAGCGGCAACGCCAAGTAACCGCGCCGCCTCTCCCTCGTGCGGCGTCAGGACGATCGTCGCGCCTCTGTCACGGCTCCCCAACTTGCATATCGCGGCGAGGTGCGTAAGCGCATCCGCATCGACTACAAGCCGCCCTTCTTTACAAATAAGATCGCGCACGAAAGTTGACGCTTCCTCGCCAAGCCCGAGCCCAGGCCCGACGACAGTCACGTCAGAAAGCGGAATGTCGCCGCCAAGATCGGATACAGTCGCCTCGGGCAAGAGCGCACCTGCGGCCGGTCGCGACTCCTCAGGCACGACGAGACGGACGAGCCCCGCGCCAGCGGCGCGCGCGCCGAGGCCAGCTATCACCGGCGCGTGCGGGAAGCCATGCGAGCCGCCGACGACAGTGACAGTGCCGACGGAACGCTTGTGCGCGTCGCGCGAACGCGCACGAAAGCCGCCTGCTATCTCCTTTGGCATTTCCATTAAACTGTGATTATAGCAAAAACGCGCCCGCGGCAAAAGTGCCGCGTTCCGTTAACATGATTCGACAAGTACCCGCGCGTCGAGCCCGAAGAGTCTACCAATGCCGCGTCGATGCGACAATGCCGTCGTCGAACGTGACATTGACCCAAAACACGGTCGCGTCTTTCGGAACGTCGACCGACAGCATGTCGTTTGCGAATGGAACGGGAAGCGTTTCGTATACGCGCTTCTCCCAGACCTCGTCGGACGAAGCGGTAAAGACCAGCTCGGCTCGCACGGCCCTGCGCCCGAAACCGTTCCATTTCACGGAAAGCCGACTACCATCGAGTGCTGTCGAAAATTCCGGAAAGGCCGGCTTCCCAAATGCAAAGTGATCTGCGAAAGCCCTGATCTCCGCAGGATCGCCCGCCGGGGGATGCCCGTGCGGCATCCGCACGCGCACCGCAAGCCGAGGTGCTTTCGGCAGCAGGTCATAACCGCGCTGCAGCGAGTCAAGCGGGAAAAAGTGGTCGTTCGATCCAGTCACCCACAGAATCGGCATCTTGGCGAACGGCAAGAAGTTCCTCGCGTCCCACAGTTCGTCCCAACGAACGCCCTTTTCGCCAAGCCCCGCAAACTGCGCGGACCATACTGAATGATCCTTCAGGAACGCGCAACCGTAGACAGGCACGGCGAAGGCGAAGCGGCTGTCTATGCCGGCCGTGCACGCTGTCAGGTACCCTCCCCAGGAAATGCCGGTAAGCCCGATTCGATCAGGATCGACCTCCGGCAGCGAACGCAGGAACGAATGCGAGCGTATGACGGTCGCGACGGCATGGTACGGCCACTGGTCTTTCGGCGGGTCGTCGGCCAGAGACATGCGCCCCCATCCGGCGGGACCAGAATGCGCATGGCGAAGCCATCCGCCAAGCGACTTCTCGGACTTCGGAAATGCACCGCAGGTATCCATCGCGATCGCAGCATATCCACGGTCGGCCCACGACTTGACCCAAGACGAAAAGGCCGCTCCGTCTCCGCCGTGCACAAGCACGATGCCAGGCACGCGGTTCGTGCTCGACGCCCCCTTTGGAAGAGCCCACCAGGCGAAGAACCGCGTGCGGATGCCCTTGTACATCTCGCCTTCAATGACTACGGACCTGACGCCTTCCGGGTTCGGCTCATTGATCTCGTATGTCTTCGGCGCGCACCACATCGCAGGTTCGTCCTTCCAAAGCGCCGCGCCGCCGTCTGTGACTGATGCATAGGACCGCTCGCCAGCTAAGCCGGACTTCGTACCGAGCGAAACGGCCGCCGTCACCTTTTCGACTACCTGCGACGCGATAAGTTCATACCCCGCATTTGAATAGTGATGCGTGTCAACCCAATACGCACTCCTCTCGAGCGGATTCAACAGCGCGAAAAGATCGTTCTCGCCGATGTCGCCGACAGCACGCACGGCGCGGCGTGCCGCATCATTGAGCTGGGCGACCTTCCCCGCCTTTGCCGCGTCCCCGGTGTTGAGCGGAGTTGAAGACGCCCAGACGATCCTTGCAGCGGGCTGCTTCGCCTTCACGAGCTGCAGCGCGGCGCGATATGACTTTTCATAGTCAGCGACGGGCGTTTCGCACGAATGAAGTCCGTTGTTGAAGTGTATGACATCGTACTTCGCCTCGTCGAGATAGAACGCGAGAAGCCGCAGGTATCCCGGGCTTGTGACGCAATAGGACGATGCCCAGTAGGTGACATTGACCTTCCCGTCGAGCTTGCCGCACACCTTGCCCTGATAGCCCTGGCAAATGGAGTCGCCGACCAGAAGAACACGCGGCAGATCTTTCTTCGCGTCGGTAAAATGGTAGGCATAACTTATAGACCACTCTATGTTCTCGTGTCCGCGCACGTTTTCAGCGACAGGGTATAGTTCCGCGATTCTGTCGGCGAACGCCGCTTGCGACGCAAAAAGCGCCGCGATCAACAATGTCTTCATCTCGTTTTCTCCATACTCACGATTCATCCGCGTTCGCCGCGGTGTCCTCTCGAGTTGCGGCATTATAGCGCATTGGTCTCTAATCCGTCAACCATCCGCATGCCATGCGCTCTATCAGCGTGATTCGAGGAGCGCCTTTGCGCGCTTGTTGCCGAGACGTGCGGCGCGGTAGAGCCACGTCTCGGCGGAGGCGATGTCCTGCTCGACGCCGATGCCCTCGAGGTAGCATTCGCCGACGAGCGCCTGCGCGGGAGCGTGACCGCTCTTCGCGGCTTCGAGCGCAAGGGCAAAGCCGCCCTCTGAGTCCTTCTCGACGCCTATGCCGTGAAGTCGGCAGAACGCAAGGTCGTTCATCGCGGAAAGGTTCTTCTGCTCCGCAGCGCGAGTGTACCACACTATCGCCCCATCGATGTCCTTCTCACAGCCCCAGCCGCGCAGTAGGCAAAGCCCGAGCGACGCCTGCGCGTCGGAGTTGCCCGCCGCGGCCGCAGTGCGATACCAGCGGACAGCTTCCTCAAGATTTGTCGCCGTTCCCTGTCCGTACATATACGCCTCGGCAAGTGCGCATTGTGCCACCGGACTTCCATCGGCTGCAAGCTGCTTGAGGCGCACGAAATACGCGGCGTAGGACTCATCGTGCGCCTTTGCAACAGTGAGGACGCGGGGCGGCGCGTTAAATCGCTTTCCCGCCCAGCGGCGCAAGTCATCGATGTGTCCAAGCGCGACGAGTCCCGCAACAACTGCGACAAGCAGTAAGACGCCAACGAAAGAGCGGAAGTAGTTGCGATGGCGAAGCGCTGCAGCGAAAGCATCGGCCGACTCATAGCGGTCGCCAGGAAGTTCGCGCGTCGCCTTGCGAATGATCGGCTTCACGCTCGCAGGCGGGCGTCCCTCGTAGAGCGCGCGGAGAATCTTCCCAAGCGCAAAGACATCGCTCTGCACCGACGCCTCGCCCTTCAAGAGCTGCTCGGGCGCAGCATAGTCGAGAGTCCCGACGCCAACGGGCTTTCCGTCGATGATCGATATGCCGCGGCCATGGCGCACTATCGGGTCAGACACCATCGTGCCGCGTCGCTTGACGAGCCCGAGATCGATGAGAACCGGCTCTCCGTTCGCGCGCCTCAAGATGTTGCCGGGCTTCAAGTCGCGATGGATGTAGCCCGCATCGTGAAGCGTGTGGACCGCCTTCGCCACCCTGTTCATGAAGCGCGGCACTTCGCGTCGCGGCATCGGGTCGGGCAGCGGCTGGAGATACTCCATTACATAGTATGGCGCACCTTTGCACGTGCCGCCGCCCATGAAGCGCGGAAGCGCCCGAAGCGAAAGGAATCGAAGCGCGTCGGCTTCGGTGGCGAAACGCGCCGCAAGCCCGCGCGAACCGTCGACAAGAAGCTTAAGTGCGCCGTCGTGCCCGAAGCGGACATTCGTCACGCGATATACTTCAGCAGAAAGCCCTCGCCCGAGATACGCTTCTACGCGCCATTCGTCAACGATCTCGCCGCGCACGAGCAGCCCGACGCGCTGCTCGCCAAACGACTGGGCCCCGAGCCAGCTCTCCACGCTCGCGGCAGACGCGTTCATGCAGCAGGATGTTCCTTACGCGAGACGCGCGAGCTTCTCGGCGATTCCGATATAGGTCGAAGGCGTCAGCTTCATGAGACGCGCCTTATCGTCTTTCGGGAGCGGCAACGCCGACACGAAGTCGCGCATGATCTCGGCCGTCACGCGCCTTCCGCGCGTCAGCTCCTTGAGCCGTTCGTAGGGATGGTCCATGCCGACCTTACGCATGACGGTCTGGATCGGCTCTGCGAGAACTTCCCAGTTGCGGTCGAGATCTTCGGCGAGACGCTCGGCGTTGAGCTCGAGCTTGCCGAGACCCTTGAGGGTCGAGCGGATCGCAATGAGCGTGTAGCCAAAGCCGACGCCCATGTTGCGCAGGGTCGTCGAATCGGTGAGGTCGCGCTGCATGCGGGAGATCGCGAGCTTCCTCGCCATGAACCCGAGGACAGCGTTCGCGAGGCCGAGGTTGCCCTCGGAGTTCTCGAAGTCGATTGGGTTCACCTTGTGCGGCATCGTCGACGAGCCGATCTCGCCCTTTATCGTGCGCTGCTTGAAGTAGCCCATCGAGACATACATCCAAATGTCGCGGTCG
>CACWJS010000006.1:46135-46904 GCA_902761275.1 uncultured bacterium | reverse complement strand
TACGCCTGGTGCGGCTCGGAGACGACGTCGCGCGACGTGTAGCCCTCGAGGAACTTGTAGATTCGCCACGGGTTGTCGTAGCCGACGACCTCGAGCGACTTCACTCCCTTGGACTTCAGGAACTCCGTCACGCGGACGACGTTCGTCTTGAGGAGATCGACGTCGAAGATCGTCGTGTTGACGCGCTGCAGGATGTAGCGCACGCCCGACGCCGTCTCGACCTTGTACGTCTCGTTGATGTGGCCGGAACCGTAGCGCGACACGTCAGTCGCGTCAACGATGCCGGACGCCTCGAGAACCTTCTTCTGTTCGTCAGTCATTTTCGGAAGACCTTTCAGCGCTTCTTGATGACGGGAATCTGCGCGGCCGCGACGGACTGGCCGAGACGGCGGAAGTGCTCGTCGGGAACGATGAGCTCGATCTCCTCGGCAGTCGCCGGGTAGATGTCCTTCAGCATCGCGCGAGCAGTCTCGAGGATGACATCGCCGCCGAGGCCAGACGTGACGCGGCCGAGCAGCATCATGCTCGAGTAGTCGTAGAACTCCTTGTACCACGGAATCGCGTGCGCGAGGAAGCGGCCGATCTGCACGTAGACCTTGAGCGCCTTGGAGTCGCCCTTCTCCATCGCGGCCTGCACGACCTTGAGGCGCTCGGGAAGCTTCATCATCTTCGGGAACTTGAAGCCGTACTTCTCGGCGAGCCAGTTGACGGCCTGCTGCGAGAACGCCATCGAGCCGACGCCGGCGTCACCGGACCACTCGTCCGCGGG